>JBCDIK010000098.1:0-13465 GCA_038749065.1 Pseudomonadota bacterium | reverse complement strand
GGGACGCGCTGGCGGTGATCGCGACCAGCGCGCAGCACAGCAGAACCCGCAGTCCCGGGGGCTCGGCAATGCGCATGGGCTCGTAGGCGAAGTGCCCGAGGACGGTCACCAGCAGCAGAAAGACGCTGGCCCAGGCCGCCACCAAAAACTGCGCCGCCCAGACGGAGCGCTGGGTCGACACCATGCGATTGAGGATCATCAGGAACGATACGCACAGGGCGGCGCCCAGCGGCAGCAGCGCACTCAGGCCCAGGGTGCTGAATCCGGGCCGGAGCATGACCAGGACACCTGCGAGCGCGAGCACCGTTGCCGGCCAGGCGGCCCGCGGAGGCCGTTCGCGAAGCAGCCAGGCCGACAGCAACGCGGTCAGCACCGGGTTCACGAACTGAATGGTGACCGCTTCCGCGAGCGGCATCAGAAAAATCGCGTTAAAAAAACAGGTCGTCGCGCCAGCCAACGCCAGGCCCCGGGCCGCGTGCAGCCAGGGCCGCTGCACGCGAAAGCCCCGCGCCCCCTCGCGCAGCCACAGCAGCAAAGCCAGGCCCACAGCCGCCAGCACAAACCGCACACTCGCGATCCCGGATGCCGGCCACTGTCCGGCCAGCGATTTGATGATCGCATCGCCAACGGGAAAGGCGCAGAAGGCGATCAGCGCCAGGGTCGTGCCCCGCAGTCCCTCCCGGGGTTCTGCCGGCGCCGTCAGCGAGCCGCCCGCTGCTCGTAGCGCGGCGGCCGTGTCCCGTCCGCCTCGGTGATGTCGAACTCTTCTGCCAGATCTTCAACCCACTGGATGGAGCCCGAGCGCGCCATCAGATCCGGTGCCACCAGCAGCGCGGCAGCGCTGCGGCCGACGAACTGGGTCGATTGCGACTTCGACAGATCGATGTCCTGGGTGGCCGCCGCATCCTGGATGAACTCCGTCGCCACGGACCCGGGGTAGAGCGTGCACGCGGCAACGCCCTTGGGCTCGAGCTCGATGGCCATGTCGGCGGTCAACCGGTCCAGGCCCGCCTTGCCGGCGCCGTAGGAGCTCGAGAAGTGGTAGCTCTGCCCACCCGGCGAGGACACGTTGAGAATGGCCGCTCCCGGAGGGGCCGCGAACAGCAGCCGGGCCGCGTGCCAGCTCGCCACGTAGTGCGCGCGCAGGCCGATGCCGACCTGGTCGTCCCAAACCTGAATCGGGTGATCCCAGAAGCCGCCACCCCAGGCCGGTGGGTTGGGGATCTTGTAGACGTTGTTCACCAGAAAGTCGATGTGCGGCGCCTGCTCGGCCACCGCCTCGAAGAGCCGTTCGATCTGCGCGTCGTCGCCGTGATCGCAGGGGATCGCGACCCCCTGGCCGCCGACCGCGGTGATCTCCGCAGCAGTCGTGTCGATGGTGCGCTCGCCCGGACCGGTAGAGCGGCCGGTCACGAAGACCTTGGCGCCGCGCTCGCCGAGCGCCAGCGCAATGCCCTTGCCGATCCCGCGGCTGGCGCCGGTCACCACCGCCACCTTGCCGTTCATGCTGTCTGCAATCGTCATGGTTTCCCCTCACCCGCCGTGTTTCGGCAAGCATACCGCTCGCTCGTGAGAAATCGCCGCGAAACGGCGCGGCACACGCGACCTCAGGGCTCGCCCTTGACCAGTGGACCCTGATTGTTTTCGGACTCGCTCGCGGGCGGGGACCCGGCGAGCAGCGAATCGAGCGCGCGGCTGCGCATCTTGGTCACGCGCGCCTGCATCAGCAGCGTCTGCTTGGCGAAGCTCGGGTGACCTGCGATCGCGGCGAAGCGGCTGTCCGTGTGATCCCAGTCATTGGTGTAGGCCCCGGCCTCGATGGAGCGGGCGCGCCAGATCAGCGCCTGCTCCACATCGCCCTTGAGCGCTGCCGCCAGCGCGAGTTCGCGCAGCTGAGGCCAGCGCGCCAGCTCGATCTCAAAGCGCTTGTGGCCCTCGAGAATCACCCGGTCGAGCATGGCGATCGCGCGTTCCCGCTGCCCTTCCTCGAGCCAGATCTCCGCCATGCGCAGCCGTGCGCCGACGCCTTCGGGATTCGCTTCGTAGGCATCCCGGAACATCTGCCGCGCCCCATCGTCATTTCCCGCCCGCTGCTCGATCTCGGCGCACAGCAGCAGCAGGGACGCGCGCATGTCCGGATAGGCGCGGCGCAGATCTGCGCCCAGCTCGCGCGCTTCACCGATGTTGCCTGAGACCGCCGCCTTGTACAGCAGCGCGAAGTTCACCAGCGCGAACTCCTGCTCCCGCGGGAACGGGATGGCACTGTAGCGTTCGGCTTCATCGTGCAGCCCGAGCTCGATCAGGTAGCTGACCAGCATCGCACGCCCGTAGGGATGCTCCGGAAAACGGGCGTGAATCTCGACCGCCTCATCCAGGCGCCCCATGTTGAACAGGGTCTGCGACACCGTGTACACGGTCGGGTAGTGGCGCGGTGCGAGGGCCAGTGCGGTCTGGAAGTACTCCAGAGCCACGTAGGGTTTCTGCTCCTCGAGCGCGACGATGCCCAGAGCGCGCCAGGCATCGTAAGCGTCCTTGCTCGCATTGATCGTTTCCTGCGCGATGGCCACGCCTTCTTCGAGCCAGCGATCATCCATCTCGAAGCGATGCGCCCGGGCGACGATCGCGAGCGCCAGCGACGACCGCGCCGCAACGAATTCAGGCTCCTGGCGGAGTGCCCGTTCGAAAAACTCGATCGCCCGCTCGTTGGCACCGTACTCGAACTCCAGATACTCGGCGCGGCCGGCCACGAGCAGTTCCAGCGGTGTTTGCGGCTGCTGGATCGCGAACTCCAGCTCGCTGCGCAGATCCGGATGCAGCGGGCGCCGCGTGATGGAGGCCAGCGTTTCGGCGAGGTGCATGCGATAGTGCATCGCGCGCTCCGTCGGCACCCGCAGATCCTGCACGCGCCACAGGATCTGCGCGTCCGGCCCCTGCAGCTCGAGATTGATCAACAACTCGTGTGCGTGCGTCGATAGCGTCCCGGTGAGAACCGGCAGGGCGCTGGTCCCAAAGGTCGCGGCGCCTGCCGCGGCAGGCGCTGGCGCCGGATCCGGCTCCATGAAGAGCCCGGGCAGAACGATTGCGAGACCACTGGCGATACTGTCCGCGTAGGCGCTTGCGACGGGGTCCCCGTCCACACCGCGAATGTCGAGCGCGACGCCGCGCAGCGCCGCCAGCGCTTCGTCCCGGACCGCGCTGTCGAGGGTTTGCAGCTCGGTCTGCGCGGCGCTCGGAGCAAAGCGATCCGCGACGCCGCTGAAGTACACGCCCAACGCCAGCGCCAGCGTCGCAGCGCTCGCCAGCGCCAGGACGGGCCAGCGCCGTGGCTCAGCAGCGACAGGGAGCGCGCCCTCATTATCGAGCGGGCCTATGTAGCGGTAACCGCGGTTGCGGACGGTCTGGATGAGCGCCGCCTGCCGGGAACTGTCGCCGAGCGCGCGCCGCAGGCGCGTGATGACCTGGGTCAGGGCATTCTCACTGACCACCTGCCCCTTCCAGACTTCGCTCAACAGCTCATCCTTGCTGACGATGCGATCCCGATGCGAGAGCAGGTATTCGAGGACCTGCGGCGCTTTCCCGTCCAGCGGCACCTCCGCCTCCGGCTCGCAGCTCAGGTCCCACAGTTTCCACGTGCTCGTGCAGAGACGGAACCGTGCAAAACGGTACTGCACTCCAATACTGTCAGGTAAACGCGTATTTTCGGGGTCGGTCATACTTCGTCAGGCTCGGTCAGGCACCGGTCAAGCAGTCAGCTGCACCACCCCTTTTACTGGCCTCATGGATGATCAGCAAGTCAGCCCCTGTCCACGACCGGTTCAGATCCCAAACCACCGCCTGCACAGCGCCGCGAATGAGCGGCGCATCAAGCAGTTGGCACCGCTGTTCGGCCATTCGAAGGTGCGCCTGCTGCTGGCGCTTGCGCAACCCGCCACGACCACGGAGCTGGCGGCGCTGACCCATGCGACGCCGAGCGCTGTGTCCCAGCTACTGCACCGGCTCCTGGCCGTCGGCCTGCTGCGCCAGAAGCGCCGGGGCAGGGAAGTATTCTATCGGCTCTCGCCACGCGGCCTCGCCCTCATGAGCCTGTTCGAAGACGACGACTACGACGAGGCCTGCGGATCCGACTGAGGGTCTGACTGAGGGTCGAGGCGCTCCGGGTCATCCTGAACGAGCACAAACGGCCGAACGACCACAGCCCACAGTAGGGCCTCGCGCTCCTGCCAGCGCCGTGCCAACGCATCGCTGACCGGCGCGACAGCCTGCTCGTTTAACCAGCGCTGGATCTGTTCCTGATCATCTTCTGCCACCGCGGTCGCAGCATCGAGCAGGCTCAGCGGACGGGTGACCGCGATCAGCTGCCCCCGGGCGAAAAACGGGGCCAGCGCTGACCAGCGCATCGGCGCTGTTTCGAGGTTGAGCTTTCCGCGGGTGGTCTGGTCATCCATCATCCAAGCTTACTGCTTCTGCGGTACCGCACCCATGACGGACTTTGCCGAGCCTCCCAAAGACGACTACGCCCTCATCTACCTCGAGGACTCGGATCGGCCGTTGCCGGAAACGCTTAATCCCCACACCCGCTACGCGTACTTCAAAACCATCGCCCGCGGCGGCAAATCCATCATCCAGTCCTGCAAGGACATGCATCTTGGGCGCGTAGTCTGCTACAAGAGTCTGCGCCCGGAGTTTCAGGACGATCCCGCGGAGCAGCGCCGGCTGCTGCGGGAGGCCCGGGTCAGCGCCATGCTGCAGCATCCGAACACCGTGCCGACCTACGAGCTTGGCCGCGACAACCGCGGGCACTACTACTTCACCATGAAGCTCGTCCACGGCTATACGTTGCGCGAGGTCCTCGATTACCGCGATCGCTATGATCTGACCCAGCTCGTCGACGTCATCGTGCAGGTCGCACAAGCGCTGGACTACGCACACAGCCACCGGGTCATCCACCGGGACATCAAACCGGAGAACATTCTGGTCGGCCCCTTTGGCGAGGTGCTGCTGCTGGACTGGGGACTGGCCAAGGTCTGGAACGCGGACGGCGGCAACGACCCGGTGGCACAGCCGCAGTCGCGCAGCACTGCCGGCACGATGCGCAATGATGGGCTGACTGGCCAGGGCGCGCTGCAGGGGACAGTCACCTACATGTCGCCAGAGCAGATCCGTCGGGACCCGGACATCGACTATCGCACCGACATCTTCAGCCTGGGCGCAGTGCTCTACGAGGTACTGGCCGGGCGGCCGCCGGTGCAGGCCGAGACCGTCCGCGAAGCAAGCGAAGCGATCCTGGCCGGCCCACCGGTCGCGCCCTCTGCCCACCGGCCGCCTCAGCCGATTCCCCCGCTGCTGGAGCAGACTGCCATGCGCGCCCTCGCCCATCCCCCGGCAGACCGCTTACCCAACTGCGGCACCCTGATCCGGCTGCTAACGGAGGACTGGCAGCACCAGGCGCTCGAAGGCTGACTGCGACGCACCATAAAGGTGCATCATGCCTTTGCCACGCGCTCATGACTGCCCATTCGCACTTACTTTGTGCATACTCTCTGCCCCCTGGCGGCGGGTACGGACACACCCCTTGGCGCTGGCCCCCATTCCCGGGCGCCCCGCAGCCGACCAGGCACCGCGATAGGGCAAACGGACCCGCGACGCCACATTTGGGAACGGTTTTTGCAGAACCTGGCTCCCGAAACGTGGTTGATGAACCAGCCCAAGAACAATGACGATATCCCTGGAGGAGCACGGCACACCATGAAATCAAAGTTGGAATACATCTGGCTGGACGGCTACAAGCCCACGCAAAGCCTGCGCAGCAAGACCCGCGTCGAGTCGGACTTCGGTGGCACGCTGGAGGAGTGCCCCATGTGGTCCTTCGACGGCAGCTCCACCGAGCAGGCGGACGGCAGTGCTTCTGACTGCCTGTTGAAGCCGGTCTTCATCGTGCCGGACCCCGATCGCAATAACGGCTACCTGGTGATGACCGAGGTGCTGAACGCCGACGGCACGCCGCACGAGTCCAACGGTCGCGCGACCATCGACGAAGGCGATGACGACGACGATTTCTGGTTCGGTTTCGAGCAGGAGTACTTCCTGTGGGATCCATCCACGGACCTGCCGCCGGGCTTCCCCCGCGCCGGCTATCCGCGCCCCCAGGGCCCCTACTACTGCTCGGTCGGCGCGAGCAACGCCTACGGCCGCGAATGCATCGAAGAGCACCTGGACATCTGCCTGGAAGCCGGCCTGAACGTCGAGGGCATTAACGCCGAGGTGGCCGCAGGCCAGTGGGAATATCAGATCTTCGCGAAGGGCGCTAAGCGCTCCGGCGACGAGATCTGGGTGTCTCGCTACCTGCTCGAGCGCACCGCCGAGAAGTACGGCCTGGCCATTGAGTGGGGTCCCAAGCCTCTGGGTGACACGGACTGGAACGGCAGCGGTATGCACGCCAACTTCTCTAACGGCGCCATGCGCACCTCCGGCAGCGAAGAGATCTTTACCAAGATCTGCGAAGAGTTCGGCAAGAACATCCAGCGTCACATCAGCGTCTACGGCGCCGACAACGACAAGCGGCTGACCGGTGCGCACGAGACGCAGTCGATCGATCAGTTCAGCTACGGGGTCTCCGACCGCGGCGCCTCCATCCGGATTCCCGTGGGCACCGTCGAAGACGGCTGGAAAGGTCGCCTGGAAGACCGTCGCCCGGCATCCAATGCGGATCCGTACAAGGTCGCCGCAGCGATCGTCAAAACCACGAAGGAAGCCGGCGTCTAGAGCCCGCAACCCTGGGATCTGCGGGGTGCCCGAAGGGGCATGCCGCATCCTGCCAGCCGGGGCGCGCCCTGCGCTCCGTGCTCTGATCGATCACTGATCACCGATCCCGCACCCTGAAGCGAGCACCAATCGCGGGCCAGGGCAACGGGTAGTCCGAGCCAAGGACCCACTGCGCGAAACTGTTGCTGTTGGGGCCAGGCCAGAAACGGTAACGGCCCCGCTCCGGGTAGGCCGTGAGCGATGCCCGTAGTCGATCTGCCAGCAAGAGTGCGCGCGATCCTTCCCAGCGCTTGACCAGGAAGCTGGGTCCGAACCCGACCCCTGCGCGCCAGGGCAAAAGGTCACGATGCACGTGCCCGGCGCTGCTGGCGCAGCGCTCCGCGCGTTGCCACACCTCCCAGCGTTCCCGCCGGGCCCCTTCGCAAATCACGAAAAAGTAGTGGTGCGCGAACCAGCCAACGACGGGCACGCGCGCACCGCGCAGTTCAACGGCAATCATGGGCGCAGCATACCGCCTTCACTTTCCGGCCACCTTGGCTTCACGAATCCACAGCCACTACACTCGCGGCCACCGCCAAGCAACGGAACCTGCTCATGCGCGTAAGCTTCACCTCTCCAGCCCTGCTGTCCCTGATGCTGCTTTCCGCCCTCTCAGCGGGCCTGCCTGCCAGCGCCGCCACCAGTGCACTGGATGGCTTCGCTGACACCCAGATCGTCTCGCTGACGGACGCCAAAGTGCGAGCGTTCATCGCGCTCAGCAAAGAGATCGAGGCCATGAACCTCGATCTGGAAGACGAGATGGATGCGGATCCGGGGGTCGACAGTTGGGCCAGTGCGGTGGAAGGCAATGCCACCGTGTACAGCGCTCTCAAGCGCCATGGTTTTGCCAGCGGCAAGGACTTCGCGCTGACCAGCTACGCGGTCATGCTCGCCTACGGGGGCCTTGAGATGGAGAGCAACCGGGCGGAGATCGAGCAGGCACGTGCGCAGCTACAGGCCATGAAGGACCAGCTGCCGCCAGAGACCTACGCCCTGATGGAAGAACAGATGCTCGGCGCCTTCGCCCTGTTCGAGGATCAGCCTCAGGAGAACCTGGCTCTGGTGCGCAAGTACCGCGAGCAACTCGACGCCCTCAACGAGTAGCGCCGGGCCGCAACACCTCCACGCCGAAGCCCACCGCGGCGTCATCGGCCACGTTGGCCCAGGCGGACCAGTCACCGCGCCAGGGCGCAAAATCGCGCGCCTGGCCCGCAACGGTAATCAGGGACAGCGCCACGCCGTCGGCGCGGGCGATACGCGCGAGCTGATCGCTCGTCAGCGTCGCACGCATGGAATGACGCAGCGGCACACGCACCTCGAAGGGGCTCTGGCCCAGATCATCGTGCCAGTCCGCAAGCGGCAGCTCCAGGGAGAAGCCATCGACATCCAGCGCGACGGCGTAAGCGGGATCATCGACGAGCCCTGCGCCAGCACGGTCGATAGTCCCGGCCATCCCCACCCACAGGTAGTACCGCTGGTCACCGGCCACATTGCCCTCAACCGGACCCAGGTAAAGATAGTCGCGAGCGGACACGGACAGGCCCGGCTCCGCGCGAACGTAAACCACCGGTTCACGCAGGGCGACCACCATCTCGCGACTGACGGGGTCGAGCGTCGGGTCGAGTCGCGGGCCGAGGACACCACAACCTGCCTGCGGCAGGAGCGCGCACAGACAGAGCAGAGAAAGGCACAGTCTCGTCATCTTCACAGGTCAACCCTCCAGCCAAGCTGCAGAAAGTAGGCAGCGCTGCGCACCTGGTCGTCCTCGTAGAGACCAGTGCCGCGCAACGACGCAGGCAGATCGCGATCGGTCCAGCGACCGCGACCGAGAAACTCGAGCCGATAGCGTTTGGCATAGCGGAACACCGCGCGCAGTCCGGGCTCCAGGAAGAACTGCTGGTCGCCGGCAGCGACCGCATCACGAAAGCCCACGTTCAGAAGCGGATTAATCCGCAGAGCGCCGCCGAAAGGCCGACCAAAGGGCAGGCGCAGCTCGAAGCGCAGGGTGTTGGTGTCCGCCGTGGTGGTGCTTTGTAGCTGGTAACCCACCAGCAGCGTATCCGCTGGCCGCAGAACGCTGGAGCCAATCAGATTGAAGCGGGTGAAAAACTCCTGCCGGCGCGGGCGGGCCGCCACGCCGACGCTGTCGACGGACGCGTCCGAGTCGATATAGGTGATGCTGCCGTTAGCGTGCCAGCGTTGCGAGAGAGACCAGCTCAGGCCACCAGTGCCCTGCCAGACATCCGCGGTGCGATCCCGGGCGACGGTCCGCAGCTGAGCATCGCTCAGGACGGTGCTGTCCGCCAGATCATCAATGCTGCCGAGAGGCTGACCAATCAGCGCATTGCCGGTCGTGATGAAGGGCAAGGCGTAACTCTGAACCCGTGCGAACAGTCGCAGGCGATCGTTGACCGCGAACTGCGCATGCGCAAACACCGAGTTAAGGGTCTGGTAGGACAGGTCATAGTCGAGGTTGGCCATGACCTGCCAGCGATCACGCCGCCAGCGCACCTCGCCACCGACGGCCTCCCGATCGCTCGCGCCCTCAACCTGGCGCAGTGCAAAAAACGCGCGCACATCGAACTGATCGAGCAATCCTTCCCGCGCCGCAGCGAAGGTTACGAAAGGTCGCCGGGTGTCGCCCTGAAATCGCGGGCTGTCGACCGGCATCCCGGCGGTCACGTGCACACTGGTGCGCTCCCGCCAGCGCCAGCTGCCACGAGCGCCATCGAAACGGCCCAGCACCCCGTCCTGGAACTGGCTCATGCGCCCGGCCTGCAGCCCGAGACCCGTTGGCTCATCCTCGACACCCACAAAAGCGCGGTGTACGTGCACCTGGTTCAGGTCGCGGTCGTCATAGCCGCTCAGCGTATGCAGGTAGCCCGCGTCGAGGCGTGCCTGCACATCCAGCCGATCGGTCTGGCCCTGCAGACCCAGATTGGCGAAGGTCAGAATCTGGCTTCGCTCGATCGCGTTGTCGACGCCGTCGATCTCGTAGCTGTCGAGCCATAGGTCCTGGCTGATGCCCCCGAACCAGTCCCAGCTTCGGGCAGCAGGACGGGCCGCCGGGCCGGGCTCCGGCGCCGGGTCTGCAATGCCCGCCACCTGATCCGCCACCCGCGGCGGCTGCCGCGGCGCGCGGGCTTGGGCGATCGTCGCCTCGAGCGCAGCAAAGCGCTGGCGCACACGCGCGCTGCCCGGCGCATCGGGAAAACGCTGCAGATACTCCCGATAGCGCGTCAACGCCTGATCCTGCCGGCCCGACTTCTCGTAGGCCACGCCCAGATACTCGAGCGCCTCCGGATGATCGGCCACCACATCACTTTCGAGCACAGCCCGGTAGCGCTCGATACCACCGGCATAGTCTCCGTCGAGAAGCTGTTCCCGGGCCGCCGCGAGCGCATCGGAGCTCTGCGCCAGCACAGCGGGCGGGACCAGCATCACGAGCGGCGCGAGCACCGCGCAGAGCAGGACCCGCAACCGTGCCCGTGGCCGTATGTCCGGCGCCCGAAGGATCGGGCAATGCGCCGTCGAAGCGCTTGATTCACTCATGGTCAGGCCTTCGAGCCTTACCACGACATCGTGTTGTGGCAGCTATCGCATTCGGCTGTGGTAGGTATGTGGTCGGGTGGCTGTCCTGGCGCCACCTGGTTGTTGTGACAGCTCGAGCAGGTCCCGATCACTTCGAAGTGATCGACCCGCAGGACGCTGGCGAAGCTGATGGTGTTGTGGCAGCTCTCGCACTGATCCGAAGCCGGGATGTGGTTGATGGATTTACCGATCGCCTGCACCCCGTTGTGACAGGCCGCGCAACCGCTGTTGATCCCCGTGTGATCAAAACGCGCCGCGGGCCAGGAAATCGTGTTGTGGCAGTTCTCGCAATCGTCGCTGGTGGGCAGGTGCGTGATCGGTTTGCCCCCTGCCCGGCGCCCGTCATGGCAACTGGCACAGGTGCCGAAGACCTCCAGGTGATCGACACGCCGGATACTCGTCCAGCTGAAGCTGTTGTGACAGCTCCCGCACTGATCGGTACTGGTGATGTGAAACAGCGGCTGCGGCGTTGCCTGCACCAGTCCGGACTGGGAGTGACAGCTCGCGCACTGCGTGCCGACACCGGTAAACACGCCGCCGCTATGGCAGCCGTCGCAAGTGGCGCGGGCGTGCGCGCCTTCCAGCACGAACCCGGTGGAGAAGTGATCGAAGCTGCTGCTCACGCTCGACTGGGCGTGCGCCGCAACCGGCAACAGCCCTGGCAGCGCGATCAGCAGGCCGATCAGAAGTGCTCGCCTCATGTCAGTAACCTCGCACCGGCGTGAATGCTTCCGTGCTGTGACAGCGGGCGCAGTCGCTGCCAAAGTGGCCCGCGTGCGGATCATCGCTCCGGTGACAGGTCACACACTCCTGGGGGCTCGCCGCCTGCAGCAGCCGCGGCTGGCCGTGACAGCTCTGACACGCCAGCGCATCGTGTGCACCAAGCAGCGCGAAGCCGCTGTGCTGCTCGTGATCAAACTGGGCGATGCTCCAGCCACCGGGCTGATGGCAGCCCTCGCAATCGCTGCCGAAGGCACCGTCGTGAACGTCGTCTTCTGCATGGCAGCTGACGCAGGTGCCGTCAACATCGTGGAAGCGCAGCGACAGGTGGCAGTCTTCGCACAGCAGGGAGGCATGCTTGCCCAGCAGGGGGAAGGGCGACAGCGCATGGTCAAAGCGCACTTCCTGCACCCAGGAATCGTTGTTGTGGCACGACTCGCAGCGATCCCCGAGCTGGCCTTCGTGCGGATCATCGCTATGGCAGCCCACACAGTTCCGCGGGACCGGATCGCTCAGTGCGCCTTCATGGCAATCCGTGCAGGCCAGCGTGCGGTGACTCCCCAGCAGCGCGAACCCGGAAACGCCCTGGTGATCGAAGTCGACGCTCACCCAGCTCGTCACGTTGTGGCAGCCACCGCAGTCATCGCCGTTCTTACCCTCATGGGGATCATCTTCCCGATGACAGCTGACGCAGGCCGGCTGCGCGGCGGTCACCGGCTCGCCCGGCAGGTGACAGTCCTTGCAGGCAAGCGGCGCATGGCCGCCGAGCAGCGGAAAACCTGTTTCCCGAGCATGGTCAAAGCCCGTCGCGGTCTCCCAGTCGGTGGTGTTATGGCACTGATCGCATTGGGTCCCAAGGGTGCCGTTGTGCGGATCATCTGCGCCATGACAGCTCACACAGGTCGTCCCCACGCTCGAGAAGCTCGCATCGCTATGGCAGCCGGCGCATTGCGTTATCGCGTGGGAGCCGGTGAGTGGAAAGGCCGTATTACCGTGATTGAAGGTGGTGAGGGTCCAGCTGCGTTCGGTGTGACAGCTTGCGCACTGCGTCCCGAGCGCGCCGTTGTGCGGATCGTCTTCACCGTGGCAGCTCACGCAGGTCGAAGGCGCTTCCCGATACGTATCCGTCGGCGCGTGGCAGCTCTCGCAGGCCAGCCCGGAGTGGCCCCAGAGCAGGGGAAAATCGGTTTTGCCGTGATCGAAGCTGTCCATGGGAAACTTCAGCGTTTGCGCGTCACGGCCTTCGTGTTCGCCGTGACAGGACTGACACTGGGCATCGGCCACAGCGGGATGGCGCCCGTGAAAGCCCGTGCCGGCGCTCATATCAGTACCCACATCCTCGTGGCAGGTGGTACACAGTGCCTGCTGAGTCACTTCTTCAAGCGGTGAGTGACAAGCCGAACACTCCCCTTCGATATCCGCATGCACTGCAGATACCGGCCCGGGCATGACCAGCTTCTCCAGGGAGACCGCCCAGGCTGAGGGTGCTGACAGTCCAATCAGCAGCAGTAGCGCGATACGCAGCGACACCCGGCGCCTGTTCATGCTGCCCGCCATCAGTACGCGTGGACCGCGTAAATGTGCACAACCACGCTGAGCAGCAGCAGCACGAAAAACGGCAGATGGACCACGTGCCACAGCGCGAATAGACGCTCGTAGGCCTGGAGCGTCGCGAGCAGTCGCAGCTTGCGCATGTGCGCAACGAGATAGCCGTCCATGGATCCCGCGAGCCGCGCCTGGTGGGATTCGATCAGGGGATTGGTCCGGCTGACCTTGGCCAGTTGCTCGTTGCAGAAGTGCATCAGCACTCGCCGCTCCTTGCGGGCCATGCGCCGTAGCCGCAGGGCCATCCTGAGGCTCGACCAGAGGCCATTACCGGCGTCGGCGACGGTCTGATCGAAACGATGAATACGCCCGCGCATGATCGGCAGAAAGGTCAGCGCGCGGTTACGAGGAAACACTTCAGCGGCCAGCGCGGCCCTGACCTGCTTTAAGTCTGTCCGCCGGCCGGCAACGCTACGATTCAGCCGCCGGTACAGAAAGCGGCCGACGAGACCGCTGCCAGCGACGATGAGCGCGCAGTACAGTGCAACCCGGCTGTTCAAGGAACCCAGCTCGAAGTTGCAGTGATAGAGCGCCGCGATCGGCGCCAGTACGCCCAGCTGCTGATGGGTGCGAAACCAGTTCCGCACAGACCCCAGAAACTTCAGAAAGCGCAGCCGTTTGCGCAGCGGATAGACGAGCAGCGTCATCATGCAGCCAACGGAGACGATGCCCAGCGCATAACCCAGGCCGCTGTCCGCGGAGATGGCGCGGGCCTCACGGTACTCCCAGCCGTAGGCAAGCGCCGCCG
>JBCDIK010000097.1:0-13488 GCA_038749065.1 Pseudomonadota bacterium | reverse complement strand
GTCCAAAGAGCTCACTATCCATCAGCGCATCCGGTATCGCCCCGCAGTTCACTTTGATCATCGGGCCATCGCGGCGGCTGGACTGCTGATGAATGTGGTTTGCAATCACATCCTTGCCGACCCCCGTTTCCCCAAAGAGCAGTACCGGGCTGTCATGGGCAGCGACCTGGCGCGCCGCGCGCATGACATCGGCCAAGCCAAAGTCAGCGCCGATGATCTGCTCACCTTGATCGCGGATCAGCTCTTGCTGCAGATAGCGATTGTCATCCGCGAGTAGTTCCTGCAGCCGCAGAATCTCGCGATAGCGCGTTGCGTTCTTGATCGCGATGGCAAAGGGGCTCTTCAGCAATCCGAAGCGCGCTGCGTGAGCCTCGGTATACCGATCCTCGCCTGGCGCCGTCACGACCACGCTGCCCACAGCCTGCTCATCCAGGAAGGGATAAGTGCCCAGTACGGACGTCTCGAGGGGCTCACCCAAAGCGCTCAGCATCGTGCGCGAAACAGGATCGGCTTTGGGTTCATTCACGATGAACACGTTGTCGCGGGGTCCCTGATCTCGGAACCCGGTGATCATGCTGCGTTGCGCTTCATTCATGGGCACAAGCATGTCCATCGCCTCACCGACTTCCGGCGTCGCCTTCGCGATAGAGCGAATGGCCCCCAGCTCATGCTCGTAAACCTCCAGGTACATCGTGCCGACGGGCATATGCGCGGCGAGCAACCGGGCGCAGGCCTGCAGTCCCTTCTCAGGCTGAAGGTGCTGGCAGATGGCCGTCGTTGCGGCATGGAAGAACGAGTACGGATCGTCTGTCGCCATATATCGCAATTCTGAGCACGAACACGACTATTCGCAATTAAAAATTACGAATAACCGCATTTCTCACAGTAGCCCACCTCTATCTCATTGTTTTAATGAAATTAAATCTTCTGGCACGCCTTCTGCAATCTCGGCAACCGTAACCGCGACTGCAACTGGAACACGCCATGTGGCTCGAAACGATCACCGTTCGAACGCCGGACCTACAACGGCTGGAAGCGCACCTGCCCCCGCTGTTGGAACAGCTCTCCAAAGAAGCGCCGGGACTATTGCTCGCGGTCTACAGCCGCCACCCCACGAACAGTGACCTCAGCCTTCACCTGGGCCATGGCGGCCCCCAACGCGAAAGCAGTGATCAGGGCCTGCGATTGGCTGCGGCCCTGAGTCGCTTCGGCACCGTGGACCACGCGCTCTGGCGGTCCATCCCCATCCCCCGCAACGGAAAGGAAACGAGCTATGTCTAATTCATCCCAGCACCGAGCACCGACTGCCCTGCGCGACTACGTGGCCTTTGGCTTCGTCAAAGCGCTTCGGTCCATCGCCGATCTGTTTTTCCGCAAGCGCTACGGCCACCGCGCCGTTGTGCTCGAAACCGTGGCTGCCGTACCTGGCCTGGTGGGCGGTCTGTTCCAGCACCTGAAGGCGCTACGTCTGATCCGTGACGATAACGGCTGGATTCGCGAGTTGCTGGACGAGGCGGAAAACGAGCGCATGCACCTGATGACCTTCGTTCAGGTGTCACAGCCAACCCGCTTTGAACGGGCTCTGATTCTGATCGTTCAAGCGCTGTTCTTCGCAACGTATTTCGCGCTCTACCTGATCTCTTCGACCACCGCCCACCGGGTGGTTGGCTACTTCGAAGAAGAAGCCGTGAAGAGCTACAGCGACTACCTGGCTGAGATCGATGCAGGGCGACTCGACAACGTCTCCGCGCCGGCTATGGCGATCGACTACTGGGGGCTGAACGCCGACGCAAGACTCCGGGACGTCGTCATCGCTGTACGCGAGGACGAAGTCGGCCACCGCGATCGCAACCACTTCATGGCGGACGCCCTGTCTTCAGGCGCAGCCGCAGCACGACCCGCTTAACCCATCCGGTCTACCGCCGGCCCCTACCCGAAACAAGGACCTACTCATGCCGCTTAAACCCCATCAACAAACCGCGCTCTGGCTCATCGTTTCAGCCGCCCTGCTGTCTTCTCTGATCCCCGGCGGGCCCATTGAAAACCGCGACTTCTCGCACATCCATCCGGGCATCCTGATTGCGTTCAACCTGTTTCTCACGACCCTGGACATCGGCTCGATCGTGCTGGCCTGGTTTGCCGTTCGGCAGCGCCAGTGGGCGCTTCAGGGCGCGTTCTACGCGGCCATCGCCTACTTCGCGGTCTATGCGGTCGATCTCGCCCAGCTGTTCCCGCGCTCTGAGACGCCGATGTCGTTCGCCCTGGCGCTCGTCGAAGTGCTGGGCATGAGCGCAGCGGTCCCCCTGATGTTTGCCAGCCGCAACGCGCGCGCCGTGCTTTCAGGCGCGGAGGTATCCACCGGAAGCGCTACCGGCGGCGCTCGCTATGCCGTGGCGGTGGCGTTCGTGGCGCTCGGGCTGGTCGTCATCTGGTTCGCTACCGATGCCGCGATGTCCGGTGGGCCATCAGCCACCGATCCCTCCGTACGGACCGTTCAGTAAACGCATCACTCCATCGCCAACAGCAAAGGAAGTCACATGAAATTTGCAGCAAAAGAAACACTGGCCGGGGCTGGTTTGCTCATCGGTCTCACGACCCTCACGGCCTGGGGGGGTGGCGGGGGGTCTGACAGATCGACACCATCGCCCGCACCGGTCACCACCCAGAGCCAGCTCCAGGGCCAATGGGAGAAACGTGGCTACGGTCTCGTGCTCGACATCTCGGGTACCGTCGTCACAAGCTACGACGTCACGACGCAAACCTGCGCTCAACAGCCTGCTGAGGCGCTGTCGAGCCTCACCTCGCAGCTGGAGGGGCTGAGCACGGACGGCAGCGCGTTCACCCTGCGCGCTGCGCCCACAGGGTTTACCGATCGCTACGACAAGATCGCATCGCTTCCCACCCTGTGCGAGAACCCGATTGGCACCTCGCCGACCGAGCTGTTCGAGCACGTCTGGCACACCTTCAATGAGTACTACGCGTTCTTCGAGGAGCGCGGTGTCGACTGGTTGGCGCAGTACGATGCCATACGCCCGACGGTCCACGATGGCATGTCAGATGAGGCGCTGTTCGCCGCGCTCACCGAGCTCGTGCAACCCATCGATGACGTCCACGTCTCGATCACCGCCAACGATCAGGTGTTCTCCCCGGGCGCTCCGAGGGGGTTCTTCGACGACTTCAGGGCCGAGTTCGAGGCACAAAACGAGCTGACGTCGCTGGAGGCTTACTTTTCCCAGGAGCTGAATCGTGCGCTTGCGATCGTGGATGAGGTGTATCTGCAGGACGACTTCGTGGAAGCTGGTGGGCCTTCCGACGACTTTTTCAAATGGGGGCGGATCGGCGACGACATCGGCTATGTGTTCGTGGGCGCGTTCATCCTGCAGCTCGACCGGCCCATCGCCGCGCAGCTGCAGGACATTGAGCGTGTTCTGGACCAGGCACTGGCCGATCTGCAGGATACGCAGGCAATCATCGTCGATGTGCGGCTGGCGCCGGGCGGTGCTGATCCCATCGCCATCGCCATGGCAAATCGATTCGCTGACATGCGCCGGTTGGCTCTGCGCAAGTACACACGAACGATCGAGGGCGACGGCCGGATACAGGACGTATCCCTGGAGCCGTTCGCTGGCGTGACCTACGGCAATCCCGTCGCCGTGCTGACCAGCGGCTTCAGCGCCAGTGCAACGGAGGTGTTCAGCCTGGCCATGCGCGCCCTGCCCCAGGTCACGCTGGTCGGTGAGCCGACCATCGGCGCACTCTCCGACATCCTGGAAAAGCCCCTGCCGAACGGTTGGCAGGTCGAGCTCGCGAACGAGGTGTACACCGATGCGGATGGGCTTGCCTATGAGGTCACCGGCGTCCCGCCCCATCTCGAGGTCGCCGCCTACGGCTACGCGGAACGGCAAAGCGATCAGGATTCAGCACTGAACGCAGCGCTCACTGAGCTCGGCCTGTCCCCTGGCCAGTTCATTCAAGAGTAGCGCTGGAGGTCCCACATGAAGCCATCAATACCAAGCACCCAGACCTCGATGCTCGCCACCTCCGCAGCTCATGAACAGCGTGTGCGCTGTGCCGACGGGTCCCACGATGAACCCAGGACAGGTTTCAAAGGCGCCCTGGATCGACTGGTCGGCCCGGGCGCGACCGGCGCAGAGCTGGCCCTGCAAGGGGTCATTCCCGTCCTGGCGATGGCCTGCGTGCTGGGCGACACCCTCCGCGCAGGCCTGGGCTGGACCCCGACGCAGTACGTCGTGGCGACCCTCCTCGCCTTCGATCTTTCCGGCGGGATCGTGACCAATGCAACGTCGAGCGCGAAACGCTGGTACCACCGACCCAGCCAGAAGGCGCGCCATCACTTCGCGTTCGTCGCCCTCCACCTATTGCACCTTGCGCTCGTGTGCTGGCTGTTTCTGGACGGGGATGGCCGCTGGTTCCTGACGACGGGGGGCGCGCTGATGCTGAGCGCCACGCTGGTCATCGTGAGCCCGCTGTATCTCAAGCGACCCGTTGCCTACACCCTGTACGCCTGCCTCCTGGTGGCGACGATCTATGGGTTGGCGTTCCCGAAGGGACTCGAGTGGTTCCTGCCACTGTTCTATCTGAAGCTGCTCGTGAGCCACCTACCCCCAGAGACGCCGTTTCGGCCCGCACCCCAGGTGCCGGAGTCGACCGTCGGGCTGCAAGCCGGGGTCAGGGCGAACCCTTCAGATAGTAGCGACTGATCGCATCCACCGATTCGTCCAGATCCAATGAGGCATTCGACAGCACCACGATCGACAGCTGCGCCTCGGGGTAGCGCACAAAGCTGGTCCGAAAGCCCACCCACGAGCCAGTGTGTGAGACCGCCGGCTGCCCGACGTAGGGACTCAGTTCCCAGCCAAACCCGTAGAGGGACTCGCTGCCGTCATTCAACACCGCTGGTGCAAAGGCCTCGCGCAGCCGATCGCCCGCCGCCCATTGATCCAGCGCCTGATCCCACAGATACAGATCCTGCAGAGAGGCGTAGACGCCGCCGGCACCGACGAGCCAGTTCCCCCAGTGATCATCCGCTTCCACCCAACCCGAACCGTCTGGCGCGTACCCGACCGCGCGGCGAGCAATGACCGTGTCCGGCAGGCTGCGCACGGCCGCGGTCTTCATGCCAAGCGGTGTGAAGATCTCCGCCTGGAGGTATTCCCCGAAGGTTTTGCCGGTGATGCGCTCAACCACCAGCGCCAGAATCTCGTAGCCTGGGTTGCTGTACTCAAAGCGCTCCCCGGGCGCAAAGCGCGGCTCTCCCCAGGTCAGATAGAGCGCTGCCGCTTCAGCGTTCTGCAGAATCGCCTGCCGGCTCAAGGCCGTCGCCAGCGTCTCCAGACCGCTCTCGTCCTCGTAGTAGCTGGGCAGACCGGACGTATGGTTGAGCAGGTGCCGCAGCGTGACCGTCGGAAAGCGCTTCAGCTCCGGCACCCACTGCACCGCAGGCGTATCGAAGGTCAGTTGCTCAGCTTCGGCGAGCAGCACGATCGCCATGGCGGTAAACGCCTTCGAGACGGAGCCCAACCGAACCGGCGTGGCGGGATCAAGCGCGGCCTGGGTCTCCAGATTCGCAAGGCCATAGCCCTTCGCGTGTACCACCTCACCGTCGCGAATCACCATGACCGCCGCGCCCGGGGACTGTGCCGCGCTATAGCGCGAGAAGGCGTCATCCGGCGAGGTGGCGGGCGCCGTGCAGGCAGTGAGCAGCCCAAGGATCAACAGGCTGCCCAAACCGCCTGCGAAATCGACGTTGCGCCATCCGTTCATACCGCTTTCTCCTCCATACACAGCCTCGACCCATGTCACTGCCGAGCCGGTGGCCTACGCACTCCACAAGGTCCACACCCCGATCAAGATGAACCCCACCCCCGCCGCATAGGACAGATACTGCGGATCCACATGCGCCGCGAGGTTGGCGCCCACCACCGTCGCCAGGGCGCTGCTGGCAATGAGCGCCAGGGAGGCCGCCAGAAACACCGCGTACGCGTTGTGGTTGGCGTCGGAGGCAAACAGCACCGTCGCCAGTTGGGTCTTATCGCCCAGCTCGGCCAGAAACACGGCCCCGAAAATCGTTAGAAACGCGCTCACCGTCATCGCTGGACTCCCCAAACTGCCATCTCGCGGGCGGCTGGCTTAGCGCCCGAGCGCCCGCAGCGTAACGAACCGCTTCCACTTCAGAAAGTCAGTCCGCGACGGGTGCCCAAAAGACCGTTACGGGTTCTCCCGTTGGCAGGCGTCTACCTCCCGTCAGGCGGGATCTTGCGCATCCCGCTGTCTACGAATTCGGGCAACGGCGGAAGTGTGCAGGGACTGAGGGATACGGGCAGGCGTTGGCGTTGGCCGGCATGGACGCTGGCACCGCAAGGGATCGCGCTCCTGGCGCTGCTCTATGCACCCGGCACCCTGGCACAGAGTTCGAACGGCGACGCCACGACCGCCCCCGAGCCTCAGGGTACGAAGCGCTACGATCGCGCCTTCTTCAATCGCTTCAATCCGCAAACCGCCCTCGACCTGCTCGAGCGCCTGCCCGGCTTCACCCTGCGCAGCGGTGACGAAGCGCTGCGCGGCTTCGGTGGTGCAGCCGGCAACGTCCTGATCGACGGCGAGCGGCCGTCGATCAAGTCGGGCGGCATCGAAGATGCCCTGCGCCGAATCCCCGCCAATCAGGTGGCGCAGATCGAGGTCATCCGGGGCTCCGCCGGACTGAGCGAAGCCGCCGGGCAGGCGGTTGTGGCGAACGTGATTCGTCGCAGTGGCACGAACGCCGGCAACTGGGGGACCGTTCTGGAACGCGCCGCGGACGGCATCCTGTACCCCGGCGCCAGAATCACCGTGACCCGACAGATCGGTCGCTGGAACACCGCCACCAAACTCAACGGGTTCTGGGAGCGCTACCCGCTCGCCGGGCTCCGGGTACAGCGCGATGCCGACGGTGCGCTTCGGTCAACGCAGCGGGAGGACCGCCCGAGCGTCTTTACCCAGGGCTACCTGTCGACCGATGCTGATCGCGAGCTGGCCGGCGGCACCCTGACCGTGACCGCGCGCGTCGGCCGCAGCCATTTCCTGCCGGACACGGAACGACTGGGCTTCCAGGGTCGCTTGCCTGATGGCCGCCCGGATGAGCGCTTCGAGATCGACTTTGACAGCATCGTCGCCGAAGGCGAGCTGGGGATCGACTGGACGCGCCCGCTGGCGCAGGGGTGGTCCGGCAAAGCGCTCACGTTCTTGTCTGTGACGCAGCTGGACGATGAGCAGGTGATCGAGACCGCGCGCCCACCAGGGACCGTGATCCGTGAGTCTGTCTTTGCCCTGGAGCAGGATGGCACCGAGCTGGTACTCCGCGGCACGCTGGGCCGCGTTGACGATGCAGCGCTCAAGCCGGAGTTCGGAGCGGAGATCGCCTATAACCGCCAGGAAAGCATGCTGTCCCTGGTCACCCGCGAAGGGACCGCCACCACCGTCATCCAGTTACCCGGTGCCGATGCGGTGGTGGAAGAAACCCGCGGCGAAGTGTTTGCCAATGTCATCTGGTCGGCCAGTGAGAAGCTGACGGTGGAAGCGGGCATGGCGGTGGAGGCCTCTCGAATCGCCGTCAGTGGCGGTGCGGACAACGCGCAAAGCTATGTGTTCGCCAAACCCTTCGCGACCCTGATCTACGACGCGCGACCGGGGCTGCAGCTGCGGCTGGGCGGTCGCCGCACTGTGGGCCAGCTCGACTTCAGCCAGTTTGCGGCCTCGGCAGAAGCCGCGGACGACCGGCTACTGGGCGGCAACCCTGAGCTCGGCCCGGATCAGACCACCCGCGGCACGCTAACCCTGGATCTGCGCTCCGAGGCCCGCGGCGCGCTGAACCTCGAGCTGTTTCACGAGTGGCGCGATGACGTGATCGAGCAGGTGGGCCTGGCCAGCGGCAGCTTCGGCGCCGCCAATGCGGGGGATGGACGTGTCTGGGGCGTCACGGCGACCGCTGCACTGCCCCTGGCGCCACTGCTGCCCGGCGGCCTCTTCGAGCTGGAGCTGGATCTGCGCGATTCGGACTTCGCCGATCCACTATCGGGCAGAAACCGCCCGCTTTCGAATGTGCGCTCGCCCAGGGTGCTCGCCGAGTTCCGTCAGGACCTACCGGCACGAAAGCTGTCCTGGGGGTTCGCCTGGGAGGCGAGCCAGGACAACCGCGTGTTCTTTGCCGACGAAGAGAGCCGCTCCACCAACGGCGGGTTCTGGTCGGTCTTTGTCGAGACCACCCGCTTCCGCGGCGTGCGCGCCAACCTGTCACTGCGCAACATCGGCGACCGGAACTTTTTCAGGGAGCGGCGCTTCTTTACACCCAGCCGCGCCGGCACCTTCAGTGGCACCGAAACCATCGATCGCGATCGCGGCATGTTCGTGCGCTTCACGCTTGAAGGGCAGTTCTGATGCCTGACCTGAACGCTACAGCCTGGGCCCGCTGATCGAGCGCACTACCGCGGCCTCCGCGCCGGGGTGGTACACCTCGAGTCGGTACTGATCCGCAAGCTCAAGCAGCGCGAGGTCGGCATCGGCCAGGTTAAAGGTGGCCGAGACTCGATCGCCACCGTCGATCACCTCCCCCACCCGCAGCGGCTGCTCCGTGTAGTGTGCCAACTCGTAGAGCACCTCGATCAGCGGCCGTTGATCAAAGATCAGTTTGCCGTCGCGCCAGGCCGCGATCGAGACCGGGCTTGCGGGCCTGGGCGCTGATCCTGCGCCGTTCTCAAAGTAGGCCTGCTCAGCCGCCGCAAGCCGCACCGGTTTCGCTGCGGCGCCGATGAGGGTCACGACCCCTTCCTTGACCTGGAAGAAGGCGTCCTGGGGCGAGTGGCTGTGTACGGCAAACTGGGTCTGCGGGGCGTAAGCCAGGGTTTCGCCGGCATGCACCACGAGCTGCCGGCCAGTCCCTTCGCTGACCGAGAACAGCGCATCGCCCAGCAGCACGTCCACGTGCACCTCGTTCTCAAGCTCGGCGACCAGCACCTCAGAGTTCCAGTTCAGCCAGAGGCTGGAGCCCTCGGGCAGCGCAATGTACCGCTGCTCGCCGCGGCCCGTTCGATAGCGAACGGCATCCCCGGCCTGAGCGGGCATGACCTGACCCGAGCTGGCAGCGGGTGTCGATGCGACCTGAGAGGAAACAGGCCCTTCCACATCCGGCGACGCCAAGAGAACCAATGCCAGTGCCAGCAGGCCACAGAAACCCAGTCCCGCCGGCACCGGATGATCCATGGCGCTGGCCCAGGCACTCTGACGGGCGAGCGCCACGCGCTCAAGCCGGGTTAGAGGCGGCGGGGTTGCCTGACCGACCAATGCCCACTCGGCCCGCGCTTCAGCGAGGGCCTCAGCATGGGCGGGAGAACGCTCGCTCCAGCGGGCCAGGGTCTCGCTGCGCACTACTACGGAATCGTCCTGAACACGCATCAACAGCAGTAGAGCCGCTTCTACGAGGTCCTCCTGAGGCGCTCCCGGAGATCCGCTCACGCGTCTGTCTCCGGTCCGAGTGTTCGCTCGTGCACCAGTCGCGGTGTCCTCAGGGCACCGCTGAATCCGGCAGCGCGCAGCTGCCGGTGACAGTGCCGGGTGGCTTTGGCGAGGTGTTTTTCTACCGTGGACAGGCTGACCCGATAGCGCCCGGCAATCGCTTTCTGCGATACCCCGTGATAGCGCGCGGCGACAAATACCTGTCGCGTCAGAACCGGCAAATCGGCGAGCGCCGCTTCGACGACCTCGAGCGCACGCCGCCCAAATGCAACGCGCTCCGGATCCCGCAGTTCACTCTGCGCCATCTGTGCCGCAGCCGCTTCTTCATAGCTCGCGCGTGTGTTCTGGGCCCGTAGGTGCGAGTTGGCGGCGTTCGCGGCCGTGCGAAACAGATAGGCTCGGGGTTGGGCCACGGGCGCTTCCGGTGGCGCGGTGTGCAGTTGCTCTGAGATGTGCTGATAGACGTCGTCTGCAGCGTCCGCACAGCCCAGACGATTGCGCAGAAAGCGCAGCAGATCGCGCTTCTCGACCTGTAGCGTATCTACCAGACTGTTCGAGTGCTCGGCCATCTCGCTGCGCGACAACTCCTGAAGCTGGCACAATCGGCTCAGACCATCAGTGTGCCGCCTGCTCGCCACCTTGGCCAGCACGGTGCACCTCCAGCCAACCAGCGCCGCCTGCGCAGCGAGGTTCCCATGAGTTCGCCGCTCACCCTCCGCCCCGACTGGCTCGACCAGGTTCGTGAAGACATCATCGATCCGGATCGCCGCATCATCGATAGCCACCATCATCTGTGGCTCGGCGGTGGCGCCTTTCCCTACACGCTGACCGAACTCGCCGCCGACACCGGCTGCGGGCATCGGATTGAGCAGACAGTGTTCCTGGAGTGCGGCGCTGAGTATCGCCGCGAGGGGCCGAAGGCCCTGCGCTCCCTGGGCGAGGTTGAGTTCGTCGCCGATGCCGCGGCGCAGCTGGCCGCGGATGACAACGCGCCGTCACAGATCGCCGCGCTCATCTCCCACATCGATCTGACCCTGGGCACCGCGGCGGAGGACATCGTTCACCAGCACGCAGAAGCATCCAACGGCCTGTTCCGCGGTGTGCGGCACGCCGGCGCGCGCGCGGAGGCCGGCGCCAAGCTCGCCATCGCCGGGAACGCGCCGGAAGGCCTCTTTGCTCTGCCCGCCTTCCGCGACGGCGTGCGCCTGCTGGGCCGGCTCGGCTACGGCTACGAGAGCTGGCACTACCACTACCAGCTACCGGCATTCATCGAGCTGGCACAGGCGGTCCCAGACACACCCATCGTGCTCAATCACCTCGGCACGCCAATCATCAATGGGATCTACCGCGATCGCCGGGACGAGATTGTGGAGGGCTGGCAGCGCGACATGGCCGCGCTTGCCCGCTGCGAAAATGTCACGGTGAAGCTCGGCGGCATTGCGCTATCGATAGGCGGGCCGGGGTGGCTGCGTCGCGATCGACCGCCCACGTCCGATGAATTTGCCGAAGCGCAGCGCTTCTGGCACCTGCACGCCATCGACTGCTTCGGGCCCGAACGCTGCATGTTCGAAAGCAACTTTCCCGTGGACAAGCTGACGATCAGCGCGCCGGTGCTCTGGAACGGGTTCAAGAAGATCGCTCAGGACTTCAGTGAGGCGGAGAAAGACGCGCTGTTCTCCGGTACTGCTACGCGCGTCTATCGGATCTAGAAGCGGCGCACCATCACATTCGCGCAGCCGCGGAACAGCAGCGACTTGCGCCGCTTGAAGGAATCCACCTCGAAAGCGGGGAACACCTTCAGCGCAATCTCGGTCTCCAGCCGCGCCAGCGCTGCGCCCAGACAGTGATGAATCCCACGTCCGAAGGCCAGGTGATGGCCTGCATCCGGGTCGTGATTCGCAGCGCCGATCAGCAGAAACACCGCCGCGCCTTTCGGGATTGTCTCGCCGCCCACCTCGATGTCCTCCAGCGCCCACCGGCGCAGTGACAGCGACGGCGGATCGAGCTGCAGCGTTTCCTCTACGAATTCAGGCAGCCGCTGGCGATCCACTTCCGCGAACCGCAGCAGTGCATTGCCGATCAGGTCGGTGGTGGTGAAGTTGCCAGCACCGACGAGCAGCGCGCACAGATCAACCACCTCGTCCTCGCTGGCGTCCGCGCCCACGAGCCGCGATACCAGATCGTCCCGGGGCGCTTTGCGGCGCTCATGGACCACCGCGCGCATGCAATCGCGCATGGCAGCGTCGGCTTCCACAACGGCCTGCCACTGCGACTCCGAGGGGATCGGATAGCCCTGCATCCGCATCGTGTCGGTCCAGCGCCGAAAATCGTCGTGGCGCGCCGAGCCGACCCCCAGGTACTCCGCAATAACACGGGTGCTCAAGGGGCCGGCGTACTGCTCGATCGCATCGAAGGTTTCCGGCAGATCGGCGAGCAATTCCCTCGCGATGCGCTCGATCTGCGGGGCGAAGCCGGACACCGAGCGGGGGGTGAACGCCCGCATCACCCGGGCCCGCTGCTGGGCATGTTCCGGATCGTCCAGGTTCATCATGTCCGGGGCGCGCTGCGTGACCGGGTTGTCGGCGCGCGGATCCAGCCGCTGACCGACCTTACGGGGATCGACGGACAGTCGCGGGTCCTTAAGCAGCGCGCTCACCGGCTCATAGGCGCTGACCGTGTAGGCCATGCCATCGAAGTGGACGGGGGCCGCCGCCCGCAGGCGCGCGTAGACCGCGTAGGGGTCGCGCGCAAACTCCGGATCAAAGGGGGTGAGCTGGATGCCGCTGGGGATGTCGCTCATGAGGATCTCCGGTCGCAGGCGGCCGATCCTGGGCGCAACTTCGCAAAAATGGCAGTCTTGTTTTTTCCAGCGGGCGGTGTCGTTGGCAGGAGCTGGGTGGCTACTGACAGGGCCCTGTCAGCAGGGACCCCGTATGCTGCGGCAAAACAAGGAGGACCCATGGGCAAACTCTACGAAGCGCTCACCCCACAGCAGATCGAGTTCATCCGCGCCCAGAAGCTGTTCTTTGTGGGCACGGCGCCCTTAAGCGCAGACGGGCACGTCAATATCTCGCCCAAGGGTATGGACAGTTTTGCGGTGCTGGATCCTACGGCCGTGGCCTACCTGGACGTGACCGGCAGCGGGGTGGAGACCATTGCCCACATCAAGGAGAACGGGCGCCTCGTGATCATGTTCTGCGCCTTCGAAGGCTCGCCGCTGATCTTAAGGCTGCACGGCACCGCGCGTGTGGTGGAGGCCGCAGATCCGGCCTTTTCGGAGCTCCGGCCGCACTTTGGAGAACTGCCCGGTGTCCGCTCGATCATCCGGCTCGAGGTGGACCGCATCGCCGACTCCTGCGGCTGGAACGTGCCCCTCTATGACTATGCGGGCACCCGTGACTACTACCAGAACTTTGCGGACAAGCTGGGCCCGCAGGGTATGCGGGCAGGACAGCTCGCAGCCAACATGGAGAGCATCGACGGGTTACCCAGGCTGACGGAGCCCTCCTTCTGAACACGCGCCGAACGCCGTGACGGTGATTTTTCTCAACGGCTGCACCTCCGCCGGCAAATCGAGCCTTGCCCGCGCGCTCCAGGCAGCGCTGCCGACGCCCTACCTGCTCACGGGCATCGACGACGCCTTCGCGATGATCCCGATGCGCTACCACAAGCATCCCGAAGGCTTTCGGTTCGTCCGCGACGATGAGGGACTGGTGCAGCTCGCCTTCGGCGATGTGGGCTGGCAGACGCTGCATGCACACCAGATCGCTGCCGCCGCGATGGCTCATAGCGGGGTCAATCTGATCCTGGATGAGGTCGTTCTGAACGAAGCACTACGCAGCGAGTGGCTGCGCCTGCTCGAGGGTCTCCCCGTCCACTATGTGGGCGTGCACTGCGAGCTGGCGGAACTGGAGCGCCGTGAGCAAGCGCGCGGAGACCGGATGCTCGGACAGGCCCGGGGACAGTTCGGACACGTCCATG
>JBCDIK010000096.1:0-13491 GCA_038749065.1 Pseudomonadota bacterium | reverse complement strand
TCGAAGTCCTCACCGCCGAGGAAGGTGTCACCGTTGGTGGCCAGCACCTCGAACTGGTGCTCGCCGTCAACCTCGGCAATTTCGATCACGGACACGTCGAAGGTACCGCCACCTAAGTCATAGACCACGACCTTGGCATCGCCCCGCTGCTTGTCGAGCCCGTAGGCGAGCGCCGCTGCGGTCGGCTCGTTGATGATGCGCTTAACGTCCAGCCCGGCGATCTTGCCGGCATCCTTGGTCGCCTGCCGCTGCGAGTCGTCGAAGTAAGCGGGCACGGTGATCACCGCTTCGGTGACCGCTTCGCCCAGGTACTCCGCGGCGGTCTTCTTCATTTTTTTCAGAACTTCTGCAGACACCTGCGGCGGCGCGAGCTTCTCGCCCTTCACCTCGACCCAGGCGTCACCATTGTTCGCCTTGACGATGCTGTAGGGCACCATCTTGATGTCCTTCTGCACCACGTCGCTGTCGAACTTACGGCCGATGAGCCGCTTCACCGCAAACAGGGTGTTCTGCGGATTCGTGACGGCCTGCCGCTTGGCGCTCTGGCCCACCAGAATCTCGTTGTCGTCCGTGTAGGCGATGATGGACGGCGTGGTCCGGTCGCCCTCGGAATTCTCGATGACCTTGGGATCCTTGCCCTCGAGGACCGCCACACAGGAGTTGGTGGTGCCCAGGTCGATGCCGATGATCTTGCCCATGTCGAAACTCTCCAAAGTTCGCGCGCTCAGCGCTTGGTCTGACCCTAATGTTTGGCCAGGCCCGGTGAATTCAAGGTACGCCCTACGATTGCTCGCCCGCCGGCGCCTTCGCGACCACCACCATGGCGGCGCGCACGAGTCGGCCGTTCAAGGTGTAGCCCTTCTGCATCACATCCATCACCGAGTTGGGCTCCGCAGCCGGGTTTTCCACCATGGCCATGGCCTCGTGAAGCTGCGGGTCGAAGGGGTGCCCAAGAGGGTCGATCTGCTCGACCCCCCCTTTGCCCAGCTTGTCGACAAACAGTTTCAGGCTGAGTGCAACGCCTTCGGCGATGGCCTTCGCGGCGCTGTCCGCGCCGGCGTCCTGCGCCGCTTTCTCGGCGGTCTCGACCGCTTTCTCGAGACTGTCAGCCACCGGCAGCAGCTCGCCGGCAAATTTCTCGATGGCGTACTTGTGGGCATTCTCGACGTCCCGGGCACTCCGCCGCCGGACGTTTTCCATCTCGGCCTGAGAGCGCAGCAGCTGATCCTTCAGGTCCGCCACCTGCGACTCCAGCGATTCCACCACATCGGGATTGACCGCCGGAGCCTCTGCCGCGCCCGCCTTCGCGCCCGGCTCGGGCGTCGGCTCACCGGCGTCGGGCCCAGCGCCCGGATCCTGCTCCGGGTGATCGTCGTGTTCGTGCGCCACGGGGGGCACCTCTTCCTCCGCTGAGCCGCGTACTTGGGGTCGCTGACCGGAATTTCAACCCCGAGGGTCGATTTCCGGGCTCACGGGCAGGGTCATGAGGCAATCGTCAATCTTCTGGCCTGCGACCCGAACGCGGTCAGGCACCATCCCCAGCAGGGTGAACCCCAGGGCTTCGTACAGGGCACGGGCGGGCGCGTTGTGGCGAAACACGCGCAGATCCAGCCAGTCCAGCTCCGGCGCTGCGCGGGCAAAGTCGATCCCCCGCTGCATCAGCGTTCGACCCAGGCCCGCGCCGCGATACGCCCGCTCGATCCCGATGCCGAGTTCACAGCGATGGCGAGCCGTCGGCAGCGCCTCGCCCTTCAGATCCAGATGCCCGACGACGCGCGCCTCCGGGGACACTTCCGACGACAGGGCCACAAACCAGCGCTGCCAGCCGGGCTGCGTGAGGGGCAGCTGCCAGCGCGCGGGATCGATCCCGCTCGGTCCCTGATCGGTCCCCGGCTCGAAGGGCATGAACACCCGGTCGCCGTCGCGCCCGGACTCCGCGGTATGGCGCTTGAGATGGGCCGCGAGCGGCTCGAGCAGTGCCTTCGACAGCGGCACCACGCGCGCGTCAGCCACGACCGCCCTGCTGCGCGCTCATGGCGGCGCTGAGCACCCGAGCCGTGATATCGACCACAGGAATCACCGTCTGATACGCCATCCGCGTCGGGCCGACGACCCCCAGAACCCCCGCGACCTGGCCACCGCCGTCATAGCGCGCGGTGACGATGCTGACGTCATCAAAGACCGCGTCCCCCGCTTCCTGGCCGATGAACAGCTGAATCCCATCCGAGCGCAGGCACTGATCGAGCAGCTGCAGGATATCGTTCTTCCGCGTGAACGCCTCAAACAGGGTGCGCACGTTCTCCGTCGATGCATCGAGGTCGAGCAGCGCTGCTTCGCCGCTCACAAGAACCTGGCGGTCGTCCTCCGCCTCGGCATCGCCCTCGTCCAGGGCGCGGGTCGCAAGGTCCAGCGCCGACTGCATGAGCTGGTCCATCCGATCCTTATCCGCCTGCATCGACGACAGCAGCAGCTCGCGCAGCTCGCTGAGCGGCTGCCCGCCGAATTCGCGATTGATGAAGTTCGCCGCCTGAGTCAGCTCGGTCTCGCTGTACTCGCGCTCCAGATGAATGACGCGGTTCTGGACCTCCCGGTCATTGAGTACCAGGATCACCAGCGCCCGCTGTCCCGCCAGAGGCAGAAACTCGATGTGGCGCAGCACGGCACTGTCCTGGCGCGGCAACAGCACCACGCAGGTCATGCGCGTGAGATGCGACAGTAGCTTGGAGGCAGAGCTGACCAGGTCCTTAGGCGCCAGGTCCGGGTTGAGCTGCGTCTGCAGCTGCTCCACGGTCATGGCGTTCACCGGCTGCCGCGAGAGCAGGCTGTCGACGAAGAACCGCAGGCCGGCTGGCGTCGGGATCTTCCCCGCCGACGTGTGCGGCGACCGCACCAGTCCCTGGGACTCAAGCTCACCCATGATATTCCGTACTGTCGCCGGGCTGACCTCCACCCCTGGCTGCGCCGCGAGCACCTTGGAGGCCGCCGGCGTGCCCTCGTCGATGTAGTGCTCGACAAGGTGTTTCAGCAGCGTCTGCGCACGCTCGTCGACCGCGACGGAGTCTTGCTTTTTGCTCACAGTTGCAACTTACTTGGTGGCGTCCCGCGGCTTTAGTGAACCCCGCCCGCGGCGGATTTTCAAATGCCTGCGATGCCCCCGGGCCGTCGCGCAGCCAGCGGATCAACGCCCATGCTTCGTCAGCTTACAGTCAACAACGTCGGTCTCGTCCGGGAGCTGGACCTGACGCTGACGCCCGGGTTGACCGTGCTGACCGGCGAATCCGGGGCCGGCAAATCCATGCTGCTCGGCGCGCTGTCTTTAGTCCTGGGCGAACGGGCGAACAGCGATGCGGTGCGCAAGGACGCCGCTCGCGCGGAAGTCATCGCCGAGTTCGATCTGGCCTTAAACCCTGCTGCGCAGGCCGCCCTCGCAGAGGCCGAGCTCGCCGACCCCGACCAGCCCACCCGCGCGCTGGTACGGCGCGTGGTCTCCCGGGAAGGCCGCTCGCGGGCCTTCATCAACGACGCGCCGGTCACCCTGTCCCGCCTGAAGGCCTTCGCCGAGCCGTTGATCGATATTCATGGCCAGCAGGAGAGTTATCGCCTCGGCGATCGCGACGTGCAGCGCGAGCTGCTCGACGACTACGGCTGCCAGACCCGGGATCGCCGCGCCGCGCGGGAGGCCTATCGTCGCTGGCACAGCGCGAGTCGCGAGGCCGAAGCGCTCGCGGCAGCGCTGAAGCGGCACGACGACCGGCAGGCGCTGCTGACCTACCAGCTGGAAGAGCTCGGGGAACTGGCGCTCAAGCCGGGCGAGTTCGCCGAGACCGAGGCACAGTTCCGGCGCCTGGCCCAGCTCCACAGCCTGCGCCAGGATGCCGCCGCCGCCCTGAGCACCCTGGAAGACAGCCCCGTCGGGCAGGCCCTGAAGGTTCTGCGGGGGATCCGTGACGATGCTGACACCCTCGTCAGCGCGCTGGACTGCCTGACCTCGGCCGATGCCCTGCTGAGCGAAGGCGCGGGCGATCTGCGCAGCTACCTCGACAGCCTCGATTCGGACGCGGAAACCGTTGCGGCACTGGAAGCTCGACTCGGTCAGATTCACGAGGTTGCGCGCAAACACCGGGTTGCACCGGAGGGCCTCGAGGCGCACATCGAGACGCTGACAACAGAGCTCGCCGCCATGGATCTCGATCGCTCGGCGCACGAAGACGCGAGCAAGGCAGCGGAGGCCGCCCGGACTGATTTCGACAAGGCCGCCGCCAAGCTGTCGCGGCAGCGGCGCAAGGCGGCCAAGGGCTTTGCCGCTGCGGTCAGCGAGCACATGCGGCTGCTGGGCATTGAGGCCGGTGAGCTGCAGGTCACCTTCAGCGAACAGCTCGGCGAGCACGGGCAGGAAGCCGTGGAGTTCCTGATTCGCACCAACCCCAGCGCCGACCCGGCGCCGCTGCGCAAGATCGCCTCGGGCGGCGAGCAGTCGCGCATCAGCCTGGCCATTCAGGTTGTCGCCGCCGAGAAGACCGCGCTGCCCTGCCTGGTGCTGGATGAGGCGGATGTCGGCGTCGGTGGCACCACCTCAGACGTCATCGGCCGACTGCTCCGACGCCTGTCGGCGCACACACAGATCTTGTGTGTCACCCACGCCCCGCAGGTCGCCGCGCTTGGCCAGCAACACCTCAAAGTGTTCAAGGATGCCAGCGCCGGCACTCAGATCAGCGAACTCGCCGACCAGGCGCGGCTCGAAGAAGTCGCGCGCATGCTGGCGGGCGCCAAAGTGACTGCGAAAACGCGCAGCTACGCGGCCACGCTCCTCGAAGAGGCCGCTGTCTGACAACAAACCGTGACAACACTGCGCTGGGCAAGGCAGCAGGACATGGCTACCATGCGGCGCTCGCGCATAGTGACACCCTTCCGATCAGCACGATGATGTTCTCTCAACAGCGCCCTGCCCGCAGCAGCGCCCGCGCCGTGTCGCAACGGCTACTCGGGCTACTCATCGCCACTCTGCTTATCGGCGGCTGCAGCCTGCCGCGCCTGTACCGGGCCACGGTGCAGCAGGGCAACGTGATCACTCAGGACATGGTCAATCAGCTCGAACCGGGCATGACGCGCAACCAGGTCGCGTTCATCATGGGGGAGCCGATCCTGCGCAACAGCTTCAGCAGCGACCGCTGGGACTACCTCTACCGGGTTGAAGTGCCCGGCTACTACGAGGAAGAAAAGCGACTGACACTGTTCTTCGACAACGACGTGCTCTCCTTCTTCACCGGCGACTATCTGCCCGAGTCCGCGGCCCCCACCGAGGACGCGCAGGACACCCCGGCGCCCTAGGAATCTCCCGCGCGTCCGCGTTCGCTGGACCGCGCGCGTTCCTGAGCGCGCGCACGCTCGACCCGCGCTTCCTTGGGATCACGCTGCAGGGGGCGATACAGCTCAACACGGTCATGGGCCGCCAGCAGTCGTTCGCGCGGGACCTGCTCACCCCACACGCCGACCGGCATCTGTGCCAGGTCCAGCCAGGCAAACGGTGACTGATCGGCAACCGCCGCCAACGCATCGCTCACCCGCGCGCCCTGGGGCAGCGTCAGCTCGATCACCCATTGCGCCTCGGGCTGCGCATAGGCGACGGAGACCTTCAGCAGGTTGGGCGTGGTCTCGCTCAGGGTTGCGCTTCCGCGCGCTGGCAGAACGCATCGAGAATACGATCAGCGGAGCTCGCCAGGGAGCCGGCCACGAGACGACTCAGGAGAGTCAGGCCGCGACGAAACTCGAAGTCGACGAATAGTTCCGTTCGACAGCCGGCATCGCCAATCGCCGCAATCTCCCAGCGCCCCTGAAAATGACTGAACGGCCCGGAGACCAGCTCCAGCTCGACGCGACGGTCCGGAATGGCCAGGTTGCGCGTGGTAAAGGATTCGGTGAAGCCCTTCGCGGCAAGCTGCAGGGACGCCACCATCGTCTCGGCCCGGGCATCCACCTCCGGAGCGGACTGACGCTCCAGCACCTGCGCATCGCGGCACCAGGGCAGAAACTCGGGATAGCTCGCGATATCGTTCACCACGGCAAACATACGCGCCGCACTACAGGTCAGTAGCGCTGTCCGATGAAGCTGCGGCACCTTAAGGATTCTCCGGTCGCGGCCTCGCCATGGGCTAGGCGAACAGGCCGGGAAACAGCGTGTACGCAAAAACGACGGCCACCCCCGCCGGCGCCAGCAGGCCTGCGAGCACCTTCCACAGCGCGTGTCCGAATCCGCTGCTGATCCCCAGCTGCTCCCCGATCAGCCGCTTGGGCACGGCCCAGGCCGCAAACAGCGCGATCAGCAGACCACCGAGCGGCAGCATGATGTTCTGGGAGACGTAATCCACAAAGTCGAAGAAGGTCAGCTCACCCACGATGTGGAGATCTGCCCAATGGTTGAAAGAGAGCACGCTCCCGACTCCGAGCACCCAGCAGATCACGCCCAGGGAGATCGCCACGCGCCGTCGCTTGGCGTTGTACTCCTCCACCAGATACGCGAGCGCCGGCTCCGTCAAGGAGATCGCCGAGGTGATTGCCGCAAAGCTCACCAGCACAAAAAACAGGGTGCCGAACAGGGCGCCGAGGGGAAGCTGCCCAAAAGCCAACGGTACGGTAACGAACATGAGCCCCGGTCCCTGACCGGGCTCCAGGCCATTAGCAAACACGATCGGGAAGATGGCGAGCCCCGCAGCAACCGCGACGAAGGTGTCCAGCATCGCGATGGTAAATACGGTGCTGGCGATCGAGGTGTCTTTCGGAACGTAAGCACCGTAAGCCATGATCGCGCCCATGCCGAGGCTTAAGGTGAAGAACGCCTGTCCCATCGCGATCAGCACCGCGTCCGGCGACAGGGACTCCCAGTTCAGCCCGAACATGAATTCGAGTCCCTCATCAAAGCCGCTTGACTGGAATCCGTAGCCCAGCAGGACCAAGAGCAGCAGCAACAGCAGGGGCATGAACCAGCGGATGGCGGTCTCGACGCCCTTGATCACGCCGCGGCCGACGATATAGACGGTGATGATCATGAACACCGTGTGCCACAGCAGCAGTTCCCAGGGGTTCGCAAGGAAACTGTTGAAGGTGCCGCTGGCGACCTCCGGCGTCACGCCGTCGAAGGCACCGCTGGCCATCAGATAGATGTAGTACAGGGCCCAGCCGGCGATCACCGCGTAGTAGGACAGGATCAGGAAGCCCGCCAGCACTCCCATCCAGCCGATCAGCAGCCAGAATTTGCTGCGACCGAACTCCCGAGTGTGCTTGCGCATGGTGTTGATCGGGCTTTCCCGACCTGCGCGGCCGAGCAGCACCTCCGCCATCATGATCGGCAAGCCGACCAGCAGCACGCAGCCCAGGTACACCAGCACGAACGCGCCGCCACCGTTTTCTCCGGCGATGTAGGGAAACTTCCAGATGTTGCCCAGCCCAACTGCGGAACCGGCCGCCGCCAGCACGAACAGCCAGCGGCTGGACCACATGCCGTGCTGCGACTTGTCGCCGCCACTGCCCACCGCCATAAGATCTCCCGTCCACCCTGAATCGCGCGGATTGTTACCCATCGCCCCGGGCCGGACAAGCGCGCACCGGGGGCGCAGGGAACCTCGTATACTCGGGCCATGGCAGGAAAAAAGAAAAAGCCAGCGGGAACGCTGATCGCCCAGAACAAGCGAGCGCGGCACGATTATCTGCTCGAAGACACCTTTGAAGCGGGCCTGGTGCTGCTCGGCTGGGAAGTCAAGGCGCTGCGCGAAGGGAAGGTGCAGATGGTCGACAGCTATGTGCTCCTGCGCAATGGGGAGGCCTGGCTGCTCGGAGTCAACATCACGCCCCTTGTCAGCGCCTCGACCCACGTCGTCGCAGAGCCCCAGCGCACACGTAAGCTGCTGCTGCACAGCCGCGAAATCGCAAAGCTCTTTTCCGCGACCCAGGCCGATGGGTACACCTGTGTCGCGACGCGGCTGTACTGGAAAGAGAACCGGGTAAAGTGCGAACTCGCTCTGGGCAAGGGCAAGAAGCAGCACGACAAGCGCCAGACGGAACGCAACCGCGACTGGGACCGGCAGAAACAGCGCCTCATGAAGCACGGCTGAGGCCTTTGCTGGCGCTGCGCGCGGATCTGCGCGGCAGATTTCTGGCGCAGGCGGCACCAGCGCCCAGAATGGCTGACCGGCTCAGCCCCCGAACGCAGAACTTCTAGACTTGTAGAAGTACTGCGGCGCTTCACCGGGCAATGTCTGCCAAGCAACCATCTCTGCGCGAAACCCAGGCCATCAGCGAGATCGCCGAGCTGGTGCCCGGCTGCTTCATCTCCATCGATCCCGCCAGCGGTCGCGTGACCTGCCTGGCGACCGGCTTCGAGTCGCTGATGGGGCGTCCCCGGTCGCAGTTCACGCACGTCCGCTCGCTACTGCGCCTGTGCCGTAACCGTGGCGCCGCCCTCGGCGCCTGGCGCGCTGCGCAGCTGGGAATCGGCAACACGCAGAAGGTGCTACTCGATGTGCTCTCGCCCGATGGGCAACCCATGTGGATCGAGCTGCGCCTGCGCCTGACCCGCAGCGGCTCACGAATCGACCTGCAGCTACAGGACGTCACCGGGGAACGGCAGCGCGACATCAACAGCAAGGTCAAGGATCTCGCCCTGCGCAACAGCGCCAGCGAACTCTACGTGCTCGACGAGAATGGCCACATTCTGGAAACCAATCCCTCCGCGCGCGCCAACAGCGGCTACAGCGAAACAGAGCTCCGGAGCATGCGCATCGAGCAGCTGGCCCCCATCATCGCCACGCCAGAGTTCGATGCGCGTTCCCAGGCGTGCTACAGCGCCAATGGCAGCTTTCACTCGATCGAGGAAATGCATCGCAAGGACGGCAGCCGCTACAACCTTGAATCGGTCAGCACCCAGGTGCGTCAGTTCGGCAAGCTCTGGTACGTCGTGCTGGGCTGGGATGTCACCGAGATGCAGGCCCAGGAACGGGCCCTGATCCGTAGCGAGGAACGACTGGCGAACGCCATCCGCAGCAGTGGCGTCGCCATCTACGATCTGAACCTCGAGGACGACACCGCCTACGTGAGTGATGCCTTCTGGCAGTGGCTGGAGATCGACCGGCATGAGGACGGTGTCCTCCTGAACGCCTGGTTCGCGGCCCTCGTCCATCCAGACGATCGGGCGACGCTCATTGCCCGAACCCGAACGCTGTTGCGACATGGTGGCAAGTTCGAGTTCGATTATCGGCTACGAAGAGCCAGCGGCAACTACATCTGGGTGCGGACGGCGGGCACCACACAGCTTGCGAACGGTCGTGCCCAGCGCATGATCGGCACGATGCTCAACATCGACGCGCAGAAGCGTGCGGAAGCCGATCGCGACGACACCGCGGCACGACTGAAGGCCGTGCTCGACAGCGTCGGCGAGTCCATCCTGACGCTGGCCGTCGATGGCACCATTGTGCACTTCAACCCGGCTGCCCGCAGCCTGCTGGGCGCCCGGCTGCAGCCGGGCATTGCGGCCATGGACCTGTTCGAGCCACCGACGGCGCTCACCTCGCTCAGCGCGTCAGTGGGCAAAGAGTTACAGCTCGTCGGCGATGACACGGCATCGGCCCGAGAGGTAGAAGCGTTCCTAAGCCCCATCGCCGGGAGCGCCAGCACCGGCTATGCCTTCACCCTGGTCATCCGCGATGTCTCCGCGCGTAAACGGCATGAGCGTTCGATCCTGAGCGCGCTGCGGCAGGCGGAAGAGGCCGGACGGGCCAAGAGCGAGTTTCTGGCCATGATGAGCCACGAGATCCGCACACCTATGAACGGCGTCATGGGCATGGCACAGGTGCTGCTGGATTCGCCACTGAACAATGAGCAGCGCGATGCGATGCGGATCATCTACTCCTCCGGGACCGCGCTGCTGAGCATTATCAATGATGTGCTCGACTTTTCGAAGGTGGAAGCCGGCCGTCTGGAACTCGAATCAGCGCCCTTCGATCTGGCCGAGGCCGGCCGCGATGTGATGGATCTGGTGCGCAAAGGGCTGGGCAAGAAAACCCTGAGCCTTGCGGTAGCGGTGGATCCTGAGCTGCCCCCGCAGGTGCTGGGCGACAGCGGCCGAGTGCGTCAGATTCTCCTGAATCTGCTCGGCAACGCGGTGAAGTTCACCGACGAGGGGCGCGTGGAGCTGCGCCTTGCGCCGCTGGCCACGAACGCGGGTGGAGAGGCGATCCAGATTCAGGTCATCGATACCGGCATCGGCATGAGCGAAACCGTGATCGCCAACCTGTTCCAGGCCTTCCGGCAGGCGGACGCCTCGACGACGCGCCGCTACGGCGGGACCGGCCTTGGCCTGACCATCAGCCAGCGCCTGGCAGAAATGATGGGCGGTACGATCACCGTGGAAAGCGAGCCGGGCGTCGGTTCCTGTTTTACCTGTTCGCTGCGACTGCCGAGTGCGAGCGGCGCAGGCCACACCGACCGCATCGGTGCCCGAATGGACAGCCCCGCGCACCGGCGGTTCAGCGGTGCCCGGGTGCTGGTGGTGGAGGACAATCGGGTCAACCAGACCGTGGCGCGCAAGCTCCTGCAGAAACTTGACTGCGAGGTGGAGCTCGCCGAGAACGGCGAGATCGCTATTGATCGCTGGCAGCAACAGACCTTCGATCTGATCTTCATGGATTGCCAGATGCCGGTGCTCGATGGCTACGACGCCACGCGCCGGATCCGCACCCTGGAGGCGGCGCAGCAACGTCGGCGCGTTCCCATTGTCGCGATGACCGCGAACGTCATGCTGGAGGACCAGGCCGCCTGCCAGGCCGCTGGTATGGATGACCACGCGGCCAAGCCGGTGGTCCTGCAGACCATCGCGGACAAGCTTGAGCGCTGGCTCGAGCCGCGCCCCTAGGCCCCGGTCGCGGCGAGCGCGCGAGCGCGCAGCTCGAACTTCTGAATCTTGCCCGTCGAAGTCTTCGGCAACGGCTCGAAGGCAATGTGCCGCGGGCATTTGAAATGCGCGAGGCGCTCACGGCAGAAGGCGATCACCGCATCGCTGCTCACGCTCGCGCCCGGGCGCAACTCGATGAAAGCCATGGGGGTTTCCCCCCACTTCTCGTCCGGCGCCGCGACGACCGCAGCTTCGGCCACATCCGGATGCTGGTAGAGCACGCCTTCAACCTCGATAGAGGAGATGTTCTCGCCGCCGGAGATGATGATGTCCTTGGAGCGATCCTTCAGCTCGACGTGGCCGTCGGCATGGCGAACGGCAAGATCGCCGCTGCGGAAGTGCCCTCCGGCAAAGGCGGCGGTCGTGGCTTCAGGGTTCTTCAGATAGCCCTTCATAACCACGTTGCCGCGGAACATCACCTCGCCCATGGTTGCGCCATCCGCGGGCACTTCCGCCAGGGTCTCCGGGTCGCGCACGCTCAGTTCTTCCAGGACCGCGTAGTTCACGCCCTGACGCGCGCGCAGCCGCGCCTGCTCCGCCGCGGGCGCTTCGTTCCACTCGTCCCGCCAGGCGCACACGGCCGCCGGCCCGTAGACCTCGGTCAGCCCGTAAACGTGGGTGACCGCAAAGCCGACCTGCTCGGCCCGGGCGAGCACTGCAGCCGGCGGTGCGGCGCCCGCGGTCATGAAGGCCACGGGTGCCGGCAGCGTCACTGCATCGGCTTCCGCCTGTGTGGTGGCCATGTTGAGCACAATGGGCGCGCCGCACATATGCGTCACCGCCTCACTGCGCAGGGCATCGAGAATGTCGGGCCCGGTCGGCGCACGCAGGCAGACACTGGTGCCGGCTTTCGCCGCCAGGGTCCAGGGAAAACACCAGCCATTGCAGTGAAACAGAGGCAGGGTCCACAGGTATCGCGGGTGAGCCGGCAGGGACCACTCGACGCTGTTGCCGATCGCATTCAGGTAGGCGCCGCGGTGATGGTAGACCACGCCCTTGGGATTGCCCGTCGTGCCCGAGGTGTAGTTCAGCGCAATGGCATCCCACTCATCGCTCGGCAGCAGGTCGTCTTCTGCGACTGGCGCGGCCCCCGCCATAAAGTCTTCATAGGGCACGCCGCCGGCGCGCCAGTCTTCAGGAAAGGGCGCCTGGGGATCCTCGATCAGCACAAGGGTCGGCGATCGCGCCGCGATCTCGAGCGCCGCTTCCGCCACCGCGGCGAGCCCGCTGTCGACGAACAGCACGGCCGCCTCGCCGTGGTCGAGAATGAAGGCCACACCCTCCGGATCGAGGCGGGTGTTGATCATGTTCAACACGCCGCGGGACATCGGCACCGCGTAGGCGAGTTCTACCGCGGCGGGCAGGTTGCGACACAACGCTGCCACCGTTGTCTGCCCGTCGACGCCCTCGACGCGCAATGCGCCAGCGAGTCTTCGGCAGCGCTCATACGTGTGGGCCCAGCTCTGAACGGCACCATCAAATACGATGGCGGGGGTGTCCGGAAACGCCTGTGCTGTGCGCTTGACCAGCGACACGGGCGATAACGGCGTGTGGTTGGCCGGACCGGCGGCCAGGCCCTGGTGATAGTCGGTCATGTGGACTCCTCCGGCGATGCGGCTGCGCCCCGGCCCCGCGCCGATCGGCGGCAGCGCTCCGAGCAATAGCGAACCTGTTCCCAATCCCGCGCCCATTTGCGCCGCCAGGTGAAGGACAGACCGCAGTGAAGGCAGGTTTTTGTGGGCAGATGCTGCTTTTTGTGACCGGCCATGGGGCAAACTCGGGGTGATATGCGCCCTCCACACCCCTCTCATTCGAACGGTGAGCCAACGCTCGAGCAAGCGTATCAGGACTCCCTGATGCCCGAAAAGCTGCGCCTGATCCGGGCGCTCGCAACCGTCGTGGGCGCCATGAACCTCGTTTTCATGATCTTCGACTACCGCGTCTCCGGCGGCATCTGGTCGACGACGCTATCCGTACGCGCCCTGTTGGAAGGCGTCGTGGTACTGGGCTTGCTGAGCACCTGGTCACCGCACATCGGACGCTGGCTCGACGATCTCACGAGCGTGCTGATCCTTTCGATCGGCGGATCGATTAGCGTCATGCTCTATCACAGTTCCGCGCATGACATCGCCCGCGAGACTTACTATGCGGCATTGCTGCTGGTGGTGTTCGGCCTGTGCAGCATCGTCCCCCTGTCCCGGCGCCGGCTGCTGGTGCTCAGCGTCCTGCTGATCGGCAGCTACGGCCTGGCGGCCACGCATCACCCTGCAGCAGTACTGCTGGTGCAGCTCTTTCTCATGGTCTGCTGCGCTGTGCTCGGTATTGCCGCCCGGGAAACCCGAGAGCGCTACGCGCAGGAGAACTTCCGCCTGCGCTATCTGCTCGAGCAGGACGCGCGGCGCAAGGACGAAGAGGTGGAGCGCATCGCGCACCTGGCAGAACACGACGCGCTGACCGGGCTGCCCAATCGCACTCGGTTTTACCGGGAGACGCAGTCTCTGCTGCAGGACGCCGCCCGACATCGCCAGAAACTCGCGATCCTGTTCATCGAC
>JBCDIK010000095.1:0-13516 GCA_038749065.1 Pseudomonadota bacterium | reverse complement strand
GTGCGGAGATCATCGACATCAACTTCGGCTGCCCGGCAAAGAAAGTGTGTAAGAAAGCCGCTGGCTCCGCACTGATGCGCGATGAGCCGTTGATGGCAGCGATTGTGCGCGCGGTGGTCGCCGCGGTGCCGGTGCCGGTCACGGCCAAGATGCGTACCGGCTGGTCGCGCGAGCATCGCAATGGGCTGGCGGTCGCTGTGCAGCTCGAGGATGCGGGCATCGCGGCGCTGACGGTGCACGGACGCACCCGCGCCTGCCGCTTCAAGGGCCAGGCGGAGTTCGACACGGTCGCGGCGATCAAGGACCGACTGCAGGTCCCGGTGTTCGCGAACGGAGATATCGTCTCCATTGCCGGCGCGCGCGAGGTGCTCGCGGCAACCGGCGTCGACGGGATCATGATCGGGCGCGGTGCCCTGGGCCGGCCCTGGTTTCCCGGGCAGGTCGCGCAGGCCCTGGCCGGTGTCGCACCTGCCCCGGCGCCGCGGCAGCTGGGAGAGTTCATCGCTGCCCATGTCGCCGCCATCCACGACTTCTACGGGCCTCGGGCCGGTTCTCGCATCGCGCGCAAACACGTGGGCTGGTACCTGGAGCAAGCTCCGGTGCCGGAATCGCTCGCCCGGACCCTGCGCTCCCGCTTCAACGCGCTCGAGGATGCGTCCGAGCAGCTGACGAGTCTCCTGGCGCTCGATGCGCAGCTGGCACCGGCAGAGAGCGCCTGATGAGCGATGCGGGACAGCGGCCGGTAGCGCGTGCTTTGCTGAGTGTTTCCAACAAGCAGGGCCTGGTGCCCTTTGCCGAGGGACTGGCGGCGGCCGGCGTCGAGTTACTGTCCACGGGCGGAACCTGGCGTGCGCTGCAGGAAGCCGGACTGGCGGTGACCGAGGTCGCCGCTCACACCGGGGCTCCGGAGCTCATGGATGGACGGGTAAAAACTCTGCACCCCAAGATTCATGGCGGGATTCTGGGCCGTCGCGGCACCGATGACGCTGTCATGGCGGAACACGGGATCGCGCCCATCGATCTGGTCGTCGTCAACCTGTACCCCTTTGCCGAAACGATCGCCCGCCCGGACTGCACTTTCGCGGAAGCGATCGAGAACATCGACATTGGCGGCCCGACCATGGTCCGCGCCGCGGCGAAGAATCATGCGGACGTGATGATCGTCGTTGACCCCGCCGACTATGACGCGGTGCTCGCGGCAGTGGCTGACGGGGGTAGTGACCTGGCTTTGCGGGAGCGGCTGGCACTGGCAGCGTTCCGGCATACCGCCGCTTATGACGCGCGGGTCGCTCAGTACCTTGGCGCAACGCTCGAAGCGCAGGACCCGCTCCCCGATACGCTGACCCCGACCTTTCGCAAGCGCCAGGTCATGCGCTACGGCGAGAATCCGCACCAGCGCGCGGCGTTTTATGTGGAGCAGCCGCCGCAGGCGGGCACCGTTGCAGCGCTCGAGCAGCATCAGGGCAAAGCGCTGTCCTTCAACAACGTTGCGGATACCGATGCGGCCCTGCAGTGCGTGCTGTCCTTCGATGAGTGCGCCTGTGTCATCGTCAAGCACGCCAACCCCTGTGGCGTCGCTCTCGGGCCTGATCCCCTTGCCGCTTACGAGCGCGCCTACGCCACGGATCCGACCTCGGCCTTTGGCGGCATCATCGCCTTCAACCGGCCCTTGGATGGCCCGACCCTCAGCATCATTTTAGAGCGGCAGTTTGTGGAGGTCGTGGTGGCCCCCGAGGTGGCGGAGAGCGCCGTCGAAGTGGCACAGGCCCGGAAAAATGTGCGGCTGCTCAGCACGGGCACGGCAGCGACCGGTCCCCGCGGTCTCGACTACAAACGCGTGGGCGGCGGGCTGCTGGTCCAGGAGGCCGATGCGCAACCCTTTGCCAGCGGCGACCTGCGCGTCGTTAGTGAGCGCCAGCCGAGCGCAATCGAGTTGGCCGATGCACACTTCGCCTGGACCGTGGCCTGGTTTGTCAAATCGAACGCGATCGTCTACGCCCGTGAGGGCCAAACGATCGGTGTCGGCGCAGGGCAGATGAGCCGCGTCGTCAGCGCCAAGATCGCGGGCCTTAAAGCGGCTGAGGAAGGTCTGACGGTAACCGGTTCAGTCATGGCATCGGATGCGTTTTTTCCGTTTCGTGATGGCATTGACGCGGCCGCAGCCGCCGGCATCAGCGCGGTCATTCAACCGGGCGGATCCATGCGTGACGAAGAGGTGATTGCCGCGGCCAACGAACACGGTATGGCGATGCTGTTTACCGGTACCCGTCACTTCCGCCACTAGCCGCCACAGCCGGGACGAATGCAATGAAAGTACTGGTCATCGGCAGCGGTGGACGCGAACACGCGCTGGCGTGGAAGCTCGCGGCAAGCCCTGCGGTGACGCAGGTGTTCGTGGCGCCCGGCAACGCCGGTACCGCGGCGGAGCCTTTCTGCGAGAACCTCGCGATTGACCCCCTCGACCTGGCCGGGCTCGCGAGCTTCGCGCAATCGGAGCAGATCGCGTTGACTGTGGTCGGCCCGGAGGCACCTTTAGTCGCGGGTATCCGCGACTACTTCGATGCTCGTGGGCTGCCCTGTTTCGGGCCGAGCCAGGGGGCCGCCCAGCTGGAGGGCTCGAAGGCTTTCGCCAAGGCGTTCCTTCAGCGACACGAGATTCCCACGGCGTCCCACGCCGTCTTCACGGACGTCAAGCCGGCGCTGGCGTACCTCGAGCGCCAGGGTGCGCCGATCGTGGTCAAGGCCGACGGCCTGGCCGCGGGCAAGGGCGTGGTTGTGGCGCGCACGCTCGAGCAGGCGCAGCAAGCGGTGCGGGACATGCTGGCAGACAACGCCTTCGGCGAAGCCGGTCACCGGGTGGTGATCGAGGAGTTCATCGCCGGTGAGGAGGTCAGTTTCATCTGCCTCTGCGACGGCGAACGGGCGGTCCCCTTCGCGACCTCGCAGGATCACAAGGCCCGCGACGACGGTGATCAGGGGCCGAACACCGGCGGCATGGGCGCCTATTCTCCGGCGCCGCTCGTGGATGAGCAGCTGCATGAGCGCATCATGAGCGACGTCATCGAGCCCACGCTCGCGGGCATGCGCGCCGATGGCCATCCCTATCAGGGGTTTCTGTATGCCGGCCTCATGGTGACGGACACCGGTGCGCCGAAGGTCATCGAGTTCAACTGCCGCTTCGGTGACCCGGAGGCGCAGCCCATCATGCTGCGGCTGCGCAGCGACCTGTTTCAGGCCTGCTGGGCAGCCATTGGCGACGGGCTTGAGGAAGTGACGCTCGAGTTCGATGAGCGCGTTGCCCTGGGCGTGGTGCTTGCGGCCCGGGGCTACCCTGGCGCCTACGGCAAAGGCATGGAGATTCGCTCGCTCCCTGAGGACGCGACGGACGCTCGCGTGTTTCACGCGGGCACGGCGCGGCGCGGCGATCAGCTGGTGACCAGCGGTGGGCGCGTGCTGTGCGCCGTTGGCCTGGGCGAGGACGTGCGCGCGGCGCAGGCGCGCGCCTACGAGGCCGTCGCCCAGGTTGACTTTGACGACGCCTATTTTCGCCGCGATATCGGCTTCCGGGCGCTCACCGACGCCTCCTGAGCGCGCGCCGGCGCTCGGGCCAGGGTCTGCTCCCGCCCCGCGGCCTTGCGCGGATGGGGCGCCAGAGCGCTGAGCAGGAGCCAGTTGGGGAATGCCCGCACCAGCGCGCGTGGTCCCACCAGGCGAATCGTTCCTCGACGCAGTTCCGCTGGCAGGTCGCGGATCCCGCGCCAGGCCTCCACGAAAGTGCGCAGCGGCGCTTCGACGATGAGTGAGGCCTCGTGGCCCGGGTCCTTCACGCACATATCCACCGCCTGCGCTTCGCAGACCAGCCAGAAGCGCTTCAGGCCAGCCGGAGTTCCTGCGAACTCGAAGCGGATCACCGTACGGCCCGGCGGCATGGCCTGCGTGTTCATGCGCATGGACATGCTCCAGGCCAGGAACGCCGGATCCAGATCTTCGCGTTCCATGTCCCGTGCCCAGTGCTGCCCCCAGACCGCCAGGCCATCGACCAGCGGTGCCAGGTCCAGCGTCGCCGCGGTCGGCTCGTAGCGATAGCGCCGCGCGCGGTCGGTGGGTTGACGCTCGACGAGGCCGGCATCGATCAGCTCATTCAGCCTGGCGGTCAGCAGGCTGGGCGAGATCTGCGGCACGCCCTGATGAATTTCATTGAAGCTGCGGCAGCCGTCGAGCAGCCGGCTGATGATGAGCAGGGTCCAGCGGCGACAGAGCAGTTCTGCCGCGAGGGCCAGGGGACAGTACTGGCCGTAGCTTCGTCCTCGGGTCGTTGGCGCTGCCATCCCTCGCTCCGCGGTGATCACTACAGAAAAGAGAGTAGAGCACCGGGTCGGGGCGGCATAGAGTTTTCCGCAGGTTTTAGCGGGAGGCCGAGCGCCATGAAATGGCTCGTATTGCTGCTGTTGGGCGCGCCGGCGCTCGTCACTGCGTCCGTAAACGCCGCGCCGTCGGCGGACCCTGCCGGCCCCGTTGACCCTGCCAGGCCCGTGGATCCAACGGTCGCTGCGGTGCTCGACTGGAACCGCACGGTGCTCGCCCTGGCGGAAGCAGAAGACGGCTTCATGACCTTAAAGGGCGTGCGCACGGCGGCCATCATGCATCTGGCGATGCGCCGGGTTCTTGAGGAAGGGCGTGGGGACGCGGTTGCGATGGCGCCCGCGTACATTGCTGCGGCTGCGCACGCCGTTGCGCTGCGCCAGTTTCCCGGTCAGCAGGCCACGCTCGATGCGCTGTTGCAGCAGCATCAACCGGCCGCCGATGAGCGGGTGCTTGCGCGCGGGCGAGCGGTGGCGCAGGCGGTACTCGCGCAGCGGGCGGACGATGGCTGGGATCGTGAGGCGGAGTACCGCTGGCATCCGATGGGGCCCGGGGTGTACGCGGAGTTTGCGGAGCATAGCGGCACGCCGGAGGGCTTTGTGTTCGGCGCCGGCTGGGCCCAGGCCCGGGGGTTTGCGCTTGAGCGCCCGGACCAGTTCCGGGTGCCCGCTCCGCCGGCCATCGACAGCCCGGCCTACGCGCGCGCCTTCGAGGAGGTGAAGTCCCTCGGGCGCTTTCAGACGCTGACGCGCACACCAGACCAGAGCCATATCGCGCTGTGGTGGAAGGACTTCGTCGAGAACTCCCACAATCGTCTGGCGCGCTCGCTCATCCGCGCGGAAGCACTGTCCCCGGACGTTGCGGTGTCCCTGCTGGCGCTGCTGAACAGCGCGATCTTCGATGCGTACGTGAGCAGCTTCGAAAACAAGTTCCACTACAATCACTGGCGCCCTTACACGGCGATTCGCTGGGCGCACGAGGATGGCAATGCCGCGACTCAGCGGGAGGCCAGCTGGACCAATCTGCATCGCCACAGCTACGCGTTTCCGTCCTACCCGTCGGCGCACGGCACAGCCTGCGGCGCGGCGATGACCGTGCTGGAAGCGTTCCTCGGGACGCCCTATGCCTTCACCATGACCACAGCCGAGGTGGATATCGCCGGGCCTTTCTCCGGCAAGATCGCACTGCGGCCGCCGACCCGGACCTTTGCCAGCTTCGCGGATGCGGCTCACGAGTGCGGGCGCTCGCGCGTCTATCTCGGCATTCATTTTGACTACGACGCAACGGCGGGCGTCGCGCTCGGTCGGCAGGTCGGTGAGCGCGCGCTGAACGTGCTCGGCGGCCCAGCGCAACGCTGACCTTCACGCGCCCGCGGCTGCGGCGTGGTCGCACGGCGGGTCGTGCACCTGGCGGACAGCGCCGGCGCCGCGATGCCCAGACACTGGCGCTATGTTGCTGTCACGCCTTCGAGCCCTGCTGCCCTTTGCCCACTTGAGTGATGTTGAGCTTGCGACGGTGGCCGATCATGCGAGGGTGATCGAGCTCCCCGGCCCCCGGCTGCTGCTGCAGGCAGGCCGGTCCCTGCGGGGCTGGTACTTCCTGCTGCGGGGCGAGTTGGAGGTACGCGCGAACGGTCGCGACCACCGCCTGTGCGCCGGCTCACCGCTGGCGCGAGCGGCGTTCTTCCCCGGGGCCACGCGCGTCTTCGCGCCCCGCGCGGTGCAACTGCTGCAGATCGAGGTTGCGCCCCTACGGGGCCTGCTGGAGTCGGAGGCCACCCAGCGAGGTGTTCCAGCGCTGTGCTCGGAACCCTGGCTGAACCGCTTTCTGGGGACGCCGGTGCTGGCGCGCTTGCCCGCAGCGCGCTGGCAGGCGCTGCTCCGGCAGATGGCGCTGCGGCCGGGTACCGGTGGAGAGACCCTGTTGCACCAGGGCGAGCCGGGGCGGTACAGCTATCTGTTGCGGGAAGGTCGGGCGATCGTGCACCGGGGCTCGTGCGTCCTGCGCACGCTTCGACCCGGTGACCTGTTCGGCGCCGATGCGCCGATCAGCGGTGCGCCTCGCAATGCCTCTGTGACCCTGCGCGGTGATGGTCTCCTCATGCGGCTGCCCGAGCGAGCACTGCTCGAGCTGCTGGTGGAGCAGGCGGTGGTGGTCGCCCCGGGCCCGCCGCCGGCCCATGCCCGGCCTCTGCGGGTGGCGGCGCACCCGATCGCGGGTGCGGTTCTCCTGGCAGATTTGCGGCGCTACCTGCCGACGCTGGCGACAGATCGCAGCTACGCGGTGCTCGGCGGCACTCTGCGCGAGCGCCTGCTGGCGGCCTTTCTTCTGCAGCAGCAGGGGCTGCGCGCGATCGTGATCAGGCCTGGACCGTGCGCCCCTGCGCCCACTGCCGTAGCTGCGAGATACTCTCGGCGCGCATGACCGACATAGGGTAGGTTCGATTGATCGCCGCCAGCACGTCTTCCTGGGTCAGCCCCTGCGAGCGCGCGCTGGCCAGATAGCGGGCGGAGACGATGGACTCTTCGATCTCGGCGCCGGTAAAGCCCTCTGTCACGTCCGCAAGTGCCTGCGTATCAAACGCTGCGGGATCGAGATCCCGCTTGCGCAGGTGAATCGCAAATATCTCGGCGCGGGTGTCCGGGCACGGCAGATCGACGAAGAACACCTCGTCGAGCCGGCCCTTGCGGACCAGCTCCGGGGGCAGCTCAGCGATGTCATTGCTGGTCGCAACAATGAACACCGCGCGATCGTTTTCTGCCATCCAGGTGAGGAGGGTGGCGAGCACGCGCTTCGAGGTGGCGTTGTCGCTTGAGCCCGTCGCGAGCCCCTTCTCGATCTCATCCATCCACAGAACGCAGGGGGCCATCATTTCGGCCTGGCGGAGGGAGTTACGCAGGTTGCGCTCGGTCTCGCCGAAAAACTTGTTGTACAGCGCGCCGAAGTCCAGGCGCACCAGCGGCAGGCCCCAGAAACCGGCGATCGCCTTGGCGGCAAGACTTTTGCCGCCGCCCTGGACCCCGAGCAGCATCACGCCCCGGGGCCGATCCTGTTGTGCTTCGATGAATGCTGTCTGTCGCAGCTTGAGCCACTGTTTGAGATTGTTCAGGCCGGCGACGTTGCGGAACACCTCCGTGTCGTGTTCGAACTGCAGCACCCCTTCCGAATCGAGCAGCTCGAATTTCAGCCGATTGACGTCCGGCAGGTCGGACTCGGTGATGGCGCCGTCGTTGAAGATGGCGTGCCGTACCAGGACCCGCGCATCGGCGTGGGAGACCCCGCGCAGGTTGGCGATCAGGCGCGTGAGGGTGCTGTTGTCCGTGGTGACCTTGCGGCCGCCGTTGCGTCGCGACCAGTCCCGGGCAATTTCCCGCACCAGCGCCATCAGCTCCTCATCGCTCGGCAGGCGCAGCTCGAACTTGGCAGTGAAGCGGCCAATCTCCGCCGGCACTGACAGCGCGTGGCTGATCAGGACCACGGTGTTGCCGAGCACATCGTGCGCCAGGGCGATGTCCTTCAGATAGCGCAGATGCTTCGGCTCATCCTTCAGGTAGGGGTGAAAATCGCACAGAGCGTAGAGCGCAGGCCCCGGCTGCCCGGCCATGTGGGCGAGTAACGCTTCCGGGTCTGTGTGTTCGGCTGTCGCAGGCGCGAGCTCCGCAGGTGCCTCGAGGCCCCCCCGGCGCAGGCCGCGGGTCGCGCTCCATTCGAAGAAGGCCATACCGCGATTCAGTGCCAGACGCAGCAGGAGCGCCAGGACCCGGCGCTCGTCCGGGGACTCGATCGCCACCAGCGGAATGCTGGCGTCGATGATCATGCCGAGATCTTTGGTGTCTGCCACGGTGCCTCCCTGCGGGCTTGCGCGGTGAGCGCGGGCGCTTTCACCGACGAGACCCTAGAATAGCGACGGAAAAGGGTTCGTACCGGGAGTGCGTCAGAGGTTATGGCATTGATGGATCAACTGGTGATCGGTTTTGACCGGGCCCTGCGCACGGTCGCCGGAGAGAACCACGCGGCGCGGCCGTTGCCGGCGGATGCGCCGCCGGCGGACCTGTCTGAGTCGGAGCGGGCGCACGCGGCTGGGCTCATGCGTGTCAACCACATGGGCGAGGTCTGCGCTCAGGCGCTCTATGACGGTCAAGCATTGATGGCGCGCAGCGACGCCGTCCGCGCCCAGTTGCGGTCCGCGGCGCGGGAAGAAACCGATCATCTGGCGTGGTGCGAAACGCGCCTCAAAGAGCTCGACGCCGCGCCGAGTCGCCTCGGGCCCCTGTTCTATGGGGCGTCCTTTGCCATGGGCGCAGCGACTGCACTGCTCGGGGATCGCGCGAGCCTCGGGTTCGTGGAAGCGACGGAGGACCTGGTGTGCCAGCATCTGGATGAGCACCTGCAGCGCTTGCCGGCGGACGACGAGCGCAGCCGCAGCATTCTCGCGCAGATGCGCGATGACGAGGCCCGGCACGGGGCGGAAGCTCTACAGGCGGGCGGAGCGGTGTTCCCGGCGCCCGTGAAGGGACTGATGCGACTCGCGGCGCAGGTCATGACGCGCACGACCTATCACCTCTAGCGATTCTTGAAAGCGCGCACCTGGCGGTTGTAGTTCTCGGCAACCGTGTTGAGCTGGTCGACCCCGGAGTTATAGGCGGCAGTGACCATCAGCTTCTGCTCGTCCGTGATGTCCTTGCCCAGGCCCTTCTCGGCAGACTCCAGGCAGTCGAGGGAGTCCTGCATGGCACCCATGTAGCTGCGCACGGCGGTAGCGCTGGCGCTCATGGCTTCTGGTGTGGCGGTGGCGCCGTCAGGGATCTCCGGCGCCTTGGCGAAGGCGCAGTTCGACAGGTCCATTGCGTCCGTGTCCGCGGCCGCGGACGAAGCCGTGGCGATAACGCTACCGGCTACCGCAAGCAGAGCCACACAGGTGCTTTTTAGTAAACCTTTGTGACTGATTGTTCGCTTCTGGCGGGGATCAGACATGGGAACGCCTCCATCTCGCCGCAGCGCGGAAGTCGCTGCGTCAGAGGATGCTATCGAATTCGTTGCCGGGTCGCCAAATTACCCGTCGCCGCGCCTACGGGCGATCAGCACGCTGTCAGCTGGCAGCGCTCATCGGTCCGAGCAGGAAGGTATCGAGTCCTTCCTGGGCAGCCTGGCGGGTGGGGAAGGGTCCGGTCTGGCCTTCGCGGGTAACGTAGTACCAGCCACCGTCGCGCTGCTGGACCCGATCCTTGCCGCTGCGGCCCATCTCCTTGAGGTCCAACTCAGCACCTTCGGCAAGCGCTGCGCGCACGGTCGTCAAAGGGACTTCGAGAACCTGGTGGCTGCCGTCAATGCGGGTGCTGACCTGGGCCATACCGGCATTTACGTCAACTGCCACGACCAGATGAAGCTGGCCATCCTCGGCGTAGACCCGTCCTTCGAAGCGTTGGAGAGCAGTGCTGGTCACGATCGCGGTCCGTCACGAATTGGACTTAAGAGCCTATGATCGCGTTCATCCGCTGTCCGTGATCGGGCTCACAGAATGTTCCCCGCCGCGGCAATTGCGGTGTGGGGGATCGCCCTAGCCGCGCCAGCCGGCGATCGGGGGGTGATAGATCATCTGAACCAATGTGCCCGCGGGATCGTGACAGTAAAAGGAGCGAGCGCCGTCCCGATGCGTTTTGGGCGCCTGGGCGATCGGCACGCCGGCCTGCTCAAGGAACGCGTGCCACTCATCCACCTGCGCCATGTCGTCCAGCACAAACCCGATGTGATCGAGCCGGCTGTCCTGGTCCGTAGCTTCCGTGTCTTTGGATCGCCGATGAAGCGCCAGGTTGTCGTTTCCCGAGCACAGGTAGAGGTTGTCATCGTCCGGGCGCCACTCTTCGCGCATGCCCAGCAGCGTGCAATAGAAGTGCTCGCAGGCCGTAAGGTCCGGGACGAACAGGGCGATGTGGCGGAGCCCGGCGTGCGGGGCGGGTCGTTGATCGGCCATAGAGGGTTCCTGGTGCGACCTGTCGGTCAGTGTGCTTCGATCGTAAAGGCGTGGGTAATCTCGACGCCGCCGCGGCCCAGCATGATCGAGGCGCTACAGTACTTTTCTGCCGACAGGGCGACGGCTCGGGCCACGCGGCCCTCGTCCAGATCGTCTCCGCGCAGGCGGAAGTGCACGTGAATCGACTCGAAGACCGCCGGGATTTCGTCACTGCGTACGGCGGTGAGTTCCGCCACGCAGGACGTGACGTTCTGGCGGGCTTTGGCAAGGATCGTGACGACGTCATAGGCGGTGCAGCCACCCAGGCCCATGAGTAGCAGCTCCATAGGGCGCGCACCCGCGTTCTCGCCGCCCGCGTCCGCGGGACCGTCCAACGTGATCTGATGCCCAGAACCGCTCGTAGCGTGAAACCGTACCTTTTCGACCCACTCTAATTTCGCTTCCATGGCAACCGTTCGTTTCTCCTCGAATTGCAATCTCGTGATCCTCTTGCGGCGCAATCAGTGATCCAGCGACCGCTCATACTGTGAAAGAGTGCCGTTTGTCGACCAGGTCTCGTTCCAGCGAAATTTCGTGTGCCAGTATTCTTTCAACGCAAGGCGTGACGAAGGAGCGGAACACAAATGCTTGCAGCAAAGAACCCCCAATTCGGTAGCGTGGGTGCCAAGCGCCCGCTGACCAGTAAAACGTTTGGCATGCAGCCGAACACTCAGGACAACTCGCATCTCGATGCTTTTTTGACGGCTGCGCATCGGCGCAAGTACCCCGCCAAGAGCACGCTGATCTACGCCGGCGACAAGAGCGACTCGATCTACTACATCCTCAAGGGATCGGTCACGGTGCTGGTGGAAGACGAGTCTGGCCGCGAAATCATCGTATCGTACCTGAATAAGGGCGACTTCTTTGGCGAGATGCCGCTGTTCGTGGACGACGCGCCGCGCAGTGCCTGGGTCAAAGCCAAGACCGAATGCGAAGTTGCCGAGCTGTCCTACGGCAAGTTCAAGGAACTGGCCAGCAAGCACTCCGAGCTCCTCTACGCGGTGGGCAAGCAGCTCGCCGATCGCCTGAATCGCACCACGCAGAAGGTCAGCGATCTGGCGTTCCTCGATGTGACCGGACGGGTCGCGCGCACGCTGCTGGAACTCACCAAGCAGCCTGACGCCATGACGCACCCGGACGGCATGCAGATCAAGATCACGCGCCAGGAGATTGGCCGGATCGTCGGTTGCTCCCGCGAGATGGTGGGCCGCGTGCTGAAAACCCTGGTGGATCAGGGTCTGGTCAGCGTGAAGGGCAAGACCATGGTGGTGTTCGGCACCCGCTAACGCAGCCACAAACGGATGGAAACGGCGCGCCGGCCGCGAAGGATCGCAACCGGAGCGCCACGCACAGGGACGTGCGGATCCAGGGCGGCCACCGGCCGCCCTTTTTTGTTTCCGCATCTTTCTGCCCGAGCGATGCTTCCGCTCGATACTCGCCCGCCGCGCGCTCAGCGCGCTTGCACGGCCGGGCCCGGTTCATTAGGGTGAAAATCACGTCAATGGACCGGTGTGATTATGTCGCGCATTCACTACTTCCTCGCCGGCGTGCTTGCGATCGGGGTGCTGCTCGGCACGTCCCTCGTGGACGCCGCTGACCCCGCCGAACACGAACAGGGCCTGCAGCCGTTTACCGCGCTGAGCTACGAGATCGCTGGTGAGTTGACGCTGGTGGCAGCGGACACCCCGTACCTCACGATGACCGCAACGGAGCGGCAACGCGAAGCCATTGAAGTCCTCGTTCGCGACGAGACCCTCGTGCTGCGGCGAGCGAAAGGGAGCCGGTTTGTTGACCTGGACGATGTCCGGATTCAGGTCGGCTATGAGCGCCTGCGCCGGCTCGCGGTCACCGGCAGCGGCACGGCCATCGTGCCGAGCCTGGTCAGCGATCAGTTCGACCTCGCCCTCAGTGGCAGCGGTGACGTGCAGGTCGCGTCCCTCCAGGCCGAAGCGCTCTCGCTGAACCTGGCCGGTTCCGGAGAGATCAATATCGAGACGCTCGCTGTCACCGAAGCGCGCAGCAACATTGCGGGCAGTGGGGACATCCTGCTGGCGGGCACCGCCCAGGCGCAGTCCCTGAATGTTGCTGGCTCAGGTGATTACCGGGCCAAGGAACTTGAGTCGCTGCAGGCGGAAATCAACATCGCCGGCTCCGGCGATGCATCACTGCAGGTGCGTGAAGCGCTGCGTGGCAGCATCTTCGGCTCCGGTGACGTGCGCTACCGCGGCACACCGGAAGTCGCCGTGCGGGTGCTCGGGTCCGGCACGGTGGAAGCGCTCGAGCAGGCGCTCTAGCTGGCGATGCCCCAGGGGCAGGGCTACCCGGTCAGGACCTGCTGAATAGGGCGCTGAGTGCGGCGCCGGGATCCGGCTCGCGCATGAATGCCTCCCCCACCAGGAAGCAGTGCACGTCATTGCGCTGCAGTCGCCGTACGACCTCTCGCGTGCTGATGCCACTTTCTGTGACCGTCAGCGTGGGTGCTTCGATCCGTGGCGCCAGGGTCAGGGTGTGGTCGACGCTGGTTTCGAAGGAGCGCAGGTCGCGGTTGTTGATGCCGATCATCGCCGGGGCCAGTGACTGTGCGGCGGCCAATTCTGTTGCATCGTGCACCTCGATGAGCACGTCGAGCCCGAGATTGCGTGCGCACTGGTAGAGCGTGGTCAGACGCATGATGTCGAGGGCGGCGACGATCAGCAGTACACAATCAGCGCCCAGGGCACGCGCCTCGTAGAGCTGGTAGTCATCGATCACGAAGTCCTTACGCAGCACCGGTAGCCGGGTGGCTGCACGGGCTTGTCGCAAATGGTCATCGTGGCCCTGGAAAAACGCCTCGTCGGTCAGCACTGACAGGCAGGCGGCGCCAGCGGCCTCGTAGCTGCGCGCGTGGGCCGCGGGTTCGAAGTCAGCACGGATCAGGCCCTTGCTTGGGGACGCGCGCTTGATCTCAGCGATCACGGCCGGCTCGGACTGTTCCGTCTTTGCGCGCAGCGCGGCGGCAAATCCGCGGCAGGGAGGGAGCGTCTCGATCACATCCTTAAGCTGCGGCAACGGCACTGCGTGCTGGCGCTGTGCGACCTCTTGCGCCTTGTGCGCGAGAATTCGGTCCAGGATCGTCGGCTCAGTGGTCACGTCTGCTCACTCATC
>JBCDIK010000094.1:0-13541 GCA_038749065.1 Pseudomonadota bacterium | reverse complement strand
GGCCAGAAGATCTGGACCTCTGGCGCGGCCACCGCCGACTGGATGTTCGCACTGGTGCGCACGGACTTCAGCGCCTCCAAGCATGACGGGATCAGCTTCGTGCTGCTGACCATGGATCAGCCGGGCGTGACCGTGAAGCCCATCCGCCTGCTGTCGGGCAACTCGCCGTTCTGCGAGACCTTCCTGGACGACGCGATCGCCCGCAAGGAAGACCTGGTCGGCGAAACCGGCAAGGGCTGGACAATCGGCAAGCGGCTGCTGCAGTTCGAGCGCTCGGGCATCGGCGGGCTCTCCGGCGGCTCCCGCCGCAGTCCCATGAACGAGGAGCTAGTGACCGTAGCCCGGGAGTACTGCGGCGAGACCGCCGATGGGGCGATCGATGATCCAGCCACCCGCGAGCAGCTGCTGCGCTTCAATATGAACTGGGCCGCCTTCCGCCTGACCGCCCGCCGGGTCAACGAGGAGAACAAGTCCGGCACTCCGGGCGCTGCGACCTCGATCTTCAAGCTCTACGGGGCAGCGCTGCAGCAGGACGGCGCTGAGCTGAAGCGTCAGCTCATGGGGACCCGGGGGCTAGGCACGGACCCTGCCGATTGGGGCACGGCGGACGCGGACAGCACTGACGGTGCCTTCTCGGAGCCCCAGCTGCAGGCGGTTCGGGACTGGCTCAGCACCAAGGCCACCACCATCTACGGCGGCAGCAACGAGATTCAGGCCAATATCATCGCCAAACGCGTGCTCGGCCTGCCGGATTGATCCAGGCCGGGGGTGGGGTAAACTTGCGGCTGGAGGAATGCCTCTGCTGAGTCGCTGCCTTGACACAACCATGGCGACCGCGGCGGCAGACTGGGAACAGTACCAGCCGCGCGCCAAAGGATGGACGCAGAAGCCCCGGTAAGGGCCTGCACAATCGCGCGGCTACTGCGCCCCGCACGAGCGCAGCGCCGCAACCGGCCGCACTTTGGCGCACGCTGGTCAGCATCAGGGATTCAGGACGCACACTCGCCATGGCGGCACCCGCAGGCCAAGCTGGAAGGAACATCGACTGGTACGTCATCACCGAAGATGCGGACCTGACGCTGCGCATTACCTCCGGGCTCAAGATCGGCGAGGATCGCTGGGGCGAGCTGTCCCTCAACCACCCGGTGGCGGCTAATCGCTGGCTCGAGTTCAGCATCGACGACGAGGGCAATCTCAGCGCCCGCCCCTGCCGCCGGGACATCGAGATCGAGGTCGACGGCGCCTTGCAGCAGGAGCTGAGCTTCGCCCCCGGCGACCCCGTGATCCTGCCCCACAACCGGCTCTACGTCAGCGACAGCTTCGAGCGCGAACGGAGCGCCGCCACCCCGGCCCTGGTCCGCTGCGCAGACGCCGCCGACAGCGAGGCACGTCCCGCCGCAACAGACCGCGCCGTCACCACCGAGAGTGACCTGCCCATCGTCCCCGGCGAGCCCACGCAGCAGGTGCCGACCACCACCCGCCATTCTTTGAGCGGTCTGACGGCCGTCACGACCGGGAGCGGCCCGGTCAGCATTCCTTTGGAAGACTCGGTCTACGCCGCAACGGTCCGCACCCGGATCATCACCCCGAACGTCACACTGCGCGCCGAGGACTCCATCGAAACCGCGCTGATTCCGGTCGATGCAGACGCTCCCTTCGGAACGGAGGAACTGTCCCAGGCGCTCCAGCAACCGATTCGTTTGAGCGAGCGCGATCCGGGCACGCCGCAGTCTGCCGCCACAGCCCGGGCCGCGAACAGCCCGATGCTGACCCCCGCGGTCACGCCAGTGACGCAGCCGGCGCGTAACTACACCTATCTCTGGACCCTCGGCGGCATTCTCATCCTGGGCCTGCTGGCCGCCGTCGTGGTCGCGACCAACAGCGCACCAGCCACGACGACAGCCAGCGCTGCTCGCACAACCTTGGCGACGACGCCCGTTGTCGCAGCGCCGGAAAGCCGTGCAGACTCGCTGATGGCCTCGGTCGCGAACATCATTGCCCAGAGCGACGCCGACGACCTGGCGGCCTGGGAGTTCGCCGTGCGCTCCTACGAGTACATCCAGGCCCAGGAACCGCAAAACGAAGCGGTGCGCGTCAAGCTGGAAGATGCGCGCAACCGGGCCGCGGTCCTGCGGGCGCAACAGGGCATCTCACCGACTTTCATGCCCGATGTTGCGGATTCCGGTCCAGCGCGTGCTGACGGCAGCTCGCAGGTGGCAAGGCCCCGCAGCTGGCCAGCGCCAGTGCAGCCAACAACGGTAGGACCGACGCTCACGCCCGCGCAGATCGAGGTGCGCCTCGATGGCGCCGAGCGCCGCATCGCCAGCGGCGAGATCAACAACCCGATTGGCATCAGCGCCGCGTCGCTGATCCTGAGCGTGCTCGGCTTTGAACCGGACAACGTGCGCGCGATCAACCTGTTGAATCGGGCTGCAGAGAAACTTGTCGCGCAGGCGGACCTGGCCTACAGCAATGGGGATTCCTTCAGCGCTCGCAATACGCTCGAAGAAGTCTTCGCTTTCCACCCTAGACACGCACCGGCTAACCAACGCTGGCAGGCATGGACGGGCAGCCCAGGACCGGCAACGCGCAGCAACGGGACGCAGGCGACGACGGGAGAAGCCGTCAACTAGGTCCGGCCGCGCTGAAGCCTGTCAGGAGTCCCCAATCTCGACTCATCGGAGCGTTCCCATGACCCACAGAGCGTTCATCGCCGCCGCGGTACTAGCGACACTTGCGATCCCCACTCTGGCGCAGGATGTCGAAGGCGTCATCGAGCATCCGATGATCGACCGCTACCCAGGGCAGGTCATCGCCTGGCAGCATATCGAGAACTACCAACCCTACCGCGTCGCCGTTGGGCCAGTGTCGGGCTACCGGAAAATCGCCGACTGGATCGAGACCGAAGGTCGCGTCACCCGGACGTTCTACGAACTGGAGAGCGAAGAGCGCACCTACGCCGAGGTCTACAAGAACTACCTGGATGCGCTCAAAGCGCAGGACTTCGAGATTCTGGCAGAAGGTTTCTCAGCAGACCGCAACGGGGTCGCCGTTGGGTCTCGACAATGGATGCAGGTGACCTTTCGTGAGAATCCAACTGGCAAGCCAGGTGCCGTTACGACACTGTTCGCAGGCACCTCATCGGCTGGCGGCGCCGGAGCCATCGTTGCCCGCAAAGAGCGTGCAGCAGGCACCGCTTACGTCGTCGCGTACGTCGAGCAGCACTCCAGGAGTTACGTTGGCGCTTTGATCGACATCGTCGAGGTTGCGGCGGCGGAAACCGGGTTCATCGTCGTTGATGCGGAGGCGATGGGTTCTGATATCGAGGAGTACGGTCGCGTCGTTCTGGACGGGATCGTTTTCGATTTCGACAAGGCCACGTTGAAACCAGAATCCGAAGCGGCGCTCGATGCGATCGCGGCGTACCTCAACGCTCATCCAGAGCGGCAGTTCTACGTTGTTGGGCACACGGATTCCAAGGGGACATTCGCCTACAACCGCAAACTCTCATCCGATCGAGCGCAGACCGTGGTCGATACGCTTCGGCAGGACTATGGCGTCGCTGTCGGGCGGCTGGAGCCCCATGGGGTCGGACCGCTATCGCCGGTGTTTTCGAATGGTAGTGACCGCGGGCGAGAGAAGAATCGGCGGGTCGAGCTGGTTGAGAAGTAGCGGTTTGGTGTAGCCGCGTCGAGCCGGGCCCCAGCGGCATTGATCTATGCATGCTGGCGAGTACAAAGACCCTGAGACTTGGATGAGTTGCCAAAGCTATGCCCACTAGATCGAGGAACACCCAATTCTCCTTGACGCGCCGAGATGCACTATGGGCAGGACTTGCAGTCGCCGCCTTACCCGCATTCGCGGGTTGCCAAAACTCCAGCGCCACGTTTAGCAGACCTTCTGACAAGCAGGATCACTTCATTCGCACTCGAATGGCGGCCCTGAAAGTGCCCGGTGTGGCGGTGGCAAAAATAGAAGATGGTACTGTCGCCTGGGAACGCGGATTCGGTGTTGGCAACGTAGAGACGGGCGAGCTGATCACCGAGCGAACCCTGTTCCAGGCAGCATCGTTGTCAAAACCCATCTTCGCCTATGTGGTCATGCAGGCAGTTGATCAAGGCGTCATAGGTCTGGATGACCGATTGATCGACTATGCACAGCCTAGAGGCAAGAGTGATCACCCTTGGCTGAGCGAAGTCACCGTTAGGGATGCTCTCCAGCACACCACCGGCTTACCCAACTGGCGGCCGATGGAAGAAGATCTCGCGTTAACACCCAGCTACAAACCAGGAACGGCCAGCTCTTACTCGGGTGAGGCGTTCCACTGGGTACAGCTCGCGATCGAGAACATCACCCGCAAGGGCCTGGACACACTCATGCGGGAGTACCTGTTCGCGCCAGCGCGGCTCAACGACATGAGCATGCTGTGGGAGGCGTCTCGAGATCAGCGCGAAGTCTATGGACACACGACTGACGAGAGAGGCAGCGTCGTCCTTAGCGACATTCAATTCGCACGGGAGCAAGGTTTGCGCCTCAACGAGGTTGCAGAACGTTGGGGGCGCCCCATGCGGCTTTGGACGGTCAGCGACCAACTGCGCGCCTTGTCACAGATGCGGCCTCATACGCATGAGCGAGCGAGGCATCGCCCGCCATGGCGGTGGACGCATCCGAACTACCTTCAGATAAACAGCCCAGCAACACTACGCTGCGCGGCAGGCGATTACGCGCGGTTCGCTTGCTTGATGATGCCGGGGCGCAATCAGAGTGCCTGGGAACTGTCTGAAGCAACACGTCAATTTATGCTGACGCCTCAGTTCGAGCGACCCGATGTACAAGGCGGCGTACTGCCGCGGGGAATCGGATGGGGCCTGGAAAGAAGAGATGACGGAATTGCGTACTACCACTGGGGTAGCAATAGCAACACGCACATTTCCGTGATCGTTGCAGATACGTCTGATCGCAGCGGTTTGGTTGTCATGACAAACGCAGGAGCAGGCAGGCAGCTGATTAAAGACGTGGTTCTTGAGCTCACCGGCAAGAACTACATTGGTGTAAGCACATCCTAGCTATCCCGGCGTTTTCTTCGCGAGTGCTGTAGCGACGCGCCACCACGAACAACGGCCAAAACGGTGGCAACGAGCATTTTTAGACGATCCCAGCCATCGACCAAAAGCAACAGCAACGTTTCAAACCTCAAATTCGTACTCTTTCCCCGCCGACAACCGTCGTCGTGCCACCCCTATCCGACTCGCTGAAAGTGATCAGCACTCGCTCGGTGCCACATCCGCTGCCAGTCGTCGCTTAAGTCTCCGCCCAGCAGCGCGCCCTCCCCCAGGAAAGGGTACGTTTCACTGAGCAGCACCGATGTGCGGCTCGTGTGGCGATGGAAGAAGTGATAGGGCTGCAGCTCATGCGGATGGTCGAGACCGGCCGCGCCCGTGATGTCGAGCAGCGCATGCACCGTCTTCTCCTGATAACGCGCGACCCGCACCGACTTGTCGGTCACATCCAGACCGCGCTGCCGCAGCGCGTCCTGGGTTGCGATGCCGACCGGGCAGTGATTTGTATGGCAGTGCTGCGACTGCAGGCAGCCCAGCGCAAACATGAAAGCGCGCGCAGCGTTGCACCAGTCTGCACCCAGGGCCATCGCGATCGCCATGTCGAAGCCTGTCGCGATCTTGCCGCCCGCCACCAGGGCAATGTCATCTTTCAATCCGCAGCCCACCAGCGCGTTGCGCGCGAACAGCAGGCCATCGCGGAGCGGTGTGCCCACGTGATCCGTAAACTCGACCGGCGCCGCTCCGGTACCGCCCTCTGCCCCATCGATCACAATGAAGTCCGGCCGGAGACCGGTCTCCAGCATGGCCTTGCAGATCGCGAGGAACTCCCAGCGGTGGCCGATGCACAGCTTGAACCCCACCGGTTTGCCGCCGCTGAGTTCCCGCAGCTGCGTCACGAATTCAAGCAGACCAACGGGCGTCGAGAAGCTCTGGTGATAAGGCGGCGACACACAGGACTCGCCGACCGGTACGCCTCGAGCCTGGGCGATTTCTTCGCTCACCTTGGCGGCGGGCAGAATGCCACCGTGGCCGGGCTTGGCGCCCTGGGATAGTTTGACCTCGCACATTTTGACCTGGGGCAATGCCGCCTTCTCCCGGAACGCACCAGGATCAAAAGTGCCGTCTTTCTGGCGAGCGCCGAAATAGCCGGTGCCGAGCTCCCAGATCAGGTCGGCCCCGCCCTGCTCGTGATAGCGGCTGATGGCCCCTTCGCCGGTGTCATGAGCAAAACCGCCCCGGGCGGCCCCGCGTGACAACGCCTCGATGGCGGCCGCCGACAGAGAGCCGAAGCTCAGAGCCGAAATGTTGAGAAGCGCCGTGTCATAGGGCTGCTCACACTGGCCGGCGCCGACGCGTACGCGCGGCGGATGCTCGGCGGGGGGCTTCGGGCACATGGCATGATTCACCCACTCATAGCCACTGCGCTGCACATCGCGCTCCGTGCCGAAAGGGTGCGTCTCGATCTGGCCTTTGGCGCGCTGGTAGATGAGCGTGCGCTGCTCGCGGTCGTAGGGCTTGCCCTCCGTATCGCCCTCCACAAAGTACTGATGAATCTGCGGTCGCACGCTCTCGGCCAGCCGGCGCAGGTGCCCGATCACGGGGTAGTTGCGCAGCAGGCTGTGCCGATTCTGCAGCAGATTCACCATGCCAATCCCGAGCAGGACCAGAACGATCAGGGCCAGCCAGCCGGGTAGCCAGGGCGACAGCAGGGCCAGAACGATGATGCCGGCAAAGGGCAGATAGCGGATCACAGGAGCTTCCTTTTCGATAGACTGAAAGTATGACCGAACCCGATCCGGCAAGCAGGCCAACGTTGCCATCCGCACCCAAAGCAGGCTCGGCCTACGCGCACTACGCCCTCCTCGTGCTGGTTCTGGTCTACATCTTCAACTTTGTTGATCGCCAGATCCTGTCCATCCTCGCGGAAGATATCAAAGCGGATCTCGGCATCAGCGATTCGCAGATGGGGTTCCTTTACGGCACGGTGTTCGCCGTCTTTTACTCGGTGTTCGGTATTCCTCTGGCGCGGCTGGCAGACGTCTGGACGCGTCGCTCGCTGATCGCTCTGGGCCTGGCTTTCTGGTCCGCCATGACCGCCCTGTCCGGCACGGCGCGCTCATTTGCGCCGCTGGCGCTGTACCGCATCGGTGTTGGCATCGGCGAGGCCAGCGCGTCCCCCGCCGCCTACTCCATGCTGTCGGACTACTACCCACCCCGGCTGCGCGCCACGGTGATCGCCATCTATTCCTCCGGCGTGTACGTAGGCGGCGGGCTCGGGCTGATCATCGGCGGGGTGGTCCTCGAGTACTGGTCGACGACCTACCCGGTCAATCCGCCTCTGGGTCTCAAGGGCTGGCAGATGGCTTTTCTGGCGGTGGGATTGCCCGGATTGCTGCTCGCACTGTGGGTACGGACCCTGCGGGAGCCGGTCCGCGGCAGCAGCGAAGGCCTGGCAACCCTTCGCAAGGACGACCCCTTCACGGTCCTGAAGACCGAACTCAGCGCGGTGATCCCACCCCTGACCCTACGCAGCGTCGCCCGACACGGCGGCTCCGTTGGGCTGAACCTGGCCGTTGCCGGCGGCATTGCCCTGCTCGCCACCGGGCTCATCGTCGCGACCGGCAGCATTGCGCAGTGGATCGCGCTCGGCACCGGCGCCTACATCACCTTCAGCTGGGCCCAGTCCCTCAAGGGCCGGGATCCTGCGGCCTTCGCGATGATCTTCCGCTGCCGGGCGTTGATCTATGTGACCCTGGCGTTCCCGACGATCGCCTTCCTGACCTACGGCGCGAGCTTCTGGACCGTGCCCTACCTGATTCGCGCCTTCGACGTGAGCGCCGGTGAGGTTGGTATCTACGTCGGGCTCGGCAATGCTGCAGGCGGTCTAATCGGCGTCACCCTGGGCGGCGTGCTGGCAGATCAGCTGAAGCTGCGCACGCCCAATGGGCGTTTATACATCGGCATCATCACGGCCCTGGCAACGGCGCCCGGGCTGATCTGGATGCTGTACACCGATTCCCTGCTCCTGGCGTTCATCCTGAACTTCGTCTACCACATCCCGGCAGCCATGTGGGTGGGTATCCCCAGCGCCACGGCGACCGATCTGGTCATGCCGCGCATGCGCGCCGTCGCGACGGCCTACTTCCTGCTCATGAACACCTTCATCGGTCTGGCGCTCGGCCCCTACCTGATCGGCCGCATCAGCGACGGTCTGATGAACTCAGGGTACGGCAATGCCGATGCCCTGCGGCTGGCCATCGCGCTGGCGCTGCTGATCTTCGTGCTGTCCCTGATCTTTCTGTGGCTGGCGATGCGTCATCTGCCCCAGGACGAGGCAAACCGTCTGCAGCGAGCGGCAGCCGCTGGCGAAAAGATCGAGGAGTGAGTTGGCTGTGGCAGACCTGCATCGCGCGCGTCGTGGAATCGAACTGCCCCAAAAACGAAAAAGGGCCGGCAAAGCCGGCCCCCCGTTAGCCTTAATCGAAGGCAATGCTTAACGCTGGCCCTCACAGGCAAAACGGCTAGACATTGATCACCTCCTTTATTATCCACCCAAGGTCCGCAGACTATGAAGCGTTGCCGCAGCCCGGTCAACGGCGCAAGGCCGAGTACGGCATCAACGCGACGGCGTTCTCGGAATCAATGCGAGCAATGCCGTTTTCTTGACGCGAGGGTTGCCCAGCACGGTGGCCCCGTCGGTGCCGCGCAGCGCCAGCAGCGTCTCCCGATCACCGGACAGATTCACGATCTCATCGCAGCGCAGACCTCGGGTAGACAGGCCCGCCAGCAGGTCTTCGCCCAGGTGCCGTAAGTGGACGGGCCGCAGGGACACACCAAACACCACGGAGCCTTCGCAGCGTGCCACGAAGGTGCGGAAGTACGCCGGTAACTTGAGTTCGCGCTCGGAGATATCGAGCCGACCCTGTTCGACAATGCCTGGTCCGACCTGGACGGCGCTCGTGAACAGGTCCCGGTGATAAGCCGCGCGGCCCACCACGCCCAACCCCTGATCGCCAAATCCCAGCACCCGCGTATAGCCATAGGGCTGCAGCGCGCCCAACTGCTCGCCGTTGATCCGCAACAGCCCCAGGGGCCGCAACGACGAGAACTCCGCAACGAACGGGCTGCCGAGCACGGCCACCGCGTTCGTATCCTCCAGCACCGACACTCCATCGGTCCCATCGCGTGAGCCGATGAGTTCCGCTTGAAAGGCCTCCTCGGACGCAGCAACGACGAACGCGACCGGGGCTGCATCCGCACTCGCAGCAGGCGTGATGGTGAACACCGACAGGCCGGCCTGCCCATGCGCCGTAAACGCCGCTTCGAGCGCTTTTACATCGATGGGCAGAAGATCCCCACCAGCATCGCGGCTGCCGGCCAGGGGCACGGCCTCAGCACGACCGTCTCGAAACGTCACGGACCAGCGCGTCAGGTTGCTGACGGGTTCGCTGCTGGGGCCGCGCGCCGGCTCCGGCCCGTCGCCACAGCCGCACAGCACAGCCAGCCCGAGCGGCGCCAGCAGGTTGCGCAATCGGGCGCGCCGATTCGGGCGATCGCGTGAACTCGCGCGCGAGTTCGAGCGAGCACAGGGATAGCTTGGTTCAGAGCCCATCAACAGCAGTCACGATCAGCGGCATAGCGCGGGGAAAGTACCTCAATCACGGCGCGGCCCCAAGCACGCGCGTTCCAGGCAGGCAGTCTACAATCGACCCCAGTTTGCAGGAATCACTCCAAGATGGCTCGTATCGACTCATTTGAGCTGCACCCAGGCCGGGTCCTCGCCCGCAAGTACGAAGTCATCCGGGAACTGGGGGCGCGGCTATGAAGGCCAGGTGTACCTGGTGCGCGAACAGGCCACGGGCATCGAGCGGGCCGCCAAGCTGTTCTTCCCGGAGCGCAACCCGCGCAACCGCGTCGCAATCGCCTACGCGAAGAAACTGCACAAGCTGCGCTACTGCGAGGCCCTGATTCAGTATCTGAACCAGGAAGTCATCCGCTTCGAGAAGCAGGACATTACCCTGCTGATCTCTGAATTCGTTGAGGGCGAAGTCCTGGCGGACTATCTGGAGCGCCAGCGCGGCAAACGGCTACCGGAGTTCGAAGCGCTGCATCTGGTGCACGCCATTGCTGCGGCGGTCGCACCCATGCATCGGGCGCGCGAGTACCACGGCGACCTGCACAGCGAGAACATCATCCTGCGCCGCACAGGGCTGGGCTTTGACATCAAGCTGCTCGATTTCTACCTGGCCGGCGGCGGAACCCGGCAGAATGTCCGGGACGACGTGTGCGACATCGTGCGCCTGCTCTACGACATGCTCGGCGGACAGCCGCGCTACGCCGCGCAGCGACCGGAGATCAAGCAGATCATCAAAGGGCTGCGGCGCCGCCTGATCGCTGCCCAGTTCCGCTCCGCCGACCATCTGCGCGTCCACCTGGAAACCATGAGCTGGGACTTAAGCTGAGCGTGAAGGACCTCCTCTTCGCAAACGCGGATACCGACGGCGTCCATGGCATCGACCAGCGCGGGTACCGTATCAGCCTGCTGTGCCGGCCGGTGGGCGATGCGCCCAATCAGGACAGCGCCGCGGTGCTGAGGCCGGCAGCCGGGTGCGTGGTCCTTGTGGTCGCTGACGGTATGGGAGGCGGCCCAGCGGGAGACGCAGCGTCGCGGCTGGCCATCGAGGCGATGAGCGCCGCCGTGCAGGACGCGCTGGAACAGGGACTACCGCTGCGAACGGGTATTCTGAACGGCTTCGAGCAGGCACACGACGACGTGCTGTCACACATCGCGGGCGCAGCGACGACGCTGCTCGCCGCCGAGCTGCAGCAGGACATGGCGCGGCTGTACCAGGTGGGCGATTCCACGGCGCTCGTGTTCGGGCAGCGCGGCCGCCTCAAGCAACACACGACCTCACACTCTCCGGTCGGCTACGCCGTGCGCTCGGGCATCCTTGACGAGGAAGCCGCGCTCACCCATGAGGAGCGCCACTACGTCTCCAATATGGTCGGGATCGCGCCCATGAGCGTGGAGATGGGGCTGCCCTTTCGACTTGCGCGACACGACACGCTGGTGCTCGGCAGTGACGGGCTGTTCGATAATCTCAGTGTGGACGAAGTGGTTGAATGCGCCCGTACCGGCGCCATCGACGCTGGCGTCGCCAGGCTGGCAGCGCTCGCCCGGCAGCGCATGTTCTCACAGGGCGAGCCAGACGAGCCCGGCAAGCCCGATGACCTCGCGATCATCGGGCTCCGGCTCGCGCCCTGACAGGCGCGGCCTGCGACGAGCCTAGAAGCGGTAGGTAAAGTCCATGCCGTAGGCGGCTTCTGGCGCTTCGTGAATGAACGAGCCGCCAAACTCTGGCGCCACGATGATCTCCGCCAGGTACTCGTCGTTCTCGAGATTGCGTCCCCAGGCGGTCAGGCTCCACTTCGGCGCATGCAGCGAGATCCGCATATCGATCAGATCGTAGGGATCGCGCACGGTGCGGCTCGTGTCCGAAGCGACGGGGAAACCGAGCAGCGCCGTCCAAATGGCGGGCTGGGTGTTGTCCTGCACTGTGTGGAACCAGGTCTCGCCAACACGCTGGTAGTCGAGCCGGGCGACCAGCTCCATGTTGCCGTTGAGCGGGAACGTGAGCTGCCCACCCAGGTTCAGGGTGTACTCCGGCGCCAGCGGCGCTTCGTTGCCCTCGGTCTGCGGGCGATGACGGTTCTCCTTGATCTCGCCGTCGGTATAGCCGAAGCCACCGTAGACCATCACCACATCGTTCGGGCGATAGTTGAAGTCGATCTCGGCGCCGCGGAGCTGCAGCTCGTCGATGGTGGTAACCGCGCGCAGCAGGCCGAAGGGACCAGCGAAGAATTCAAAGAACTGGTTATCGTCAACGTCGGTCTGGAACACCGCCGCGTTCACCTGCAGGCGACCATCGAGGTAGCGGCCCTTGAAGCCGATTTCGAAGGCCTTTGAGACCTCCTTGTCGTACTCGTCGTTGACGTCGATCCCCGCGCCGACGTTACCCAGACCAAAGGGGTTGCCGCTGTTGAACCAGAACTCCGTCAGCGCTTCGCTACCAATGGAGTTGAAGCCGCCGGAGCGGAAGCCCACCCCGTAGGAGGTGTAGAAACTCGTGCTCTCGTTCAGGCGATAGTTCAGCGATACTTTCGGCTGCAGCTGGCTGAAGGTCTCGTCGCGGCTGGGAATGACGTCGGTCACTGCCGAGCGAGCCGGGTTCAACGGCGCGCCACCGCCGAAGAGCAGCGCTGACGGCGCGATCGGGACCTGGTTGTCGACCTCGCGCTCTTCCCGATCGTAGCGGGCTTCCAGCGACAGCTCCAGCTGCTCGCTCAGGTCGATGCTGAGCTGCCCGAAGACCGAGTAAACGGTCGTCTCGAACTCGTCGTCGAACAGCAGGTCGGTCGGGTTGGGACCGGTCGCAGGCACGAAGGGCTGCCGGGCAAAGCCCTGCCCAAGGTCCGCGCCGTAACCAACGACGACTTCGCGGTCGATGGCCGCGTAGTAGACGCCGCCCAGCCAGCGCACCGCGCCGTCGGCCGGACCGGCAATCCGTGCTTCGAGGCTGACATCGCTCTGGTTCCGCTCCTGGTACTGGTAGCCGTCGCAGGTCGTTGGGGTATAGGCGGACAGGAGGCTGTTCGCAGCGCTGGGCGCATCACCGGGCGCGCCGAAGAAGAACGCCGGCGGCGAGCTGTTGATCAGACCGATAGTCTCCGCGGTGACCGACGCAGCGCAGGCCGGCACCCCGGAGTAACCGCCAAAGGCAGCGCTGGTGCCGTCACTGAGCAGCGACTCCTCGAGATCGTTGTAGGCCCCGATCACCGTGAGCATGCTGCCGTTGTCGAACTCATGCTCGACCTTGAGACTCAGGTCGATGGTTTCCTGCTCGTTCACCGGCGGCACGTTGAAGGTGTAAAGGAAGTCGTGCTCATTCACGTCGGCAAAGAACAGGTCCGCGCCCGGCGTGCCGAAGCCCTGGAACGCCGGCAGCGCGAAGGTGGCGTTGAAGTTGATGGTCCCGCTGTCCGCCTCAGAGTAGCCGAGCCGCAGATCCCAGCGCGTGCGCTCCTGCTCGAAGAGCAGTCGTCCACGCACGGTGCTGTCCTCGAAGAAGTCGACGTTCTCCTGGCCGGTGAAGCGGTTGCGGTTGAAGCCATCGGCCTCGCGGCGGCTGAAGCTCAGGCGCCCGGACAGGTTCTCTGAGAACGCGCCGGACAGCACGCCCTGCAGGCGATAGGCATCGTTGTTCCCGAAGCCACCGGTGATGGATCCCTCAAAGGATTCCGACGGCTCGTTGGTCGTGATCAGGATTGCACCGCTGCTGGCGTTACGTCCGTACAGCGCGCCCTGGGGCCCTTTGAGCACCTCGATCTGGGCGATGTCCAGCAGCTCGCGGTTGAAGGCGTTTGGATTGGTGATGAGGACGCCATCGACCACGAGCGCGAAGTTTGACTCGGCGTCCCGCG
>JBCDIK010000093.1:0-13578 GCA_038749065.1 Pseudomonadota bacterium | reverse complement strand
GATCAATACGACCCTGACGTTGCCCCGGACGCACGTGGCGCAGATGCGCCGGCAGAATCAGCTTCGATTCGATCATTGAAAACAGCAGACAGGCCGCGACGACGAGCGCGAACTGACCAAAGAGCTGACCCATCTCAGCCCGGTGAAAGGACAGGGAGCCAAAGGCGATCATGGTGGTCAGGCCGCCGACCAGCGTCGGCATGGCGACGCGCTGCACCGCGTGCAGCGTCGCCGCCTCGCTCAGCTCGCGCTCACGATGCGTATAGATGCTCTCCCCCACCACAATGGCGTCGTCTACGAGAATGCCCATAGCGACGATAAAGCCGAAGGTCGAGACCTCATTCAGGGAGAATCCAAGGAACCCATCACCCATGAGGAACCAGGCCCCGGAGAAACAGATCGGTAGACCCATCGCGACCCAGAACGCGACGCTGGGCTGGAGCGTGATGCTGAGCAGAGCGATCACCAGCACAATTCCCATGAGCCCGTTGCCGACGATGGTGGACAGTCGCGCCGCCACGTAGTCGCTCTGATCGTCCCACAGCGCCAGTTCGACCCCGGCGGGCAGTTGACCGCTCGCACGCCAGTCGGCCACCCGTGCACGCACCGCCGCAACCACCTCCAACAGATCCCCCTGACTGTCCAGCGCCACCCTCAGACCGACCGCTGGCTGCCCGTTGAAGCGCTGCCAGCGCCGCGGCGATTCGGCAAAGCCGTCGCGGACCCGAGCCACATCCGCGATCTGTAGCTGACTGCCGGAGCCCGTATCGCGGAGCTGAATGCGCGCGAAGTCCTGGGCGTCATAGCGCGGGGCGTCGGCCGTCAAACGGGTGGTGGCATCCGGTGAGCGCAGGACGCCACTGACCTCCAGCACGGACTCCGCGGCCACCGCGCGCGACACGTCCGCCAAGGATAGCCCCTGGGCCTGGAGCTGCGACTCATCGACCTCGATGGCGATTTCCGGTTCGCGAAGGCCTTCCAGATCGACCCGCGCAATGGACGCCTGGCTTAAGAGGGCAGCCCGCAAGGCGTGCGCCTGCTCACGAAGGATCGCATGGGAGACGTCCCCGAAGAGCTGGACTCGAATCGCCGTGGCATCCCACTGCGCGGCCCGAACCGTCGGCCGTTCCGCCCGCGCCGGGAGCGCCACAATGGCATCGACCTCGGCCTTCACATCGTTCAGCAGCTGCGTCAGATCCGTTTCCGCGGTCTTCCGAATGACCGTGGTGGAGCCACTGCGCGTGGCGGTGGACTGGATGTCCCGAATGCCACGCACATTTTCCAGCACCTGTTCCACGCGCAGTGTGATGTTCTCTTCCGCCTGGGCAGCCGAGCCGCTGTCGTAGAACACAGAGACCGTCACGCTGTCCGGTGGCAGCCTTGGGAAGGTTTCCTTGCGCAGGTCCAGCAGTGACAGCGTCCCCATCCCCAGAATCAGCACCATGAGTATGTTGGCCGCCACGGGGTTGCGCAGAAACCAGGCGATCACGGCGGCAGCCCCCCAAATAGTGTGGCCTCAGCCGGCACCGACCGCACGGGGCTGCCGACAGTCAGATGGGCCAGCGGTCGAACCAGCAGGGCGATCTCACCGAGCGGTGTGGGGGCCACAGCGAGCAACTCATCATCGAGATGGATCAGGGTCGCCGGGCGGAACGCGGCCAGCTGGCCCCGCTCATCGGCCCGCCAGAGCAGGCCGTCTGCACTGAGCGCCGTGGCCGGCACCCGATAGGCATCCGCCAGCGCCCGGGTGGGCAGCGCTACGGAGACAAAGGTGCCGGACAGCAGAGGCTGGTCGCCCGCGAGGGGCGAATCGACCGCAACCACCAGCGCACGCTGGCGATCCTCCGCCGCGCGATGCTGCTCCAGACGCAGCACATAACCCGGCCAACGGTCCCCCGCCCCGGGTCCAGAAACCGCGACCGCAGCGCCCGCCTGCGGCTGGACCGACGCCCACTGAGCCTCTGACAGGGGCACGCGAATCTCCGCTCGATCCAGGCTGGCCAGACGCAGCAGTGGCGTGCCGACCTGCACCACATCGCCTGGACCCACGAGCCGTTCGACCACCACCGCCGGAAAGGGGGCGTGCACAGCGGTCAGTCGCAGATTATTGCGCGCGTTGGCGAGGGTTGCCTGGGCACTCTCGATCGCGGCCCGCGCGGCGTGAAGCTGCGGCTTGCGCAGCGCCAGCGCCGATGGCTCGCCGTCAAAACTCGCGCTGCGCCATTCAGCGCGGGCCCGTTCTGCCTGTCGCTGCTCCTGCAGCAGGCGTAGCTGCGCATCCGCGAGCGCACGTTGCGCTTCCGCGACGGCCATGGTGTACGGAATCTCTTCAATCTCGACCAGGGTAAGCGCCTCGCCCACCTCAAACCCGCTGTCCGCCTGCGCCGCCACGGCGGTAATGCGGCCCCCAACCTGAGCGGCCAGGGTTACCTCAAAGCGTGCCCGCGCCTGCCCGTAGGCGGTCACCGTCCCCTGGTGCGTGGCGGGTGTCAGGGTCAAGGTGCGAGCCTCCGGCACCACAGCGGAGACCGGCGTGGCCGGCGCGGAAGGCGGGTTCAGCACGCCGCTGGCGTACACGACCGCCAAGCCAAGCAACGCAACTGCCAGTGCAGGGAATGCCAGGGGCTGCCGCGCAGCCGTCACAGGCCTAAACCCAACGCCAGGCCCAGATCGACGCGGTTCTGATTCTGCCGCAGCTGCGTATTCAGCAACGCCACCTCCGCATCAAAGGCACTCTGCTGAGCATTCAAGAGGTCGAACACATTGGCCACGCCATCACGATAGCGGGACTCGAACAGGGTGCGATTGCTGCGCGCGTAGCGCTGAGCGCGCTCCCGCGCCTCGCGCTGGGCGGTCAGCGATGATTCCAGCACAAGGGCATCATCGACCTCCTGAAGCGCGATCAAGACCGTTTCCCGCAGCGCCTGCGCTTCCCGGCGCGCAGCCGCACCGGTACGGTCACGCTCCGCGCGCAGGGTACCGCCGCGAAACAGCGGCGCTGTCGCATCAAGCAGCACTGTTGTGAGGCCTGCTGCCGTCAGGGCAGCGTCCAGGGTTTGCGCCGCGCGAGTGTGGTCAAAAGACAGCGACAGACTGGGTAACAGCGCCCGCTGAGCGGCACTGGCCTGCGCGCCAGCCGCCTTTGCGCGTGCGACTGCGGCCGCGACGTCGGGCCGCGCGCCAAGCACCAGCAGCGGTAGGGGGGCTGCTGGCAGCGTGACCGGAAAGGGTGCCGGCACCTGCGGTGACAGGCTGTAATCTCCCGCCGTGACACGCAGCGCACGCAGCAAACGGCTGAAGCGCTCCTGCCGATCCAGCAGCGCGGCCTCGGACTGGGCCAGAGAGGTTCGCGCAGCCTCGAGATCCGCCAGGGGGCCCAGGCCAACCAGGTAGCGCTCGCGAATCAAGGACTGATTGAGCGTCAGCACCTCGATCCGCCGCAGTTCAACGGCAATGATGGCGTCTGAAAATGCAAGCTCAAGCAGGGTCCGCAGCACACGGCCCGCCAGCGCGTTGCGCGCGCCCTGCAGATCCGCCTGACTTGCTTGCGCCGCTGCAGCACTCGCGGTCGTCCCCGCGCGCAATCGGCCCCACAGATCCAGCTCCCAGTTGCTGAACGCGACTAAACGTCCGGAATCGACGGATGCGCCATTCGCGCGCGTACGACTGGGCTGGCCACGAAAACTGAACGTGGGCCATAGGGAACCGCGTTGCCCCCGAAAAAGCGCATCGGCCTCGGCGACGCGGAGCGCGACCTGCGCCAGGCTGGGGCTTCGTTCGAGCGCGATGCGCAACAGCGCCTTGACGCCGGGCTCGTCCACCAGCCGCCACAGATCGGGTATGGGTTGAGCGGGCTCGAGCGTCTGAACCCACTTTCCAGGGAAGGTATTTACCGGCGGCAGGTACTGGGCCGTGCGCGGGTCGCCGGCGCACCCGCTGACGGTGAGCAAGAAAAGAGTCTTCACAAACACAAGGTGTCGCACAGCTGCTGATCCACTCAGGCAAGCCACAAGCTAGCAAGCACCCGCTTATCAGCGCCTTATCGGGACCCCCAGTGCTGGGGACGGATCAGAACCAAGCACTCCAGTTCACCTTAGGTCCCGCGATGCTGCGGTTTCGAATTCAAACCAGACGCGTTGTCTGTCGCAGAATCGCCGCAAAGGTCAGTTTCGCGCTTCATGGTGACCCCTACTTGTACACTCCTGCCCGCGTTCCAGCAGCCGCCTTGCGAACTGCCTTAGTACGAGACGTCTTCGCCTTGACGCAAAAAAGATTCAGCTCGTAGTTCACCAGCTCAAAACCCTGCGCCGCTGCAATCTCGCGCAAGCTGTTCTGGATGATTTCACTGTCGAACTCGACCACACAGCCCGTCTCTTTGTCGATCAGATGGTCATGTCGGTTCGGGTCTGCTTTCTCGTAGCGAGAACGACCGCCCCCAAATTCGTGGCGCCAGATCAGCTCATGTTTTTCTAACTCATGGAGGATTCGGTAGACCGTGCCAGGGGAGATATGTTCGTCAGCGCCGAGCGCAAGGCGGTGGATCTCTCTCGCATCAGGATGCGAGTCACACTGATCCAGAATCTGGCAAACGAGTCGGCGCTGCGGAGTGACCTTCAAGCCCTTTGACCGCATACCCGAGATCAGCTGAGCATCTTCCACTGAGTGTTCCCGATAGAGACGGCCGCACCGTCCTTATCTATAAGACGCTTTGGGGGACCGATTCGATACCCACAGAAACACTTTCTTACGATTGAAACACTTTTCTCAGAGCATGACGCAAGGATGTTACAGATGCAGCCCGTGTGGATAGAGCGGACACTGCTGACTGACTCGTGAACGATCCGGGCTGGCAGGAGACTCGAGCAGTAGAGGGGATTAACGTCAGGAATCCGCCGTACCACTTGAATCTGCCGCAGCCACCGCAACGCACCAGCTAGGCATCACGCGAACCTTTGTTTCAAGACCTCTGCCATGTCATCAACCGCTCGCTTTGCGGCACTGACGACACCCGTTTGCAGAATGAAGTTGTGCATCAGTCCTTCATAACAGCGGTAGCTTGCAGGCACGCCGTCGGCTTCCAATAAGTCCGCATACACCTTGGCTTCATCGCGGAGCGGATCGTACTGCGCGGTCACGATGTGTGCGGGCGCGACCCCGGCGAACCCGGCCGCTTTCGCCGGGTTAAGTCGCGGATCCTCATCGTCAGTCTCCACCCCGCCAAGATACCCTTCCATGAAGAAGTCGATGACTTTCTTCTCGAGAGTGATACCTTCCTGCAGCTCGAGCCGGGATTGCGTTTCCACTGTGCCGTCGGTAGCCGGATAGATGAGCAGCTGCAGCGCAAAGGGATTTTTGCCGGCCGCTGCCAGATGATTGCACAACACCGCAGAGAGGTTGCCCCCCGCACTGTCGCCGCCGACCGCCAGCCGATTCGCATCCATGCCGTAGTCAGCGGCATGGGTGGTGATATGCGTCGCGGCGGCAATGACGTCGTCCACTGCCGCGGGAAACTTGTGCTCCGGCGCCAGCCGGTAGTCGAGCGCAATGACCCGGCATCCTGCGGTGTTCGCTAGCTGCCGGCAGGGGCTGTCGTGGGTGTCGAGGTCCCCGATCATGAAGCCGCCGCCGTGGATGAAGATCAGGCCCGGCAGCGTTGCGTCCCCTGCCCCCTGGGGCACGTAGAGCCGGGCCCCGATCGGGCCATCACCGCCAGGCACGGTCAGATCACGAATCTCGTCACAGGGAATGTCGCCCAGTGCCTGAGCCTGGCTGATCATCAGATAACCGGCGCGGAACATCTCGATCGGCAACTCGGTAAAGTCTGGGGGATTCGGATTGGCCGCGGCCATCGCGTCCACTACCGCCTGAAGTTCCGGATCGAGCTTGATGTCCAATGATCTCTCCTCATTCGTGACGCGCGTATAGTAACAAAGCAGGTTGCATCAGGATTCCGCATCAGGATGGCTCAGCACGACCAGACCGATTGGCAGGGCATGGCGCAAAGGTACCGGCGCGATGGCTACGTGGTGATCAGGCAGGCCTTTTCGCCCCAGGAAGTCAGGGCCTTTCGGGACGAAGCCAGCGCTCTGTGCAGCGGCCACCGCGGCCAGGTGCTCGGCGCGGAAGCGGTCGCAGCCGCTGCGGCGACGGACCGGGACGCTTTGGCTTCAGTGCTGGCGATCCACTTTCCACACAAAGCGTCGGAACTCCTGAAGCAGACGCTCTTCAACGATGCGATCGTCGCACTGCTGCGCGAGGTCATCGGTCCGGACATCAAGTGCATGCAGTCCATGCTATTTGTCAAGCACGCGGGAAAACCGGGACAAGCTTGGCACCAGGATGAGCACTACATTCCCACCCGGGACCGCTCCCTGGTCGGGGTCTGGATTGCGCTGGATGATGCGCGAGAGGACAACGGTGGGCTCTGGATGCATCCCGGTAGTCATGAAGCCGGCATCCTGTGGCCGACCCGGGAGCACCAAGACAAACGCTTCGACGCTTCCGCAGAAGCCTTCGACTTCCCCTATGCTCGGGAAGGAGGCGTGCCGGTTGATGCGGATGCCGGCGACGTTGTGGTGTTCCACGGGTATGTGCTGCACCGATCGCTGAACAATCGCCGCCAGCAAGGCTTCCGACGCGCCATCGTCAACCACGTCATGAGCGCGCGCTTGTTGTTGCCCTGGTCCTTCGGCATGCCCCCGACGCCCCGGGAGGATTTTCGGGACGTGGTCATGGTCAGCGGCGAAGACCCCTACGCCTGGAAGGGCTACGAAGACATCACGAAGCCCTTCCTACGCGCCGAGGACCCTGCGCAGGCGCGTACGATCTACCGGCAGCTAACAGGTCGCAAGGAGTCCCCACCAGCCTAGCGCTGTCGCTGCAACCCCTGATCAGCAAGGTCCGCACACGTCTGCACGAACGCCCGGGTCTGCGCGGCCAGCTCCGCCGCAACCGGCGCCTGTGCCTGCGCCGGATCCCCCTTCTTCTGGGTCAACGCGTGCGCGATCAACGGTTGCCATTGCGCAGGCAGGGTGGCCTGGGCCCACCCCATGGCCTCCTTCTTGGAGGTGATCCGCCCGGTCTCGATGGTGTGCAGGATGCGGCAGCAGAGACCGACCCAGAAGGTCTGCAGCGCGGCAATGGGCATGGCGAGCCCGGTCTGAAGCGCCAGATCCAGGGTCGCGCGCACTTCCGCTTTAAGGTCCGCCGGATCGATCGGATCGATCAGTTCCGCAGGTGTGGGACCAGCCAGGGTCACGCCACGCTCGCGCAGCGTCCAGCGCACGACCTGGCTGTTGTCATGCTCTGAGCGCACCAGCACGTCGCTGCCATGGGGCAGATACCACAGCGGGTAACACCGGGGCGGGGCACCGTCCATGCCCGGATCGCCCCATTGGGCCGCGCGCGGCTCGCCGGGGGGATCGCGTGGCTCTGTGGACCAGCGCCGCAGGATGGCACGCGGCGCATAGGACCCTTCGATATTGCGGGGCCAGTAGGGCGACGGCAGGCGATAGAGGCGGTGATGCAGGCCCCGCAGCGCCTCGAGCTCCTGCTCGGACAGATCCTTCTCCGTCACCACGATGAAGTCGCAGTCGGAGAACTCGCTGTAATCGCCGATGGCAAAGGAGCCCTGCAGGTACGCGCCAACGAAGTTGGTTCCAAGAGCCGACCGTGCTCCAGTCAGGAGCTCCGCAAGGACCTCGTTGAGTTCAGCGTAAGGGGTCGGTGACAGCATGGGGACCTCAACGCTCCGGGCCCCGGCGCCGCACCCTTGTCGGACAGACGCATCGCCCTGCAAAAAACTTTGAACCGCTTTTCAAGGGCCACCCTCCTAGCGACAAGCTGCGGAGCGTCCTTAAGACGGCAGTCCCGCGGCACCAAACAGACTGTCCAGGAGACACCATGAACCGAATCTTACGCCATGCGGTTGCCATGACCGCACTCGCTACCGTGGCGGCCCCGACCTTCGCGGAATCCCGTTCCATTCCTTCCGTTGTCGTCATCGCGGAAAACGGCGCGCCCGCCCGCGGCGCTCTGCAGACTCCGATCTGGGTCGGCATCCACGACGGTAGCTTCGACATCTACGACCGGGGCGTCCCCCTAGGCGCCGGCAGCCTGGTGGACGCCGAAGCTGTTGAGCGCCTGGCCGAAGACGGCACCACCGGCCCGATCAGCGCCGAGTTCGCGAATGCCCTCCCCGGGGCGCCGCAGGCGACCCTGGTGGGCCCGACCGGTCCGCTGGTCAGCGGTGGCTTCTCGGCCCGGACCTTCAACGTCAACCCGGAGACGGACCAGTACTTCAGCTATGCGTCGATGGTCATTCCCAGCAATGACGCCTTCATCGCCAATGGCAATCCGGTGGCCCACCGTCTCTTCAACGACAGCGGTCGGTTCGTCGGGGCGAACTTCGCCGTTCCCGGCACAGCCGTGCTCGACGCTGGCACAGAGGTCAACGACGAGATCGCCGCCAACACGGCGTTCCTGAACCAGGCCGGCCCGAACATCGGGGTTCCGGAATCAAACCCCGTTGAGCTGCACGAAGGTTTCCGCACCGACGGCACCTTCCCGGACGGTGTTCTCACGCACCCGGTCTTTGGCGCAGCCGACTTCCTGGCTCCCAACTACCGCGCGGCCGAGTTCCGGTTCCGCTACGTGGATCTGGGCCGGACCAACCGCTTCACCTCCTTCCTGCGCGCGCAGAACGAAGTGACGGGACCGACCGTACGCAGCCGCGCCCGGGGCCTGAGCGTCGCGCTCTCCCGCGGTGGTGAAGAAGTACTGATCCAGGTCAACACCAGCGGATTGAGCGGCCCGGCGGTCATGGCGCACCTGCACAACGCGCAGGAAGGCGCTAATGGCCCGATCGTTGCCAACCTGACGCCTGACCTGATCAATGGCCAGCGTCTGCTGTCGACCATCAGCAGCGCCGACGTGGTGGGCCCTCTGGCGGACGCCGCTGACCCGATGCTCGCTCTCCTGAACGAGATGGCGGCGGGCAACATCTACATCAACATCCACACGGAAGCGTTCCCTGCCGGGGAAATCCGCGGCCAGGTTCGCCTGCGCTAGCGCGATCGGCGCGAGCGGCCAGGGATGGCCGTGACCGCCGTCCTCACCCTTGTCCCAGCCCGGTCTTCGCGCCGGGCTTTTTCGTTGCAGCGCAACGCCCGGGCACCCTCCTAATCGGGAGACTCTTCCCCGCAGGAAGGCGCGGCACGCTTCGCAGCGCGACACATAAGGGTCTGCCAGACAATCGCTGTCAGGGGGATCCCGATCTGCGGCAACAGGGCGTCATACCGCAAATGCGCGTTGGTACCCGTCTGCGAGATCGTAATAGCAGATGCCACACCGACGGCCATAAACGCCAGGTTCACGAACCGAAACCAAGCCGTTTCGAACTCTACTCGGGGCGTAATCCAGGCTGACATCAGGCCTGCGCTCAGCCAGTACCAACCCAACACTCTGAACCACAGATCGAATGTCGGGCGCTCGTTCAGGGGGATCGCCACCAAAGCCTCGGTCAATGGATCCACCAACGCCGGATACTCCGCTCCGGTCACGCGTGGCACACCCTCAGCACCGAGCAGCAAAAAGCTGCCTCCACCCGCGAGTGCAACCAGCGCAGACAGCAGACAGTAACCCTGAAACTCGCGGCGCGACAGCGCCTGGGAATTCAAGCGCATCTCGCCACAATCATTGGGATTCGATCCGCTGCATGGGTCCCTAGCGCACGCGCCAGGCCAACTCCAGCACAAACTGCGAGGGCGAATAGTCTTCGCGACCGAAGTTGTTGCTCTGACCCTCGCTGTTCCAGCGATAGGACAGGTCGCCGTTGATCGAGCGCCAGTTCAGGCCGACCCCCGCCGAAGCGAACTCATGCCCCTGCCAGCGCGTACGCTCTTCGAGCGTGAGCGCACCGGCCTCGACATAGCCGTAAGCGCGCTCGCCCAGAGGCCGCAGCCAACGCAGCGTCAGTCCAAGAGACGCGGCATCGTGCTCGTAGTAGTCGGGCGAGTAGTCAAGGCGCGCCTGGAAACCGTTCCGGTGCGCCGCCACCAGCTGCACTTCCGTGTAATCCCACTCCTTGGTGGACCCCGGGAACTCGCGCTGCGATACGCTCAGGCTGCCGTGCCACAGGGACGACAGAACGAAGCGGCGGCCGGCGTAAACCATGACGGCCCGCTGCCGCTGGCGGGACTCGACCCCGTCCTCATCGGCCTGATGCCCCTCAATGCCAGCGAACCAGGCGTCGGAGGACCACTGCAGGTTCAGTCCGATTGCGCCGCGGCCGAGGGTTTCGCTGGTGCCGTGGTAGTACCAGTCGCTGGCGTAGAGCGCGGTGATGGCAACGTTCTGCTCGGCGTGAGTGTCGGGCGCGAAGCTCACCAGGACAGCGCAGATCGCGCCCTGTATCAGGCCCGCTCGTACGCAGGCTCGACCCTGATCACTGTGTGCCCGTCGCACCAACGCTCCCCGTTGCGGCCAAATTCCAGGGCTTTGAGTGCACCCTGAGCTCGGCCTACGCCGGCAAAAGTAGAAGACCGCCGGCTCCGATGAGTTTAAGACAGAAATGTCCGCCAGCGGTTCCCGAAACTGTAAGCCGCCGCGGTCGTCACTAAAGCGCGAGCCATGACGCCAGGCGGGACTGGATGGCTGCACGGGGCGCATCTTCGTCGCGTGCCATCAGGCAGGCCGCGAGGGCCGCGACCTGGGGTGCCGCGATCGAGTGACCCGAAACCAGCTCATAGCCTGCCATGGGGGCCAGGGACAGGGCATCCCGCGGCGCGGCCAACACGGCTACATTCGGCGGCATGGGCACCGCAACCGCCGGCGTTGCTGCCGGCGCACCCCAGGCATAGATCACCCCGGGTCCCGGCGCCGGAAAACGCTCCGCGGGTGCACGCTGCTCATCGTAGGCCGCAATGACCAGGGTTCCCTGCGCAAGCAGCCGCTCCACGAGCGCCTGCAATACCGGATCGGCGCGACCACTGAGCGACAGGTTCAGAATCTGCGGCTGTAGGTCGATCGCCGCATCGAGCGCCAGAGCCAGTGTCAGCGTATTGCAGCGACCGCCGCCGCCCTGTTGCCAGCAACCGCGAAGCAGATGCACGTCCGCCTCCTGCGCCAGCCCGCTCAAGCCGTCCTGCGTCGCGGGCGAGGCAGCGATCAGGCCGACCACCGCCGTCCCGTGCGCCTCCTTCTCGGGCTGACCGCGGCGACCGGCAAAGTTGGCCCGGTGCAGCATGGCGTTTACCAGGTCCGGATGGCTGCGGTCGATATCCGTATCCACGACGGCAATTTTGACGCCGGCGCCCCGCTCCGGAACCGCTTCGAAAAACCGCGCCATCACCTGATGCGCATCCTGCGCTTCCGCCCGCGCGGCCGCGGTCGGTAGCGCCAGGGTTTCGAACTCGTTGAAGGGCTGGACCCAACGCACCCGGGCGTCGGCGCGCAAGCGGGTCAGCGTTGCAGCATCCGGCGGCTCGATCACGAAACAGTGCAGCGCCAGGTTGCGCAGCGGCCACTGTTCCAGCAGCGCGAGGTCATAGTCGGCGGCGATGCGCGCCGCGCGGCGGCGCAGCACCGGCTCATCGCGGTAGGCGATGCGCGGCGCGTAGCCGGGGCCGTTCAGGCCCAGGCGCTCGCCTTCGCTGCGCGGGTCATCGATGACGACCATGAGCAGGTCGCTACGACCGCTCAGCGCGCTCGCCGAGTCCACCGGTGCGATCGCGCTGCAACCGGACTGCAGCAGCACCAGCGCCAGCGCCAGCAGCACACCAGGGCGCAAGCCCCTCACAGCGGCGCACGTCATTGCGTCGGCACCCGCACCAGACGCACCCGCGGATCCGCTTCCAGGGTCTGGCGCAGCGCTTCCAGATCAGCGCCCTGCGCGACAGACACGCGGATCGCGCCGGGCAGGCGCGCATCGACCGGCAGCCCGACCTCCTGCGCCAGCGCTTCGAGGCCCGCCGCTGGCACCCCGTTCGCCGCGATGATCGTGATCGCCACCGTGCCGGCTGCGGTCTTATCGGTCAGGGTCTCGTACTCACCTTCATCCGCCACCTGTTGCGGCAGCAGCGCCGGCAACAGGAGCACCGACAGGGTGACCGCTGCGGCAACCGGCAGGCCCCAGGCGAACCAGCCCCCGCGACCGTCGTCGCGGCGCCGCGTGTGATCACCCTGCGGCTCAATCCGGGCCCGCACCGCCTCGAAGCCGGCACCGGCACCGGACGAGGTCGCGACGGGTGTCGCGGCCTTGAGCTGCCGCTGCAGCGCGCGATCAAAACGCACCAGTTCAGCCAGCGCTGGATCCTGCGCCAGCGCCTGCTCGAAGGCGCGACGGGCGGCCGCATCCAGGTGACCATTCAGATAGTCACTGACCTGATGTTCGAGGGGATGATCGGTGGTGGCATTCATGACGAGACCCTAGGCGTCGAGCGCCGCACCCTGGCGACGGAGATCGATTTTCAGTTTGTTGCGCGCGTGATGCAGCCGCGTTTTGACCGTGTTCGCCGGCGCGTCGACGATGCGCGCAATCTCATCGATCGCGCGACCTTCGAAGTAGCACAGCTCCAGCACGATGCGTTGCTTCGGCGGCAGGCGCCCCAACGCGCGCTGCAGCAGCGCCGGATCGATCAGGGGCTCCCCATGATCATCCTGTACCGGCTGCTCAGGCACCTCATCCCCGAACAGATGAATGATCCGGTCCCGCCGTTGCTGTTTCTTCACCATGCGCAGGCAGTCGCGATAGGCGATGGAGTAGATCCAGCTCGAGACCCGGGACTGCCCCTGAAACTGGTGCGCCTTGTGCCAGATCTTGACCATGACATCGTTGTACACCTCTTCGATCAGCGCCGGGTCCCGGGACAGACGATGCAGAAAGGCACTCAAGCGTTCCCGGTAGCGTCCGTACAGCTGCTCCAGGGCGGCGCTGTCGCGCTGCTCGACAATGCGCGCCAGCAGGCGCCGATCTTCCTGATCAGGGTCATCGGCGGCCAGCACCAGACTCGGCGCTGAGCGCGGCAGCGGTTCTTCGGTCGCCCCGTCGCCGGGCGGCCCTGTCATGGATTCCATCAGCACAGCGCTTGCCGCCCCGGGGACTGGTTGGTACGCCCCTGAGAGGCCGGGCACGACCCAGCGGTTCAAAAAGAATCGCGCTTGGGCGATCAGCCGCCCCCAAGGCAATTTGATTGCCAATTGCGCCCCTAGGCCCAGTAGGGCGCCCGCAGCTTGCGCTTGTTGATCTTGCCCATGGTGTTGCGGCCCAGATCATCGACAAAGTCCAGACTTCGTGGGCACTTGTAATGGGAAAGGCGGTCCCGACACCAGGCGATCAGGGTCTCTGCGGTCACCGTCGCCGCGGGCTTGAGGATGGCCAGCGCCTTCAGCTCCTCGCCCATCTCCGGGTGTGGCACTCCGATACAGGCGACGTCGGCGATATCGGGATGCTCAATCAGGACCTGCTCGGCTTCCGCCGACAGTTCTGTGGGGAAAATCTGTGGGGAAGCTTTCCAGGTCTTCACTTTTTTGCCCGGTTCAAAGCCTTGAGCAGGCTTCTTCTTCCCTCTGGCCGCAGGT
>JBCDIK010000092.1:0-13585 GCA_038749065.1 Pseudomonadota bacterium | reverse complement strand
GCTGCCCTTCACCTTCGCCAAGCGCTTTGGCGTGGTGTTGCTCGACCCGGGCAGTGACCGTGGCCCGGCAGTGGTCGCCTGCCGCACCCAGCCCTCGCTGACGACTCTGGCGGAGATCAAGCGCTTCGCACAACGGCCGATCACGATCCGAAAGGTGGACGATGCCGAGTTCGACAGTCTGCTGTCGAGCACCTATGCCCGCGATTCCTCCCAGGCGCGGCAGATGGTCGAAGATCTCGGGGATGAACTCGACCTTGCGAGCATCGCGCAGTCCGTGCCGGAAACGGAAGACCTGCTGGAGCAGGAAGACGACGCGCCCATCATTCGCCTGATCAACGCATTGCTGGCGGAAGCCATTCGCGAGAACGCGTCTGATATCCACATTGAGACCTTCGAGAAAGAGCTGCTCGTGCGTTTTCGCGTTGACGGGGTGATGCGCGAGATCGTCCGTCCCAAGCGGGAGCTCGCGCCGTTGCTGGTCTCGCGGATCAAAGTGATGGCGCGGCTCGATATCGCAGAGAAGCGGGTGCCCCAGGATGGCCGCATCAGTCTGAAGATCGGCGGCCGCGAGGTTGATGTGCGGGTCTCGACCATGCCTGCGAGCAGCGGCGAGCGGGTCGTGCTGCGTCTGCTCGACAAACAGGCCGGGCGCCTCAAGCTCGATACGCTGGGGATGTCGCCGGCGGATCTGCGGCGCACGCGCGAAGTCATCAGCAAGCCACACGGTATCTTTCTGGTCACCGGCCCGACGGGCTCCGGTAAGACGACCACGCTCTACGCCTCACTGGCGGAGCTGTCGGCCAACACCATCAACATCCTGACCGTTGAGGACCCGATCGAGTACAACCTCGACGGCATCGGCCAGACGCAGGTCAATACCAAGGCGGACATGACCTTCGCGCGTGGACTGCGGGCGATCCTGCGGCAGGACCCGGACGTGGTCATGATCGGTGAGATCCGCGATCTAGAGACCGCGGAAATCGCTGTGCAGGCCTCGCTGACGGGGCACCTGGTGATGTCGACCCTGCACACGAATACCGCCGTGGGCGCGGTGACTCGCTTGGCGGACATGGGGGTCGAACCTTTCCTGTTGTCTTCGTCGCTGGTCGGCGTACTCGCGCAGCGCCTGGTGCGCATGCTCTGCCCCGACTGCAAGGCGCCGCGCCCGGCGCTGAAGAGCGAGCTCGAGTTCCTGGGCACGGAAGAAGGCGTGGTCTACGAGGCCAAGGGTTGCGAGCATTGCAGTCACTCCGGCTATCGCGGACGCATGGGCATCTACGAGCTGGTCATCGTTGACGAGGGGATGCAGCAGCTCATTCACGATCGGGTTTCCGAGCGGGAGCTAACCACCTACGCACGCCAGCGCACCCAGGGCATTCGTGACGACGGCAAGGAGAAGGTCCTCCAGGGGCTGACCACAGTGTCAGAAGTACTGCGGGTCACGCTGGAGGGCTAGCAGGCGGTGGCTGCGTTTTCCTACGTTGCCCTGGATGCCAAGGGCAAGCAGAAGAAGGGTGTGCTCGAGGCCGACAGTGTGCGGCAGATCCGCCAGATGCTGCGCGATCAGGGGCTGGTGCCCCTCAACGTCGCCAACGCCAGTGGCCGGGAGCGCGCCGCGGCCAACGGCAGCGACAGCAACGGTGGCGCCAAGAGCAGCCTGTTTTCCATGGGCCGGCGCCTGAGCGCCCTCGACCGGGTCCTGTTCACGCGCCAGCTCGCCACGCTGATCACCGCGGGCCTGCCGATCGAAGAAGCCCTGCAGGCGATCGCCAAGCAGAGCGAAAAGCAGCACGTTCGCGCCCTGGTCCTGGGGATCCGCGGGCGAGTGCTCGAAGGCCACGCGCTCGCGCACAGCCTGGGAGACTATCCCTCCACCTTCAACGACATGTACCGCTCCACGGTGGCGGCGGGTGAACAGTCCGGATTTCTGGATCGCGTCCTTGAGAACCTTGCGGCCTACGGCGAAAAGCAGTTCGAGTCCGGCCGCGATGTCGAGATGGCGCTGGTCTATCCCGTGATCCTGTTTCTGCTGGCGCTCGCGATCGTCGGCGCGCTTATGGTTTACGTGGTGCCCGACATGGTCGGTGTCATCGAGAACTCCGGGCAGCAGCTGCCGCGCATTACCGAGATCCTCATCGGCATCTCCGACTTTCTGCGCGCCTACTGGTATCTGCTGCTGGCCGGGATTGCCGCCATGGTCGTGGCAGTGCAGCTGATGCTCAAACAGCCGCATGTCCGACTGGCCTGGGATCGGCAGCGGTTGAGCCTGCCGCTGGTGGGGCGCATTGCCCGAGGCGCCAACTCCTCACGCTACGCCAATACGCTCAGCATCCTGACCTCCAGCGGCGTGCCGCTCGTGGAGGCGATGCGGATTGCTGAGCAGGTGGTGAACAACCAGTGGCTCAAGCGCAAGCTTTCTGAAGCCACCCAGAAGGTCAAGGAAGGCACCAGCCTGAACGTGGCTCTCGAGGGGGTGGGTTACCTGCCGCCGATGCTGATGCACATGGTGGCCAGCGGCGAGGCGAGTGGTGAGCTGGACAGCATGCTGGCGCGCGTCGCGAGCTTTCAGCAGGCAGAAGTGGAACGGCTTGTCACAACCGTTGTGAGCCTGTTCCAGCCGCTGATGCTGGTGCTGATGGGAGGGCTTGTGATGTTCATCGTGATGGCTATCCTGCTCCCCATATTGAATATGAACCAACTGGTCTAGGACGCTTACGATGGGCAGCAAACAGAGCGGTTTTACCCTGATCGAGATCCTGGTCGTGGTCGTCATCATCGGCATCTTAGGTGCCGTGATCGTCCCGAACCTGCTCGCCCGGCCGGACCAGGCACGGCTGACCAAGGCCGAGAGTGACATCCGGGCGCTCGCGAATGCGCTCGACGTTTACCGGCTGGACAATTTCCAGTACCCGTCCACGGACCAGGGGCTGGAAGCGCTGGTCAACAAGCCCAACGGGTTCCCGGAGCCGAAGAACTACAACCCGAGCGGTTACATCAAGAACCTTGAGCCGGACCCCTGGGGCGGTGAGTACCTTTATGAGCGCACGGGCGATGGCTTCAATCTCTACAGCCTCGGCGCCGACGGCACCGAGGGTGGCGACGGCGTCAATGCGGACATCAGCTACGCCAACCTCTAGCGCCGCCGGCCACAGCGCCTGCCCGTCGCCTACGCGCCCGGTCGCGGGGCGCCGCGAGCGCGGCTTTACCCTTCTAGAGATTCTCGTTGTCCTCACTATCGCCGCGGTGCTGACGGGCTCCGTGGTGCTCGGTTTTACCGGTGCCAGCGAGAGCCAGCGCCTGCAGGGCGAGGCCGAGCGTCTGGCGCTGCGCATGGAGCTGGCCCGCGGCCGTGCGGTGCAGCGCAATCGCGAGATCGGTTTTCACTTCGATCCGACCAGCTACGAGTGGTCCGAGCGGGATCGCGAGAGCGGCGCCTGGCTGCCGCTTTCCGAGCGGCCCCTCGCTCCGATCACCCTGGAAGAAGGGGATAACCTGCGGATTCGTGCCGACGGCGGTGGCGACGATGATGATGAGAGCGCCGGTGGCGCGGACGCTCGGTCGCTTGCGGACCTGGATGCGCTGACGGCGCAGGACGAAGAGGGCCTTGGTGGTGGGGGCAACCCCAGTGCGGCGAAGCTGCCGGATCTGGTGTTTTTCCGCAGCGGCGAGATCACGCCCTTCACCGCCACCATCGAATCGGAAGACCTGGGCATTGCCTGGGTGCTGACGAGCGATGGGCTCAGCGGCGTTGCCCTGCGTCGCGGCGATGAGCTGTGAACGGTCCGTCCCGCGGCTTTACGCTGATCGAGCTGCTGATCGCGCTCATGGTTTTTGCAGTGCTGGGTTTCACCGTCACAACGCGTGTCAGCGACATTGCCCAGCAGAGCTTTCAGCTCGAGCGTCGCGCCGCCGCCGCCTGGGTGGCTGACAATCAGGTCAACGCCCTGCGGATCGAGGCGCGCAATCGCACGGAGCCGATCAGCGAAGGTCGGCGCACGGAGCGGGTCCTGCTCGCCCGCCGGGACTGGCAGGTCGACCTGTCGATCGAGGGGACCAGTGACGACGGGCTTAAGCGCATCGATGTCGAGGTCTACGAGCTGCTCCCAGACGGCGAGCGCTATGGGCCCATTCACACGACCACCGCCTTTGCGGGCGTGCACTGACCGTGATGCGCGCCCGGCACGCCCGCGGCTTTACGCTGGTCGAGATCATCGTGACCCTGGGCATCTTTGCGACCCTGGGACTCGTGACCGCGCGCATTGTGGGGCGTGTGATCGACAACTTTGGCATCGTCAGCGAGCGCGGCGATCGGCTGGTTCAGGTGCAGCGGGCGATGCACGTGATGCAGCGGGACATGCTGCAGATTGCCAATCGCCCGATCCGCGATCCCCTGGGCGACGAGCGCGGCGCGCTGTTGATCTCCAGCGACGGCACGCTGGAGTTCACCCGGGCCGGTTGGCAGAACCCCCTGGACCGGGAGCGATCGCGTCTGCAGCGTGTGGTCTACCGGATCGAAGGGGACATCCTGTATCGGGCGTACTTCCAGCACCTCGACCTCACCCCAGACGCGACGCCGCAGCTACAGGAGCTGCTGACCGGCGTCGACAATTTCGAAGTGCAGGCCATCGATGTCTCCGGCAATGAGTACGGTTTCTGGCCGGTGGCCGGTTCCGAAGGGGATCCGAGCCGGGAACTGGCCGGTATCCGGCTGCGCTTCGAGCTGCAGCCCTACGGGCAGATCGAGCGGCTGTGGTCCGTGCCCAGCATCAACACGGTGCCCCTAGACAGCGCGCCAGGGCCCGGCGATGTTCGCTAGCCGATCGCGCGGGGTAGTGCTGCTCAGTGTGCTGCTGATCGTGGCGCTGCTGTCGGCGATTACGGTCCGAATGATGTCCCGCCATAGCCTGACCATCGCCCAGGCCCGGCAAAGCCTGGGCGCGGATCTGACGCTGTCCTATGCGCTCGGCGCTGAAACCCTGGCGCGGCAGCTGTTGTTTCGGGACTGGGAGGCGGATGAAGCGCCCAAGAACGACACGCTGTTTGATGAGTGGGCGCAGCCGCTGCAGCCCTTCGAGCTGGCAGAGTACGACAACGCCTTCCTGGAGATTCAGATTGCGGACCGGGGCAGCTGCTTCAATCTCAATGCGATGGCGCACACTGAGCAGCAGAAGGCGCAGCTTGCGCACCAGCAATTCCGGCGCTTGCTGCAGATACTGGAGCTGCCCCCCAACATGGCAGACACCTGGAAAGACTGGGTCGATGCCGATGAGCTCAATACGGGCTTCGGCGCCGAAGACAACGAGTATCTCCTGAAGCCCGCGCCGTACCGCGCCGCGAATCGACCTGCGGCGGACATCTCCGAGCTCCGCCTGTTGGCGAATCTGGATCCGCAGCAGCGCGCCGCCGTTGCCCCCTTCGTATGCGTCTTGCCGACGACGGATCTCCTGATCAATCTGAACACTGCGCCTTGGCAGGTGCTGGCGAGCCTCAACGAGGCCTTGACGCCCTCTTTCCTGGAACCGTTGGTTCGGGGCGAGCGTCGGTACGAAAGCGTGAATGAGGTCACGGGCGAGTACCCGGAGCTGCAGGCCAGCATTGAAAATCTGGCCGTTGAGAGCGAGTATTTCGAGCTGCGCGCTCAGGTGGACATTGACGGCAACCTGACGGAAATCTCCTCGCTGCTCTTTCGCAATGGTGAGGATGGGCGCCTCAGTCTGGTTCGCCGAGACCTGGGCCAGCCTTTTGTGTCGCTGTATGAGGACGACGGGACCTGACCCATGCCAACCCTGTTCGTGAGAGTGCTCGCGCCCGCGGTAGAGACGGACGACGGCTATGACATCGGCGGGGAGTGGCTGATCCTCGAGGATGACGGCACCGCCCGCGCTTCCGGAGTGACCGACTACCGCGGCTTTGCCGATCTTATGGATCCCGGCGGCAGCTGGTCCGAGGCCGGCAACGAAGTGGTCATCATCGTGCCGAGCGAGTTTGTGCTCGGGGTGGCCTGCGAGGTCCCAGGGCGCAACGTGGCGCAGATCCGTAAGGCGCTACCCTTTGTGGTCGAGGAGTTCGTGGCCTCAGATATTGAGGGCATGCACCTGGCCCACGCGGCGATCCGCCGCGATGAGCCCGTGCGCTGCAACCTGGTCGATCGGGCCCTCTTGCTGAACTGGCAGGGCGCCTTCGCCGAGATCGGCGCCATCCCCAGCCACATTCTTTCAGAGGCGGAACTGCTGCCCGATGAGCCGGACACGGCCTATGCGCTGTTCGACGGCGACCACGTGCTGATCAAGACCGGCGACCAGGCGGCGACCATCGACCGGGTGAACCTCGGCTTTGCCGTTGGCTCACTGACGGAATCGCGGCTGTGTGTGGTCGGCGGGGTGCTCACGGATGCAGAGCGCAAGGAAATCATGGACAGCTCGACGCTGTCGGTCGAAGCGGAAGCCGAGCCCGGCGACAGCACCCTGGGTTACCTCGCCCGGCGCTTCCGGGACCATCAGGATCGCGTCATCAACCTGCTGCAGGGCCAGTACGCGCCGGTTCGGGCAAGCGGCGAGGGCAGCGCGGTATGGCGCACCGTGGGGCTGCTGGCGGCTGGCTGGGCAGTGCTCGCCTTTGCACTGCAGCTGGCTCAGGGGTTTTGGGCCGGCCAACAGGCCGAGCGCATTGAGGCCGATGCCCTGACGCTCTATCAAGGCCTGTTCCCGGACGACAAGAAGGCGACGCCACAGAACCTCCGGCGCCGCGCCGGGGCCCGAATCAATGATCCCACCGCCGATGGTGGCCCCGGGCTGCTCGCCTATGTGAACGAGGTGGCGGGCATCATGGACGCCTCGATCTCGCTCAACGGGATGAGCTACACGGCGGCCCGCGGCGAGCTCTCCCTGGATATCCTGATCACGGACTTCAATCGGCTCGACAGCGTGAAAGAGCAGCTCGAGCAGCAGCGTTACGCGGTAGAGATCGTCTCCGCGCAGCAGGAACAGGACAATCGGGTTCGCGCCCGGCTGCGCCTGCGTGGACAGGCGGGGTAGGGGATGTTGAGCAGTCTCACTCAGCGCTGGCATGAGAGCGGTGCGTACCGCTGGTACGCCGGCCGCGAGCCCTCGGAGCAGAAAATTGTCGCCCTGCTGGCCGCGGTGACGGTCCTGACGGTGCTGTGGCTGGGGATCTGGAAGCCGGTGGCGGACTGGCGTGCCGAGGCAGACAACCGCTACCAGAACGCGCAAACCACGCTGGGCTGGCTTCGCAGCAACGAAAACCGCCTGAAGCAGGTCGTTGCGCGCCCGCAGGGCGGGGCCGGTCGCACGCCGCTGCTGCGGCTGGTCACCCAGGCTGCAAACGCCCGCGGCCTGAAACTGAATCGTGTACAGCCCGAGAGCGATGGCGGCGTCAGCGTTGTGCTTCAGGATCAGTCCTTCAACGACGTGCTCGCGTTTACGGCGCAACTTGCAGAAAACAATGGCGTGAGCGTTTCCCGCGCTTCCATCGACGGTTCTGGCACGGCAGGACGCGTGAACGCGCAGTTGCGGTTCCAGTAGGCGCGGCTCCCTCCGCTGGATTACTGACGCAGCGGGGCGCGAATGTGACGCCTCGCGGCGAGAGCGAACCCAGATTGGGTCCGAATCTGTCGCGATGGATCACTTTGTGCGGCTTGTCTCACAAGTCGTGTCGCAGACATCAACGTCCCGGGTTGCTCAGCGCCGCTAGACTGGCCCCAAGCTAGAAGCTTTCCCGAGGGCCGAATGGACAATCGCAACGATCCGCGCAATGTCTTCAGTGCCATGCATCATCGGGTCACCGGTGAGCTGCTGCATCTGATGGACGGGTTCTACTCAAATATCGAAGACGGCCTGTTCGAGCTCGCATTTCGCAATGACGACGCCGAGCAGCGGACCCGCTGCTTCGACCTCATGCGGGAGATGCGCTACCGCCGGGGTGGTTTGATCCAGACCTTCGCCAAGCGGATGCAGCGAGCGGGTGATGCCTGGCTTGGAGACGACCGCAATCCGCCGGAGGTCCCGGAGCTCATGGAGATCGCGCGCGGCATGTCCGATAAGTGCTCATCGCACTTCGGTACGCTGCTCCAGCAGATCACCGAGCGCACGTCCTACGGTACCGACCGGGCACTCGGCAGCACCGATCTGCCCATCAGCCCCTACTACATCGCCTACCACTTCATCGCTTCATGTCAGAGTCTGGAGTTTGATCGTCAGGCGATCGCCATCGTCCAGGATCTGTTCGCCCGCTTTGTCCTGGACCGCCTCGGCGCGGTGTACGGCGAATGCAACCAGCGTCTGGAAGCTGCCGGCTTCTACACCCAGGCTGAACTGGACCTGGTCTCGAGTTCCAGCGCCAGCTAGACCTTCTTTCGGCGAGCCGCGCGCTAGCGTTTCGGCTGTAGCAAAAACGCCCAGCCGCGGCGCCGCTCCTGACGGCGCCGATCGCCCCGATACGCCCAGTACAACGACAGAAAGCGTGCGGTGCCCTGTTGCCGGGCCGGGTCGCGCCGATCCGCGCCCGAGCGCCGATCCGGCAGGTACGGCCAGCGATCGGGAACATTGGTGTCTTTTTCGGTAACGTCAGAGTCCATCGGTATCCGCCTCGAAGGTTGCACGTTCTGCGGCCACTTGCCGCTCCTGGGCCTGCTCCTCCCTCTGCAGGTCGCGATAAACCAGCCGCAGCTTTCCGTCATGCCAGCGCAGGATCAGCCGCTGGGGGCCAAAGCGATAAATCTTGTGCCGCGGCGCGCGCTTCCGGGGGAGTCCAAAGCTGGCGCGTAGCATGTCGACCAGCGCATCGAAATGGCTCTGGTCGGGGTCGGCAAACTCTGACTCGAGCGCGAGAACGCCGCCCAGATCATCGCTGCGTACCTGGTGTTCGGCGCCGGCCATGAACGCTGCGAGCAGCGGATCGGCTACCGCATCGGTCTCCGGCTTGAAGGTGCGCAGCGCTTCCGGGGGCGCTTCTACCGCGTCATCGACGCGAAGGTTGTAGCCGAGCAGTCGCTGCAGATTGGAGCGGTCGCCAAGCAGCAGACTGCGCAGGCGGTGCTGAAGATAGGCCCGCCCGGTGATGCGCTCGTAGCTCGCCTGCGCGCGCTCCAGGTTGTGCAGGCTGCTCTGATAGGCGGTGAGCGCCCGTTCGTTCAGGCGGTACTCGAGCAGCAGATGACCGCTGAGGCAGGCGCTGGCGATGGCGATTTCGCCGCCACCCAGCAGGCGTTGCGTGGCGGGTACTTTCTGTGAGCCCCAGGTGGCAACGATCGTGGTGGGTTCCGGGGCATCGGGATACTTGCGCGTCAGTGCAGCGTCGAGCCAGGTCAAGTCTGCGGTGCAGTCTGCTCTTGCGCTGCGAAGCTGCAGCCAGAAGGGTCGCTCGTTGCGATCCAGAGCGATCCAGAGCCGGCTCGGGTCTTCACGCAGCACAACGGGCAGTGCTTTGGCCTGGCCCGTCCACCAGTGACCCGGTGCTGGCCAGGCCAGCGCCAGTTCGCGTTCTGAGGCGCCTGCGACCGTCATGCCCTGCAGCAGCAAGGGCGGCGCTTCCTGTTGGCTTGCGCCGCGATCGGGCGCCGGCAGGGCGTGCTCGGTGTCGAGACCGAAGATCACCAGCGCCCGAGCGCCCGATGAGGTCAGCAGGGCAAGCACCAGGCCCAGCGCAAGGCAGGCGCGTCGGCCTGCCCGCGCCCGACCGGCGGGGTCAGCACACATAGCGGCCTTCATCGCGCCGGCGGAGGCATTCCCGGCGATAGTTTTCGCAGCTGATGGCGCCGCCGGGCGTATGCTCGGAGCTCTGGCTGCACTGGTACGCGCGATCCTGTAGATCGGAATCGCTCAGCTTCTCCAGTTCACTGCCGCAGCCGGTCAGGGTCGCTGCGCATGTCAGGATTGCGCCCGCTGCCGTTCGCTTTGCGATCTTCCTCACCGAGACTCCAGGCCATCCGGCCACCTACCTCTGTCCTAACGCTAGTTCAGATTTGGCGGCTGTCGACTGCTCACGAGGGCTGCTGCGGAACGGTGTATATTCCAAGGCTGACAAGGCGCGGGAGGCAAACGCTCATGTGGGATCTCAAGATCACCGGCGGCACGGTGGTGGATGGCACCGGTGCTGCGCCCTATCGGGGCGATATCGCGGTCCAGCAGGGCCGTATCGCGGCCATCGGGAGCGACGCGGAGGGGCCTGCCGCGCGGACCCTGGACGCCAACGGGCAGATCGTGACCCCGGGCTTCGTGGACATTCACACGCACTACGACGGTCAGGCGAGCTGGGGCGAGCGGCTCTCCCCGTCTTCCAACCTGGGAGCCACCACCGTCGTCATGGGGAACTGTGGCGTGGGTTTCGCCCCGTGCCGGCCTGGCGACCGAGCGGCGCTGATCGAGCTCATGGAAGGCGTCGAGGAGATTCCGGACCCGGTCATGGCCGAAGGGCTGCCCTGGAACTGGGAATCTTTTCCGTCCTATCTCGACGCGATCGAAGCGCGCGCCCGGGATATCGATGTAGCCGTGCTGTTTCCTCACGGTCCGCTGCGGGTGTTTGCCATGGGGCAGCGCGCCCTCGACCGGGAGGCCGCGACCGACGCCGACCTCGAACGCATGAGCGAGCTGCTGCGGGAAGGGTTAGCGGCGGGTGCCGTCGGTTTTTCCACCTCTAGAACCCTTGTTCACCGCACCCTCGCCGGAGTGCCGGTGCCCACCTACGATGCCGCGACCCGGGAACTGAAGATCCTGGGTGAGAATCTGCGCGGCGATGCCCGGCACGTGTTTCAGATGATCGCGGACTGGAAGGATGCGGACGCGGAGTTCGACATCCTGCGCCATATCGGCAGAGAAACCGGTGCGCGCGGGACCTTTACGTTGCTCATTATCGATTCCCTGCCGACGCTGTGGCGGGAACATCTGCAGCGGGTAGAGAGCGCCCAGGCGAGTGGTCTCGACATCCGCCCGCAGGTCCTCGCACGTCCCCTGGGCATCATGATGGGACTGACGGGCTCCATGACGCCCTTCGCGGCGCATCCGACCATGCGCACCCTGGCGGAACAGCCGCTCGAGGCGCAGCTTCTGGAGCTGGCCAAGCCGGCGGTCAAAGCGCAGATCCTGAGCGAAGCCCCGGTGCAGCCCCATGTGTTCATGAAGCTCTTCGGACACCGCTTCGACATCATGTACCCGATGGAGGATCCGCCGAACTATCGGCCGGATCCGGCGGACAGCGTCGCAGCGCGCGCCGAGCGGGCGGGGGTCACCCCGCAGAGCTGGCTCTACGACTATCTGCTGGAGGATCAGGGCCGGGCCATGATCTACATGCCGAGTGTGAACGATTCCGACCACCTGCCAGAGCTGCTCACACATGCCCATACGCTGCCGGCGCTTGGCGATGGCGGTGCTCACGTGGGATCGATCTGCGATGCCAGCGCCAATATCTACCTGCTGAGCCACTGGGTTCGCGAGCGGGGCTTGCTGTCGATCGAGGATGCCGTGCGCAAGATCACCGGCGATGCGGCCGATCTGTACGGGCTGACGGACCGTGGCCGGATCGAGACCGGCCTGAAGGCAGATCTGAATATCATCGATCTGGCGCAGCTGTCGCTCAGCCGGCCGTACATGGTGCGCGATCTGCCGGCCGGGGGAGGGCGCCTGCATCAGGAGGCGAAGGGCCTGTCTGCGACCATCGTCGCCGGAGAGCCGGTGTACCTGAACAACGAGCCCACCGGCGCATTGCCGGGCGCGCTGGTGCGCAAGGGCGTCAGCTAGTCGCGCCAGCGAGTAGCGAAGCTACTCGACCGCGTTAGCACACGCGCCGAAGGCGCGCAGATCAGCAACCGCACGCAAGTCGCTACGCGCCAGCGAGTAGCGAAGCGACTCGTCCGCGTTAACAGGCGCGCCAAAGGCGCGGCTGTTAACGCGCACCTTCTCCAACCAGCACAACCTCGACGGTCTGCAGCAGGATGATCAGGTCCAGCAGAAAACTGTGGTTCTTGAGGTAGTACAGGTCGTACTTCAGCTTTTCCTTCGAGTCGTTTACGGACGCCCCGTAGGGATAGCACAGCTGCGCCCAGCCGGTGATGCCGGGCTTCAGACGATGCCGCTGGTCGTAGTAGGGGATCTCGGCCTTGAGCTGCTCGACAAACTCCGGGCGCTCCGGTCGCGGTCCTACGAAGCTCATGTCGCCGCGCAACACGTTGAACAGCTGGGGCAGCTCGTCAATCCGCGTTTTGCGGATCACGGCGCCGATGCGGGTGACGCGAGGATCGTTTTCTACAGCCCAGCGCGCAGTGCCATCCTTCTCGGCATCGGTGCGCATGCTGCGGAACTTGAGCACGTTGAACGTCTTGTCATTGAGGCCGACGCGCTGTTGCTTGTACAGGATCGGCTCGCGAAAGCGGCTGCCTGCACCGATCAGAAAAGCGGTGATCAGCATGATCGGCCAGATGATGACCAGCAGCAGGGTGCTCGCGAAAATGTCGAAGCTGCGCTTCGAGACCGCGCGCGCGGCGTTGGCGACGAAGCCATCGCTGAAAATGATCCAGGACGGATCAATCAGATCGACGTCCAGCTTGCCGGCCTCTCGCTCGATGAACGCCTGCACCTCGACCACTTCGATGCCCGACAGGCGGCAGTCCAGCAGCTCGTCGATCGGCAATCCGCCAGCATCGGTGTTGCGCCGACGCTTCTGGGTCGCGACGACGATCTCATCGACGGCCTCGCGAATGCAGTAGTTGAGCAACGAGCCTTCGGGCTCAAGGACCTTACCGCTGTGAGCGGACACCATATCCTCCGTGCCACCCAGACGCATGTAGCCGAGCAGGACGAAACCGCGGCGATCGGAGCGGCGCCGCATCCGGCTGGCGATGGGAACGGCCCGATTGCCGGTGCCCAGCACGAGCACCCGGCGTTTCATAGCGTCTTCGTCGATCAGAGCGCCGGTAATCCAGCGCCACAGCGCGATCAGCAGGAAGCCTTCGATGGTGCTGAACAGCAGCACGCCACGACCGATCTCGATCGAAGGCACGAAGTAGGAGAGCACCGCGATTGCGGAGGTGGCGAGCAGAAAGATCGCCACCCCGGTGCGCAGCATCATGCCAATGTAGCCTTCGCGCATGCGTGCGGCGGACACGCCCATGGCAGACATGGCAATCACGCCGGAGATCGCGATCGCGCTGGCGAGCGGTAGATGCTCAGTCAGGTCCGGCAGGCTCTGGAAACGGGTGAAGTAGCCGAGGTACGCGGCCACGAACAGCAGACCGCCCTCGACCACGGAGGTCAGCAGGTGAGGGCCGTGAAAGTAGTGCCGTGAAATACGAATATGGGGCACTGGCGAAATTGTCCTACAAATAGATCTGTGACGACGAACGCTTGTGGACGGTTTCGCGCTTCCTGCGGCGAATGACGCTAACCAATCCTTGCAGCGTGACCGAATTATGCCTGTATCGGAACACCGAATCTTTGACCGATTCGGCGGTCAGGGGCCTGCTGCCGCGCTTGCCGCGAGCATCATAGAGGCCCTCCAGCTGGCGCTCCGGGTGCGACCTGAAAGCACGATTCAAGGTGACTGGACAAGAACTCGATATGAGCGATAAATAGCTGAT
>JBCDIK010000091.1:0-13603 GCA_038749065.1 Pseudomonadota bacterium | reverse complement strand
GTGGGCCCGGGCAAGCGCCCGTTTCACACGATCATTCCCGGGTTCGTCACCGATGCTCACGGGCCTCTACTGGCTTTCGGCGTGATGGGTGGACACATGCAACATCAGGGGCATGTGCAGATGGTGCATCGCCTGTTCGATCATGCCCAGAATCCACAGGCAGCATCGGATGCGCCGCGCTGGCTGGTCGAGCCGGACTACAGCGTGACGCTTGAGCGTGGCTTCAGTCAGTCGGTTGCCGCAGGGCTTGCCCGACGTGGGCACCGGGTGCGCTACAGTGATGCCTATTGGAAGTTTGGCGGTGCTCAGCTCATCGCCCGGACCGAGCACGGCTATGTCGCGGGGTCAGATCACCGCAAGGAGGGACACGCCGCCGGTTACTGAGCCGCCGGCGCTAAGCTAGTCGGGCATCGCGGCGATCACCGCGTCGGTAAACTCCCTCGTGCCCAGGCTGCCGCCGATGTCCGCGGTTGTATCGCCGGCTTCCAGCGCGGCGTTGTAAGCGGTTTTGATCCGTGTGGCAGCGGCGCCGCAGCGACTGCGACCTTCCGTTTCCGCCAGATGGTTGAGCATCATCACGCCGGACATCAGCAGAGCCAGCGGGTTGGCCTTGTTCTGGTTGGCGATATCCGGTGCAGATCCGTGCACGGCTTCGAATATCGCTTCGCGCTCACCGTAGTTGGCACCGGGAATGACCCCGAGCCCGCCGACCAGTCCCGCGCATAGGTCGGAGACGACATCGCCGTACAGATTTTCCATCAGCAGGATATCGAACTGCGTCGGGTCCTGAACCAGGCGCATACAGCCGGCATCGATGATCGTGCTCTCGAACTCGATGTTGGGATACTCACTCTGGTGAACTTCCTCCGCCTTGCGCAGGAACATCCCGTCGGTCATTTTCATGATGTTCGCTTTATGGAACACCGTGATGCGCTTGCGGCGCCGGCGCGTCGCGTAGCGGGAGGCCCAGTGCGCGATGCGCTCGCAACCTTCTTCGGTCGCCACCTTCATGCTCATCACGACACCGGGCGTGACTTCATTCTCGACCCCGGAGTAGAGCCCCTCGGTGTTCTCGCGAATGATGATCAGGTCCACGTCGTCGTAGCGCGTCTTGACGCTCGGCAGGCTGCGCACCGGACGCACGGCGGCGTACAGGTTAAAGGTCTTGCGCAGGAGCACGTTGACGGACGAGAAGCCCTTGCCGACCGGTGTTGTACAGGGGCCTTTGAGCGCCACCCGGTGCGCGCGAATCGCCTTGATGGTGTCTTCCGGCAGGACCTCGCCCAGGGACTCGATCGCCTTGATGCCGGCGTCGTGCGACTCCCAGCGAATCCCGGCATCGGCCGCGGCAAAGACCCGCATCACAGCCTCGGTGATCTCGGGGCCGATGCCGTCTCCAGGAATCAGGACCGCGGTCCGTTCCTCGCTACTGCTCATGGTCGTCCTCCGGACGCGATAGTGGCTTAAAGGCGCTCGATGAGCGTGCCGGTGCCGAGGCCACCGCCACAGCACATGCTGATCAGGCCGTAGCGCCCACCGGTGCGCTGGAGCTCATGCGCGGCCTTAGTGATGAGGAAACAGCCGGTGGCACCCAACGGATGCCCGAGCGAGATTGCGCCGCCATTGGGATTGACCCGGGCCGGATCTGCGCCGACGGTCTTTGCCCAGGACAGCACGACGGAAGCGAAGGCCTCGTTGACCTCGAACAGATCGATGTCGTCGATCTTCAGATCGTTGTCGTTGAGTAGCTTCTCCGTGGCGGGAATCGGGCCCTCCAGCATCAGCACCGGATCGCAGCCCACGAGGGCTGAATCGACGATCCGGGCCAGGGGCTCAAGGCCCAGTTCCTGTGCCTTACGGCCGCTCATCAGCAGCACGGCGGCCGCGCCGTCGGCGATTTGCGACGAGGTTCCGGCGGTATGGATCCCATCTTCGCGCGCAACAGGTTTGAGGTTGCCCAGGGCCTCGAGGCTCGTATCGCGCGGGATCTCGTCGCGCTCGAACACCATGGTGGCGTCGGTGCGCTCGCCTGCGTCATCGAACACCGGAACGGTCAGCGGCAGGATCTGGCTGTCGAAGCGGCCATCGGCCTGGGCGGCGGCGGTGCGCTGCTGCGACTGCAGGCCGAAGGCATCGGTATCGGCGCGGGTGATCTGGTACTTCTCCGCCATGCGCTCCGCGCCTTCGAACTGGCTCGTGAATTCATAGTGCTCGAAGTAGCTGCGGCTCACCGGTTTGCCGTACTCGGGCTTGAGACCGACCGCGTCGGCGCCGATGGACAGGCGGGTCATGTTCTCGACGCCACAGGCCATGGCGCTGTCCGCCGCGCCTGACTTGATAAGCGCGTAGGCGAGCCCGGTCGCCTGCTGGCTCGATCCGCACTGCGAGTCGATGGTAATGCAGGGTGTGCCTTCAGCGCCGCCGTGCGCGAGCCACGCGGTCCGCGTCACGTTCATGCCCTGGGCGCCGAGCTTGTTGATACAGCCGCCGACGACCTGGTCGACCTGAGAGGAGTCGATCCCATTGCGGGCCAGCAACCCCTGCAAGATCTGCCCGAGGGTGTCCGTCGGGTGGACCCAGCCCAGCGACCCCTTCCGGCGCCCTACGGCGCTGCGGGCGGCATCGACAATGACCACATCTTCCGGCGCGAATGCTGCTGCGGACACAGGCAGATCTCCAAAATTAGTGAGTGGTCATTGTAGCAGGGCCCGGCACTGCTTTTTCGAAGGGGAAGCCGTCGCGATACTCGATGGCCTGCGTGTAGAAACCCGCGCTGTCGAGAGTCACGGCGACGGGGGCGCTGCCCCGGTTCTGGAAGAACCAGCCGTGCAGGCCCGCGAACGGCGCGTGGAAGGTTCCGGCACTGCCGGTCCCGCGCAGGGACTCATGGCCAACGGTGTCCACCTCGGGGTCGCCATCCTCCGGGTGACCGTGAAAGCTGGCGATGACGTCGCCGCTGCTCTGCCAGCGGTACAGTAGCGGCTCGTCCTTTCGCAAGCGGTACTTGTACTCCACGGACTCGAAGGGGCCGAGCTCGAACACGAGGTGCTCCCTGGCGAGGGTCGTGTCATAACCGGCAGCGCCGCTGGGTAGGGCAACCGTCTGTACTGCAGGAGGCGCCGTCGCGCTGCGGTGCAGCGCGGTCAGCCCCAGCCAGTCTCCGATCCCGGTGGGATCGATGCCCCGTTCGGCCGGCAGCACCGCGACGATCAGAATCACCAGGGCCACGGCCAGGGCCACGGCGAGCGCGCGCCAGCCGGGCGTGCGCGTCGGGCTCATGGCCCGGTGGCGTCGGCGATCTCGCGATCGTACTGCTGGTGACAGGCGAGACAGACCTGGTAGAGATCGGCGCCGGCGGCGAAGAGGGCATCCTCGTCCTGGCTCTCGGTGGCTTCCAGCGCGCGCCCGGCGATGCTCGCGAGCCCAAGTGCAAACTCCGCCCAGTCTTCCTGATCTTCAGCCCGGCCCGGCAGCAGCAGCAGGTTGGCGGACTCGATCAGCGTGGCCGCGGCATGGCCGACCTGCTGCCAGCCCTCGTCGGTGGTTGGTGCGAGGGACGCTTCCCCGGCCTCGGTGATGACGCTGCCCGCGGAGGCCCAGATCACATCCGCCGCCGGGTCGATGACGCGCGCCATGAGGTCGTGCATCGCAAGCGTCAGGACATAGGGCGGCGTGTCTTGCGCAGGAGCGGGGCGATCGCAGGCGGAGAGCGCCAGCACGGCGCAGCACAGCAGAGGGAGCTTCACAGATCGGGGTCTCGTCGGCATAGCGTTGCACCTTAGCGGGTGTCCAGCCGTCAGGCCATTGTTCGCAGTCTTCGCGCGCCGGTACTATGGCTTTCGAATTTGGGGGAGCAGGACGGATGGCGGTCGATCGGGAAAGCAGGCGGTATCGGCAGGTAGTCGCAGCGGTTGCGCGTATCGGCTGTGCCGCGCTGTTCTTGGCAACGAGCCTGGTGCGGGCAGATGCGATCGAGTGGCCAGCGTGGGCGGGTAGCGCGGCCGGTGGGCACTACTCTCCAGCGGCGCAGATCACGCGTGAGAACGTGGCGCAGCTCGAACTGCTCTGGGAGCATCGCAGTGGCGATACCCGCCAGGGCGTGCGCTCCAGCGGCGATCACGGCGGCCCCCGCACCTCCAGTTCTTTCCAGGCCACCCCGATCGTGGTCGATGAGCTGCTCTATTACTGCTCGCCCTTCAACAAAGTCTTCGCGCTCGATTCGGTCACGGGCACAGAGCGCTGGCGTTTTGATCCGGGCGTCGATCCGAATGCCGATCTGCTGCCGAACTGTCGCGGGGTCAGCTACTGGCGATCTCCGGGCGCGCAGGCGCCGGTGGCCGGTCGCTGTGACGCCCGCATTTTTGTCGGCACCCTTGATGCCCGTCTGATTGCCCTCGATGCGCTCGATGGCACCCCCTGCGAGGCATTCGGCGCTGCCGGCACCGTGGACGTGACCGCCGGATTGTCGGAACACGTCGCCTACGAGTACTCCATCACCTCGCCCCCGGCGATCATCGATAACCTCGTGATCACCGGCAGCATGGTCCTCGACAACATTCGCGTCGATGTGCCCAGCGGCGTGGTGCGCGCCTACGATGCGCGCAGCGGCGAGCTGCGCTGGGCCTTCAATCCGGTCCCGAAAGGGCAGGCGGCGCTGAACCCGGATGGGACCTTCCGCAGCGGCACGACCAACGTCTGGTCGGTGATCTCTGTGGATGCGGAGCGCGGGCTGGTCTTCGTGCCCACGGGCAACACGTCGCCCGACTACTACGGCGGCCACCGGAATGGGCTGGATGAGTACTCGAGTTCCGTGGTGGCGCTGAACGCGCGCGACGGCAGCGTGGCCTGGAGCTTCCAGACCGTGCACCACGATGTCTGGGACTACGATGTGCCCTCTCAACCTACGCTGGTCGAGCTGCCCCTGGGGGAGGCCCGGACTCCGGCGCTCGTGCAGCTCACCAAGATGGGCCACACCTTTGTGCTCAATCGCGAAACGGGCACGCCCATCTGGCCAGTAGAGGAGCGCCCGGCACCGCAGGAAGGCGCCGTGCCCGGTGAGCAGCTATCGCCGACGCAGCCGTACCCGACCCACGTGCCGATTCTCAACAACGTTCCACTGAGCCCGGACGATGCCTGGGGCCTGACCCCCTGGGACCGGAGCGTGTGCCGAGAGCGGATCGAAGCGCTGCATAACCGCGGCCTGTTCACCCCGCCGACACCGCAGGGCTCGGTGTTCTTCCCCGGCAACGGCGGCGGGAACAACTGGGGCTCGCCGGCGATCGATCCGGACACAGGCATCATGATTGTCATGACCAATCGGGTGCCATCCTTCGTCTCGCTCAAGCCGCGCAGCGAGTGTGGCGACAATCCTCTCGGGGCCCAGCTCGGCACGCCCTACTGCTCGGATACCGGCTGGCTGGTGTCACCGCTGGGGGTGCCCTGCACCGAGCCGCCCTGGGCCACGCTCGACGCGGTGGATCTGGTGGCTGGCGAAATTCTCTGGAGCATTCCCCTGGGCACGACCCGGCACATGGCCCCGTTTCCGTTCTGGTGGATCAAGGGCGTGCCGGGGATCGGCGGGCCGCTGCTGACCGGCGGTGGGTTGGTCTTCAGCGGCGGTAACCTCGATTTCTACCTGCGCGCCTTCGACCGGGACAGCGGGGCCGAGCTGTGGCGCACCGAGCTGCCGACCGCGGCCAACGCGGTTCCCATGACCTATCAGAGTGCGGGCGGCCGCCAGATCGTGGTCGTGGCAGCCGGTGGACACTGGAGCGGCGCCAGCCCCCCTGGCGATCACCTACGAGCCTATGCGCTGCCCGTGCGCGCGGACTGATTTTTTGCTGGAGAGAGTGTGATGGAGAGCTTTGAGGGAAAACTGGCGGTGGTCACTGGCGGCGGAACGGGCATGGGGCGGGAGCTGTGTCTCCAGCTCGCGCGCGCGGGCGCCCGGATTGCCACCTGCGATGTCGACCCGGCGGCGATGGCCGAGACCGCCGAGCAGGTGCGAGCGGTCGCGACGACGGCGCAGATCAGCACCCATGAGTGCGACGTGTCGGATGAACAGGCCATGCTGCGCTTTAAGGACGAAGTGGTCGAAGCTCAGGATACGGGGCACATCGACCTCCTGTTCAACAACGCGGGCATCGGCGGTGGCGGCAGCTTTATTGAGGATGATCGCGCCGACTGGGAGCGGACCTTCGGCGTGTGCTGGTACGGGGTCTACTACGGCTGCCGAGCGTTCGTGCCCCTGTTACTGGAAAGTGAAGAAGGTGCGCTCATCAACACCTCCAGCGTTAACGGGTTCTGGGCCACGCTCGGGCCCGCCACCGCGCACACCGCCTACAGCGCGGCCAAGTTTGCAGTGAAGGGCTTTACGGAAGCGCTCATCAACGACTTCCGCCTGCACGCGCCGCAGATTCAGGTGGCTCTGGTCATGCCGGGGCACGTGGGCACGTCGATCGCGCTCAACTCCTCCCGGGTTCTCGGTCATGGCACCGCGCTCGAATTGGCGGCAGCCGATGTTGCCCGTGCGCGCGAACGCATGATTCGCGCGGGCGCGCCGGTCAGCAACCTGACCGACGATCAGATTCGCGGCCTGCTCCATCAGCGTGCCCTTGAGTTTCGCGACAATGCGCCCTTAAGTGCGGGCGACGCCGCGGGCATCATCCTCGACGGCATCCTCGCGGGCCGGTGGCGCATTCTTGTGGGAGACGATGCCCATCATCTCGATGCCATGGTGCGCAGCGACCCGGAGAACGCCTACGAGGCGGACTTCGTCCAGCGCCTGACTGGCGCGGGGCACCTGCAGCAGCTTGCGAGCGTTGCCGAGGACGAGGAGTCCTGACGCAGCGCGCACCTTTATTTGCGCGAGTCAGCGCGAAATGACGAGACTGTCGGGCTTTTCGAACAGCGCTGGCAGCGCTTCATCGGGCGCGTCGACGATGCGGTCCAGCCAGCGATGGAAATTCTGCCCGCCAGCTTCGTTGCGACCGAACATGACGTGCGACTTGGCGCCGGTGCGTAATGCCTTCTGCTGCTTGAGGCCCGTCGCGTAGTCCTCATCGCGCACGACGTGCTCGAGGAACTTGAACTGCTCGTGAGCGAGTTCCGCCTGCTCTTCTGAGGGCGGTGACGCCATCAGGTAGTTCTGGATCGTGACGGACTCTCCCGGTCGCTCGCCGGGGAACAGCTGCGAGATCATGACGCCGCGGCCACCGTTGTCGAAGCTGGCGATCGATACGTGCGGGAAGATCGTCCACACGCCACCGAGCATGGCCTCACTGCGCCATTCGCTTTCGTCCTCGGCGAGCAGGTCCTTGAGGGAGGGATCCGGCGAGACGGCGCGCTGGTGCGGGCCCCAGGCGTAGTACATGGACCGATTCGGAAAATTCGGGCCGAAGGTGTTCTTGTGCAGGATGGGCAGGTGGTACAGATCGAGGTAGCCGTCGTAGGCGATCTTCCAGTTGGGCCCGGCCACCGCGCGGCTCTCGAAGTGATACCAGTCTTCAAAGCCGAACTGCGCGAGCAATTCATCGTAGCCGGACAGGAAGGTCTCGATCGGCAGCGTCGAGTGCGGATCCAGGGTCACCCAGATCAGGCCGGCGCGCTCCAGCACGGGCAGTGGTGTGAGCGCATGGCAGTCCCGGTCCAGCTCGCCGAACTCTTTGCTGAGGAGGACGCCGGTGAGCTGGCCCTGCTGGTTGTAGCTCCAGGCGTGGTAGGGACAGGTGAAGCGGTGGGTGTTGCCGCGGCCTTCCTCCATGATCTGCGCGCCACGGTGGCTGCACATGTTCACGAAGGCGTGGATCTTGCCATCGGCGTCGCGGTTGATGAGCACCGGTGTACCGACCGCTTCCATCGCCTTGTAGTCGCCGGGGTTGGGTAGCTCGGCGGTCATGGCCAGCATGAGCGGCATGCGCTTGAACACCTGCCGCATCTCCGCCGTCCAGCGCGCTTCATCGAAGTACTGGGTGGCCGGGATCTGCATGATCGCGTCGGCCTGCTCGATGGTACCGGCCTCGACGTGCTCCAGATTGTGTCGCGCCATGGCGACCAGCTGTTGCCTGGACATGGGGCTCTCCGCGCTTACTGGAGCCCAATATTAGAACGTGTTCAGGGAAATTTCGAGACCCGGCCAGCGGCCGCGGGGCACCATGTCATGACCGATCCTGCGACAGCGTTGCGCTCGACGGTCCAACAACCTGGAGCGGCGTGTGACTGCGCCAGTGGGCGCGTAGATCGATGGCGATTTTCAGGGCGATCAGCAGCACGAGCAGAAAGATCGGCGAGCCCAGCCACTCCGTGAGCATGCCGCCAATGATCACGGTCACGTGCAGGACGACGATACGCTTGTACGGGGCGCTCATCAGGTCCCCGACCGTGAGCCGTTGCCGCTCGCCGCGCAGGAAGTAGTTCAGCAGGACCGAGCCGCCGTGGCTGATCGCCAGCGCGGCCAGGCCCCATAGCCACAGGGGCGGCGCATCCTGCACCAGTGCCAGCAGCGACGGCGCGGCGGAATCGAGCGCGGGCTCGAAACTGTCCGCGCGTGGCGCGATCGAACCGGGCTGGACGGTCTCCCCGAGATTGAACAGGTAGTAGATAAAGAGCCCATGCCCAGCGGTGAAGCCGCCGTAGTGAACCGTGAAAAACAGGGCGCTGAACCGCGCGCCGCGTCCCGGGTTGGCCAATAGCCGGATCACGTTGCACAGCCCGATAATCAGATTCTCTGCCCAGAAGAACAGCACGATGGTGCCGACCTGCCAACCGGCGAAGAGCACACCGGCGAGCGGCAGCAGATTGGCCAGCACCAGTGCGATTGCGGAGAGCTGCGGGCCCTGCAGCCAGGCGGCCCTGTCGGTCGCTGGGCCGTCCATGTCAGACCGGGGAGCCCTTGGGAAAGTCTGGCGCGCGCTTTTCCCGCAGTGCTGCCAGACCCTCGGCAGATTCTGGCCCGGTGAATCCAAGCATCTCCAGCGCGGTGCTCGCATCGAAGGTCGGCCCCATGGCCCGCAGCCAGTTGTTGAGCGCGTACTTGGTGAAGCGGATCGCGGTGGGTGCCCCGGCGGCCAGCTGCTCGGCCACGCCCAGGGCGCGGTCCATGAGTTCTTCATCGTCGACGCACAGGGACAGCAGGCCGATGCGCTCGGCTTCTTCCGCCGGCAGCGGCTCGCAGGTCAGCAGGTAGTATTTTGCCTTCGCCATGCTGCACAGCAGGGGCCAGACGATCGCGGCATGATCCCCGGCGGCGACCCCCAGCCGAGTGTGCCCGTCGCTGATCGAGACCGAGCGGGCGGCTATGGAGATGTCGCAGAGCAAAGCGGCGACTAGTCCCGCGCCCACCGCCGGGCCGTTGATGGCGGAGATGGTGGGTTTGCCGCAGTTGATGATGTTGTAGACCAGGTCGCGGGCTTCGCGCCAGGTGGTGAGCAGCGCCCGATGATCGCGCTGCATGTTCTCGATCATCTCGAAGTCGCCACCGGCCGAAAACGCCTTGCCCGCGCCGGTGAGCACAACCACGTCCACGTCCGGGTCCGCATCGATGTCGCGCCAGACCTCGGTGATCTCGCGATGGCCGGCCGCGTCCAGCGCGTTGTAGCGCTCGGGCCGGTTGAAGGTCACGCGCAGGACCCGGGGCAGGGGGGTATCAAAGGCCAGGCGCTGGTAGCGCTCGTAGCGTTCGTTCATGAGTGTGCCGGTCGTTCGTCGATCTGGCGCCTATGGTAACCGCCGTGAGCGCCTGCATCCCGCTATACTGCGCCGATGGTCCAACCCCCACCCCCCGCACCGTCCCCGCAGGCCATGCTGGCCGAGCTCGTCGCGTTCCCCACGGTCTCCCGGGACTCGAACCTGGCATTGATCGAGTACGTCCAGGCGTACCTCGAGGCACACGGCGTCGAGGTCACGCTGCTGCCGAGCCCCTGTGGCCGCAAGGCGAATCTGCACGCGACCATCGGGCCGCCGGTGGCGGGCGGTATTGTGCTCTCCGGCCATACCGATGTGGTGCCGGTCGATGGCCAGGATTGGCACACCGATCCCTTTGTCTTAACGGAGCGGGACGGCCGTCTCTACGGTCGCGGGACCTGCGACATGAAGGCGTTCAGCGCCATCGCCCTGGCGCGGGTTCCGCAAATGCATGCGCTTGAGCGACCGATTCATCTGGCGCTGTCCTACGATGAAGAGATCGGCTGCCTCGGTGCTCCCGCGCTGATCGAGCATATCGCCCGGCACTGGCCGGAGGCCGCGGCCGTGGTGGTCGGGGAGCCGACGGAGCTCAAGGTGGTGACGGCGCATAAGGGGATCGTCTACTTCGAGACCGTCGTGCACGGCTTTGAAGCGCACTCGAGCCTGCAGCACATCGGTGTCTCAGCGGTGATGGCGGCGGCTGATCTGGTGCACTGGCTGGGCGAGCTGCAGCGGCGCCTCGAGAACGAGTCGCAGCAACCGTCTGCCGCTGACGCGCCGCCGGTGGATCACGGCGGGTTTGAGCCGGCCTACACGACGGTGCACTGCGGCACCATCGCCGGCGGCACCGCGCAGAACATCACGGCGCGCGAGTGCCGCTTCGTGACCGATATCCGCGCGCTGCCAGGCGATGATCCGGAGCAGCTGCTGGCGGCCTATCGGGACTACGCGCAGCAGGTCGTCCTGCCACGCATGCAGGCGGTCCATGCGGACTGCCGGATCGACATCCACGTGCACTCCAATGTGCCGGCGTTCGCGGCGTCGCCCCAGTGCCCGGCGGTAGCCCTGGCGAAGCAGTTGACCGGGCAGAACGAGAGCTATGCGCAGCCCTACGGCGCGGAAGCCGGGCAGTTCCAGCAGGCCGGATTTGCCACAGTCATGTGCGGACCGGGCAGTATCGAGCAGGCACACCAGCCGAACGAGTTCATCAGCCTGGCGCAGTTTGAGGCGGGCATCGCCTTCATGGATCGTCTGATCGAGCTGCAGTCACGCTGAGCGCTTGAGGCGCCCGGGGCCTTTGGGCAGACTGGCGCCGTTTCCGCCTCATGAATGTGCCATGACACTCATCCGCCAGGACGATCTGATCCAGAGCATCGCCGACGCGCTGCAGTTCATCTCCTACTATCACCCGCTGGACTTCATCCGCGCTCTGCGCGGCGCCTGGGAACGCGAGGAATCCCCCGCCGCCAAGGCGGCCCTGACGCAGGTGCTCGTCAACTCGCGGATGTGCGCCCTGGGCAAGCGCCCGATCTGCCAGGACACGGGGATCGTGATCGTGTACCTGGATGTCGGCATGGACGTGCAGTGGGACGCGACCCTGTCCGTGGACGAGATGGTGAATGAAGGCGTGCGCCGCGGTTACGCGCACCCGGACAACGTGCTGCGCGCCAGCGTGCTGCAGGATCCCGACGGGGCGCGTGCGAATACCAAGGACAACACCCCGGCGGTCATTCATTACCGGGTCGTGCCCGGCGACAAGCTGTCCATCGAGGTCGCAGCCAAGGGCGGCGGCAGCGAGGCGAAGGCGAAGTTCGCGATGCTGAACCCGTCCGACGACGTGGCGGCCTGGATCGAAAGCGTCGTGCCGACCATGGGCGCGGGCTGGTGCCCGCCGGGCATCCTGGGCGTGGGCATCGGCGGCACCCCGGAAAAGGCCATGATGCTCGCCAAGGAATCGCTCATGGAGCCGATCGATATCGATGAGCTGCAGGCGCGCGGGGCCGGCACCCGAGCGGAGGAACTGCGCCTTGATCTCTACGATCGGGTCAACGCGTTGGGCATCGGCGCCCAGGGCCTGGGGGGGCTGACCACGGTGCTGGACGTCAAGGTCAAGGAATTCCCCACCCACGCGGCTAACAAGCCGGTTGCCGTAATGCCCAACTGCACCGCCACGCGCCACATCCACTTCGAGCTCGACGGCAGCGGCCCGGCGGCGTTCACCCCGCCGGATCTGTCCGAATGGCCGGATCTCGATTTCGAACTCGGTGACGACGTCCGGTGGGTGAACCTCGACACCTTGACCCGGGAGGATGTGCAGGATTGGAAGGCCGGCGACACGCTGCTGCTGTCCGGCAAGCTCCTGACTGGGCGCGATGCGGCGCACAAGAAGATCATTGACCTGCTCGAGGCGGGCAAGCCCCTGCCGGTGGACTTCAACAATCGCATGATCTACTACGTGGGCCCGGTGGATCCGGTCCGCGAAGAAGTGGTTGGCCCAGCCGGACCCACCACCGCAACACGGATGGATAAGTTCACGGAGCAGATGCTTGCTGAGACCGGCCTGCTTGGCATGGTGGGCAAGGCGGAGCGCGGCCAGATTGCGATTGACGCGATCGCCAAGCACAAGGCGGTGTACATGATCGCCGTTGGCGGGGCCGCCTACCTGGTTTCTAAGGCGATCACCGGTGCGCGGCTGCTCGCCTTCCCGGAAATCGGCATGGAGGCCATCTACGAATTTGAAGTGAAAGACATGCCGGTGACACTGGCGGTAGATGCCGGTGGCGCCTCCGTGCACCGGGAAGGCCCGAAAATCTGGTCGGGCAAGATCGCCGAGCGAATCCCCGCTGCCAACGTTTAGGGAGCCCAGCCATGACCGATCGCCAACCCGTCTTCAGTCGCCGAGCACTGTTGCGACGCGCGGGCGCTGCCGCCCTGGCCGTGCCCGCGACCGGTGCCAGCCTCGCGGCCGCAGAGAGCGCCACCGCGACGGCGATTCGCGCCGCTGCGGACACCGATCTGATTTACCTGGCCAACGAGCGTGCCGATGGTGCGCTGGGGCGCTGCCAGGCGGAAGTCTGGTTCGTGCCGCTCGATGGCGAGTTTGTGGTCGTGACCGACGCGAAAAGCTGGCGGGTGCGTCAGGCGCGCCGTGAGGACAGCCGGGTGCGGATCTGGGTGGGCGACGTGGGGCGCTGGCAGAACGCCAAGGGCGCCTGGCGCGATCTGCCCTCGATCAGTGCCAATGGCCGTCTTGATGCGGATCCTGCCTTTCACGAGAAGGCGTTGGCGGCTTTTGGCCGTAAATATCCGGCCTCCTGGCTGCTCTGGGGCCCGCGCTTTCGCAATGGCCTTGCCGACGGCAGCCGCCTCCTGCTGCGTTACCAGCCGCTGGCCTAGGCGACCGGCACGGCGTGGCCGCCTGCTGCGGGGCTAGCTGCGCTGCTGCGCCACGAGTGCCAGCAGGTCTTCCACCGAGCTATGAAATTCCGGCTCCAAGTAGCTGAAATTAATGCCTCTTTCAGTTAATTCCCAGTATTGCGGGCGCGCTTCGACGTAGAGCGCGTCGGCGATGGAGATCAGCCGTTCCTGGGGCTCCGCGGCCAGGTCCGCAGCGATCTGCCGGGCCCGCGCGTCGTCTCCCCGCGCCAGCAGCCGGGCGGCCAGCTGTAGCTGTGCACGCCGCACGCCCACCAGACTCGGCTGCTCGGCGTCGCTGCTGATGGTCTGATCCAGCTGCAGCAGTCGCTCGAGCAGCGCATCGGCCAGGTCGGCGGCGTCGCCGTCTGCCGCCAGGCACGCCTCGATCAGGTGGACCAGATCGTAGGCGGCGACCTCGAGGAGGAACGGGAGCTGCTGGCTGGCACCCAGCTGGCCGTAGTACTGGAAGTGCTGGGCAATCTCCCGAGTCAGGGCACGTTCGCCC
>JBCDIK010000090.1:0-13677 GCA_038749065.1 Pseudomonadota bacterium | reverse complement strand
TCGGGTGGCCGGCGTGCGCACGTCCGCATCCTGCGCCCAGCGAACCAGGGCCAGCGCATCGGCCGCGAGCGTGCGGGGCCAGTCGAGGGTGAGCATATCGAGGGCCGGGCCGCCCTTGAAGTCCGCGGGCTTGGGCAGCGGAGCGCCGCCGAGGGCCGTCACCAGCGCGGTATCCAGGGTATCGAGGCGCGCCGCCGGCAGCGGTCGGGTCGCGACCTCCGCCGCCGCGGCGCTGGCAAGGAGCGCCCGGGTCTGCTCCAGCAACCACCGCGAAAATCGCTCCGGGCGATCACAGGCACGCTGATAGCACGGCCACTCCACGGCTACAGCGCCAGCGGCGCTCCTGCCAGTCGCTCGTAGGCCTCACGGTAGCGCGCAAGGCTTCGCTCAAGCACCGCCGCCGGCAACGTCGGCCCCGGCGGCTGCTTGTCCCAGCGCCCCGCTTGCACCTCGCCTTCCAGGTAGTTGCGCACGATCTGCTTGTCGAAGCTGTACTGCTCCCGGCCCGGTTCCCACTCGTCCGCGGGCCAGAATCGGGAGCTGTCGGGCGTGAAAATCTCATCGATCAGGAGCAGGGCGTCATCCCCAGGGCGCACTCCGAACTCGAACTTGGTATCGGCCAGGATGATGCCGCGCTGCAGGGCATAGTCGCTAGCGCGCCGGTACAGATCGAGGGTGGCGTCGCGCAGCGCGGCCATGCGCACTTCGCCCAGCAGTGCGACGCCCTCTTCAAAGCTGATGTTCTCGTCATGCCCGCTCGCCGCCTTGGTGGACGGCGTAAACAGCGGCTGCGCCAGCCGGTCGGAGTTGCGGAGCCCGGAGGGCAACGCCAGGCCGCACAGAGTGCCGGTCCGCTGATAGTCCTTCCAGCCACTGCCGGTCAGGTAGCCGCGGGCGATGCACTCGACCGGCAGCACCTCGGTGCGCTGACAGAGCATGATGCGATCGCGCAGCAGGTCGCGCTGTGCGGCCGTCAAGCCGGGCACGTCGGCCACCTCCGTGGATAACAGGTGATGCGGCACCGAGTCGGCGAAGTAGTCGAACCAGAAACGGGCCAGCTGCGTGAGCACCTTGCCTTTGCCGGGCATGCCGTTGGCCATGACCACATCGAAGGCGCTGACCCGATCCGTCGCCACGATCAACAGCGCATCTGCGCCATCCACGTCGGGCACGTCGTACAGGTCCCGCACTTTCCCGCTGCGCCGGTTGGGCAGTTCCAGCGCCGTGTGCAGGAGCGCCTGCGTCATTGCGCACGCACCCTGGCAAGCCAGACGGCGTTCAAGTGGTAAAGCCGCCGTCGGCCATCTGCACGGAGCCGGTGACCCAGCTGCTGTCATCACTGGCCAGGAACAGCATCACCCGGGCGATGTCGTCGGGCTCGGCGTACCGCTGCAGCGGGATCTGCTGCACCAGCGCGGCCTTTGCGTCTTCGCCGGAACCGGGCATGAGGCCATCTTCCAGGCTGCGCATCATGCGGGTCTCGACCGGCGAGGGATTCACCGTGTTAACCCGGATGTTCATGGGCGCGCACTCAAGCGCTGCGGAGCGCATGAGGCCAATCACCGCGTGCTTGCTGGTCACGTAGGGCCCGACGCCGGGGGACCCGGTCACACCGGCCACGGAGGAGGTGATGACGATGCTGCCGCCACCCCGTTTGGCGATCTCGGGAATGCCGTGCTTGAGACCGAGGAAGACGCCTTTCACGTTCACCGCGAGCACCTGGTCAAAGCGTTCCTCGCTCTGCTCCGTCAGCGGCTTCACCTCGCCCTCGATCCCGGCATTGGCCAGGAACACGTCGACGCCGCCGTAGCGCTCCGCGGCGAGCGCGAACATCTGCGCGTTGTCGTCCGCCCGGGTCACGTCGGCAACGCAGTAGCTGACCTGGTTGCTGCCAATGTCCTTGACGGCGGCTTGCAAGGCCCCCTCATCCAGATCGACGAGCAGCACCTGCGCGCCTTCGGCGACGAACTGCGCGCCGGCCGCTTTGCCGATACCCCCGGCACCGCCGGTGATGACCGCCACCTTGCCTTCGAGTCGACCCATGGTTCCCCCTACTGTTCGTTCGGTTCTAGGCGGCGGCCAGGGCGCTGGCCAGATCCGCCTCCAGATCCTCTGCTTCCTCAATCCCCACGGAGATCCGGATCAGCGAATCCACAATGCCCATGCTCGCCCGCCGCTCCGCGCCCATCTCGTGATAGATCGTATGGGCCACGGGGATGGCCAGCGTGCGGTTGTCGCCCAGATTGCTGGACTTGATGATGATCTCAAGCGCTGCCATGAAGGCCCAGATGTCGCAGCCGGCCGTCAGCTCGAAGCTGAACAACGCGCCGCAGTAGCGAAACAGCGTCCGCGCGCGACTGTGCTCCGGATGGCTGGGCAGCCCCGGGTAGTACACCTGATCGACTTTCGGGTGCGCCTGCAGGAACTCGCACAGGCGCTGCGCCGTCTCGCACTGCCGGGTCATGCGCAGCGCGAGCGTCTCAGCGCCAATGGCCAGATGATGGGCGGCCTCTGGCCCCAGGGCTGCGCCGAAGTCGCGCAGCCCTTTCTTCTTGATCTGCGTGATCCCCCATTTGCGGGCGTCGCCGCCGCGATAGTTCTCGTAGATGTTGTCGAAGGTGGTCCAGTCGAACTCGCCCAGCTCCGTCACCGCGCCACCGAGCGCGTTGCCGTGCCCACCGAAATACTTGGTCAACGAGTTGACGACCAGCGAGGCGCCCACTGTCCGGGGCTGGAACAGCCAGGACGAGGTCATGGTGTTGTCCACCACGTAAATCAGGCCACGCTCGCGACACAGGGAACCGATCTCAGCCAGCGCCGCGACCTGGGTGCGCGGGTTGGCGATGGTCTCTACGAACACCAGCTTCGTGTTGGGCCGCACCGCCTCGGCCACCGCTTCGGCGCGGGTCGCATCGACGAAGCTGACGTCGACCCCGTGCGCGCCGAAGCTGTTGAACAGGCTGTTGGTGTTGCCGAACAGGAACGAGCTGGAAATGAAGTGATCGCCCTGGCGCAGCAGCGCAAAGAGCGTGGTCCCGATGGCGGCCATCCCGGTACCGAAGCAGACCGTGGCGAGCCCGTCTTCCATCCGGTCGATCTTCGCCTGCAGCGCTTCGACGGTCGGATTGACCTGCCGGCCATAGGTGTAGCCGGGCTGCTTGCCCTGGAACACCGCCGCCAGATCCCGCGCGTCGCTGTAGCCGTAGGCCACGGTCGCGTGAATGGGCTTCTGTAGGGACCCGTGCTCGATCAGGTCCTGCCGGTCGCTGTGCACGACCCGAGTGGTGAACCCTGCGGCGGACAGATCCTGGGCCTTGGGCGCGTCGCTCAAAGATCTGCTACCTGATTCAGATAGGGCTGGCGCCGCAGCAGGTCTTCCAGCTCCTCCGCCGTGACCGGCCGGGAGAAGTAGAAGCCCTGCACGTGCTGGCAGCCCTGCTCACGCAGGTAACGCAGCTGCGTGCGGTTCTCGACGCCCTCGGCGATGAGCGTCATGTTCAGGCCCCGCGCCATGGCCACGATGGCATTGATGATGCTGGCATCGCCCTGATCGGCGCGAATGTCGCGCACAAAGGTGCGGTCGATCTTGAGCGTGTTGATGGGGAACTGCTGCAGATAACTGAGCGATGAGTACCCGGTACCGAAATCATCGATCGCCACGCGCACGCCGCGCTCCCGCAGCGCCTTGAGCTTGGGCACGATCACCTCGACGTCCTGCATCAGCACGTTTTCTGTGATCTCGACCTTGAGCGACTCTGCCTTGAGCTGGGCCTGGTCGAGGGCGGCAAAGAAGCGCTCTACAAACTGATCCTGCTCAAGCTGCATGGTCGTCAAGTTCACCGACAGCATCAATTGCCGGAATCCGGCCTGCTGCAGCTGCGCGATCTCTTCAAAGGCCCGGCGCTGCACGTGCCGGTCTACCTGCAGGATCAGCCCCGTTTCCTGCGCAAGCGGCAGGAAGTCTTCCGGACAGACCAGTCCCCGCTCCGGGTGCTCCCAGCGCACCAGCGCCTCGACGCCGATGATGCTGCCGCTGGCCAGATCGATCTGCGGCTGATAGTGCACGCGCAGCTGCCCGTCGATGAGCGCGTTGCGCAGCTCCCGCTCCATGGACAGGCGGCTCGAGAACGCGTGGTTCATCTCTTCGGTGTAGAACTGGTAGCCGTTCTTGCCGCGCCCCTTGATGTGGTACATGGCGATGTCAGCGTTCTGGATGAGCATCTCTTCCGTCTCGCCCGCCTCCGGGTACAGGGCGATGCCGATGCTGGCGCCCACGAACAGCTCGTGCCCATCGATCACGAAGGGGGCGTTGAGACGGTCCAGAATCTTGGTCGCGATGACCACGACGTCGTCCTGCGTCCGCACTTCGGGCAGCAGCAGCGTGAACTCGTCACCGCCGAAGCGCGCCAGCGTGTCGCCGCGGCGCAGGCAGCTCTGCAGGCGCTTCGCCACGGCCTTCAGTAGCCGGTCTCCCATGGTGTGGCCGAGCGTATCGTTGACGATCTTGAAGCGATCCAGATCGAGGAACATCACCCCCAGCTTGCGCTTGTTGCGTCGCGCATGGGTGATCGCCATGGCCAGGCGGTCTTTCAGCAGGACGCGGTTCGGCAGATGGGTCAGGAGGTCGTGGTACGCCTGAAAGTTGATGACCCGCTCTGCCTCCTTGCGCTCGGAGATGTCGCGCGCCGTGCCGTAGGTGCCGGTGAAGTTCTCCCGCGTCCGCTCTTTCGGATCGGCATAGACGCCCATGGCGGTCAATTCCATCCACAGGGCCTGGGGCGAGCGCCGATCGTCCTGCCGGGAGATCTTGCTCTTGAGCCGCAGCTCGACGTGATGGGCAGCGCGCTCACCGGTGCGACGCTCGTTGAACACGTTGCGCGCAAGCTCGAGATGATCGTCATCGATGAGCTCGGAGTAGTGGCGGCCGATCAGCTCGCCCTTGTCGTAGCCGAGCAAGGTGGTGATGCGATCATTGAGAAAGGTGAAGCACCCATTCCGGTCGAGCATGTAGACCAGATCCGGGCTGCTGTTGACGATGAAGCGGTGCAGCTCTTCCGATTCCTTAAGCTGCGACTCCATATCGTCGGCGCGCGACTCGAGATCGCACTGGCGCAGCGCGGTCTCCATGGTCGCGACCAGCTCCGCGGCTTCGTAGGGCTTCTTCACGAAGTCAAAGGCGCCGCAGTGGAGCGCGTGCTTGATCCCGGTAAAGGATGCATCGCCGCTGACCACGATGATCTTGGTGCCCAGGTTCTGCTGGGCCGCGAACTCTAAAATATCGTGGCCGCTGATGCCGGGCATGATCAGATCGAGCAGCATGACGTCGTAGTCGCCCTGGGCGAGATACTCCAGCGCCTGCTGACCACCGAGCGCAGCGTGCGCTTCGTAGCCGTGCAGCGTCACCAGCTCGTGCAGGCTCGCGAGCAGCTCCGGCTTGTCATCGACCAGCAACAGCCGCGCCTTGTCCCGGCTGGGCACCGTCTCGGGACGCGGCGCCTGCGGATCGAGACGAATCGCGGCTCGCGCCGGGGCCGGCGCCAGGGTCGGGGTATCACTCATCCCGCCATTGTAGCGCCTTTTCCTGCCGGTGCTGCTAAGGGGCAGGCCACAGTGCGTAGACCCGGCTGAGCACCGACAGCGCCAGCGCATGGCGCAACTCGCCCCCGTGAACGGCCGCGCGAATGGCCGCTTCGTCCAGCAGCTCGACGCGAATCGCTTCGCCCCGGCCGGGCTGTGGATCGCCCTGCCGCTCGACACCGGTCGCGAGCCAGTGATGACACAGGTGATCGTGAATCGCCGGGTTCGGCTCCACCGCGCCGAGGTAGCGCCAGTCGCCCCCGCCGTAGCCGGTCTCCTCGCGCAGCTCTCGCGCCGCGGCGGTGCGCGAGTCCTCACCGGGATCGACCATGCCCCCCGGGGTCTCGAGGGTCAGGCGGCCGGTCCCAAAGCGGAACTGCCGCACCATGACGCAACGCCCGTCCTGATCGAGCGCCACCATGTTGACCCAGTCCACGGAGCCCAGCACAAGGCGCTCCAGCTCGATCTCGCTGCGCGGGTGTTGCATCCGGTCCAGCCGCACATCGAACAGCGGCAGCGCAGGTCCTGGGCGGGAGCCGCGGCGCGTCCAGATCAGGTCGTCATCAGCCATAGGGTCTCCATTCGCAGGCTCGGTCGGCTTGTTCAATCGGCATAGCCGGTCAGTTCCAGGTATCCGCGTCCGAGCGGCACATCGCCGTGCTCGTCAAACACCCGCACCAACCCTTCCCAGTAGTGGACGGTGGTCAACATGCGCTGGTCGCTCAAGGCGGCGCGCACGAGGAAGCGCTCATCGTCGACCGTCACGCGCCACTCGAGCGGCCAGTGCTCTGCGCGGCACGCATCGAGGGGACGCCAGGCCGAATGCCGACCCCACCCGGCGGACCATTGTCGCAGAGGCGTAAGCTCGAAGCGCTCGGCGGCCAGATACTCGCTGCGGCCATCGGCAGCGACCAGCAGCCCGTGATCGTAGGGATCCCGGCTGCAATCCTCGCGGCGCAGATTGAACAACATGAGATCGCGCCCGTCATCGAGCTGCAGGGCGAACCAGTCCCACCCGACCTGTCCGGCGCTGAGCACGCTGGTGCTCCATTCGCGATCAAGCCAACCGGTGCCGGTGACGACGGTTTCGCGCGTGCCCTGCTGCAGGGTGCCGGACACCTGAAGGCGCGGATAGGAATAATAGTGGGAGGCCTGCTCGGGGCCCTTGGGACTGAAACCCGCCTGGCCCTGCAGGACGCGCGGCTTGCCCTCATTGAGGGTCAGGGACCAGCGAAAGTCCTCGCCGCCGGCCTCGAGCCGGGCCGGCAGAAAGGTCGTGCCGGTACTTTCCAGCCGCCAGTCATCCAGCCACACCGCAAAGGGCGCACTCCGGCTGCCAGCCAGCGGCGGAAGGCCGCGGCTGAGGCGCTCAGCAAAACGGTGCTGGCCGGCGGCCACATCGGTCATGGCCAGATGACCGAGATACACCTGCGCGGTTGCCCAGGGGTTGTCCCTGTCCGAACGCGGTGCACCAGCGCGCAGCGCCTGCCGGAAGATCGTGAACTGCCCGCCGAACTCGGCGCCATCGGCATCGCTGAGGTTGAGGGTCAGATACCACCACTCGCTCTTGAACCGCGGATGCGGCCCGTGATCTAAGGGGAATTGCAGTCGATAGCCGGGGTCAGCGACTGCGTAAGACGGCGGGTCGGCCCCCTCACCCTGCTCCCCAAGCAGCTCCGCTACGCTGAAGCGCCCGCCCGCCGCGGGCTCCGGCGCCATACGGGGCGCTTCGCCACAGCCGACCAGCAGCAGAACCAGCAGCCGGGCCAGCAACCGCCCGCCGCGCAGCGCCTCAGTGCGCTTCATTGCGATCTCCCAGCAATCCCGCCAGCACCGCCGCCAGGAAGGCCCACAGCAGCGGCCACAGCACCGCCGCCGGCTGCCAGGTCAGCGGCACGGACCAGCCAAAGCCGCGCGGGTTGACGACGTAGCACAGCACTGCGGCGATGAAGAAGCCCAGCGGTACCGCCAGCAACAGCGTCACACAGGTCACAGCCAACGCGCGGCCGAGCGCAAAGCGCAACCGCTCGGCGCGCTGCTGTCCCATGAACGTCAGCAGGCGATGAGCGCGACTCTGGCTGAGGCCTAAGGCGACCAACGCGCTGTAAAGGCCCACCGCGGCGACCAGCAGGGCCACCGCCGTCAGCGCGCGCGTGATCGCAAAGGTTCGATCGAAGATCAGCACCGCCCGGTCCCGGACCATCGCTCGTGTCGCTACCCTGAGCGTGGGCCAGTCCTCGCTGATCGCATCGGCGAGATCCCGCGGTTCGCCGACCGCATCGACCCCGAGGCGCACCAGCTCAAAGGACAGCGTCTGACCGAGCGTATCCCGTAGCTCAGGTGCCTGCGTGTCGATCTGGCCCGTGCCCTCCAGATCGCCGTAGCCGGGATAGAGCGCAGCAACTTGAAGGCGTGCGCCGCCGATCTCAACCGTATCGCCCGCACCACGGCCCAGGCGCCGCCCGGCGGCCTCGCTCAGCAGCACCGCATCGGTCGGTAAGGCGTCGGCAACGGCAAAGCGGCTCGCGCCCCGCGCATCCAGGCGCGAGCGGGTCAGTGTGAGCGGCACACCCTCCACCCGCACCGATGCCTGCTCGTAGCGACGCTGCCCCGCAGCGTCGGGCACCGCGCCCCGCTCGACCGCGGTCGCGAACAACTGAAGATCCAGCACTGAGCCCTCGACGCGCAGGTCATCCGCCAGGCGCTGGTCCAGCATCAGTTCAAAGTCCGCCCGAAAGCTCTGCACCATGGTGGCAATCCCGATGCTGGTCGCCACCGCCAGCGCCAGGGCCGCAAGGGCCGCGGCCAGATCGCGCGGATGCCACAGCAGTTCCCGCACGCCCATGCGCAGGTGCAGATCGAGACCCTGCCAGCGCCGCGCACGCAGCACCTGTAGCACCGGCGTGAGCAGCACCACCAGCACGCCGCAGCCGGTCAGGATTGCTGCGAACCCGCCCAGCAATCCGCCCTGAGGGAGCAGCGCCAGGGCCAGCGCCAACAGAGTAAGCGCGACCGCGACAAGCAGGCGCACGCGCACGGCCCGGCGCTCCGCCTGCGCGGTCACCGGCCGCACGGCCCGGGCGACCAGGAGGACCGACAGCAAGGGCACAAGGACCGCCGAGGCGATCACTTTGAGCGCCAGCGCCGGTGGCCAGGGCAGCGCAATATCCGGTTCCAGATCGCCAAGGGCACGAAGGAGGCCACGGGCCAAAAGACCGCCGAGCACAACGCCCAGGGCCGCAGCCAGCGTGCTCAAAAGCAATAGCGCTGCGCTGAAGCTCGCGAACAGGAGCGGCTGCGGCGTGCCCTGCTGGCGCAGCAGCGCAAACACCGGTTCCTGGCGTCGGAACCACAGCAGCGCGGTCTGGTACATCAGAAACCAGGCCACCAGAATCGAGAGGGTGCCGAGCGCGCCGAGGTTGAACAGGACGCTGCGCCCGAAACGCTGCTCAGGCAGAAGCACCGCCAGGTCCTGGACCTGCCAGCCGGGAATCGCCGGCGGCGCTGGCAGCGGCAGTCCCGCATCAAACCCCGGCAGAAAGCGATTGAGCGCACGGCGCACGCCTTCGAGCGGATCGGCGACCTGCAGCAGCACCGCGCTGAGCCGGTCCGCGGGCGTGGGCCCCAGCAGCGCCTGGGCCACTTCGATGTCGGCGATCAGCCGCGCTGCCCCCTGCGGGTCCGCAGTACCGAGCACGGTCAACCGCTGGCCGGCAATCGTCAGTCGCGCCCCGGCAGCCTGCTCACCGAGCCCGAACACATAGACGCCGTTGAAGATTGGACCGGCATCCGTCGCGCTGGCATTCGGGGCAGGGTTGTTCTGCGACGCGTCATCCGCCTGCGCGTCCGCGCGGCCGCTGATCGGCGGCATCGCCAGCCAGTCGATCCCGCTGATGGCCAGGGACCGACCCTGGTACGAGCGACGACCCTCGAGCTGTGGCGCCAGCGAGCGCACGCCAGCGAGATCGCCGGCGCGCCATTGCCGCCGCAGCTCGAAATAGTCATCGGCGCGCAGCTCGGCGCGCGTTGCCCGGTGTGTGGCGGCGCGCAGATCAACTGGAACCACCGCGTCCAAGGAGCGCACGATCTGCTCACAGATCTGATGCACCGCCACAATGCTCGCAATGCCCAGCGCCAGGCCAAGCAATGCTGAAAGGCTGGTCAAAGGCGTCGCCCGGGCAAAGCGCAGCTGTGCCCGCAGCAGCAGGGCGAACAGGCTCGCGTTGGGCATCGCGCGGGGCTCAGCCAAGAACGAGCTGCCGGTCCGCACGCCGCGCTACCGCCGGGTCATGCGTTGCGATGAGCAACGCGGCGCCGGTCGCGGCGACACTGCTCCAGAGCGTCTCAACCACAATCTCGGCGTTGCTGGCATCGAGGTTACCGGTGGGTTCGTCCGCCAGCAGCAGCGGTGGCTGCGCAGCCAGCGCGCGCGCAATCGCGACCCGCTGCTGTTCGCCGCCGGAAAGTCCATCGGGAAAACGCTCCAGTCGATCGCCCAGGCCCATGGCCTCGAGCCGTGCGACAGCCGCCGGCCACAGGTCCGATTGCTGCGCCAGGCGCAGCGCCAGCGCGAGGTTCTCGCCGACCGTGAGCGTTGGCACCAGATTGAAGAACTGGAACACATAGCCGAGGGCGCGACGCCGAAGGGGTGCGGTCTCCGCCTCGGAGCGCTGCCCGTAGCGGTAGGGTGACTGCGGCAGCCGCTCGCTGTGCAGGGTCAGCGTGCCTGCATCGGCGCAGGTCACTCCTGCAATGAGATTCAGCAGCGTGGACTTGCCGGAGCCGCTGGCGCCGGTCAGGGCGACGGTCTCGCCGGGGGCGATCTCAAGACTGAAGTCTTCGAGCACCGTCGTCGCGCTCGCCCCGTCGCCGTAGCGCTTAGAGAGTCCATCGATGCGCAGCAGCTCGCTCACTCGCACATGCCTTCCGCGCGCAGCTCGGCGGTGAGCTCGGGACGATGCTGGCCGGCATCGACCGCCCGCCACAGATCATCGAGCCGGCGGTAGGGTGCCAGCGCGGTCAGCGTGACCTGCGTCGGCGCGATGAGCTGCCAGTCACCGGCAGCCGCATGGGCGAGCGCGGCACTCGGCGCAACCCAGTGCCCGCTGACCACTTCGCCCGCGTGTGCCTGCGTGCGCTGCGCCTCGGGCATTCGGGCCAGAAAGAAGCGCGTGTCATAACGCCGCGGCACCGAGTCCGGCGTCAGCCAATGGCTGAAGTAGCGCAGCGCATCCAAATCGATCTCCAGGCCCTGCTCCGCGCATAGCTGCGAAAGCCCCAGGCGCCCGTCGATCAATGCCTCGCGCCACTCGAGATAGCGCGCCGGGTCCACGTCATCCGTGCGCACCCAGGGGCCACCACCGGCCTGGCGCGCCAGCAGCACACCGCACTCCTCGAAGGACTCCCGCACCGCAGCCAGCCAGTAGCGCAGCGCATTGTGCTCGCCCAGCAGCTGGTCCGCTTCGCTCGCTGACAAGCCACGCAACGGTGGCGTGGCCGATTCGAGCCAGCGCTCATCGTCGGCGGAGACCTTGCCGCCGGGGAACACGTGCAGATCCGGAAAGTCCATCCCACCGGGGCGTTGGGTCATATAGACCTCGATGCCCAATTCGGTCTCGCGCACAAGCACCAGCGTGGCGGCGAGCTGGATATTGTCGCGCTGGCGCGGCGGCGCTGCTTGCATTATTCGGGCTCCGGCGGAGGCTGATATCAAAATGATATCCCTTGTGGGGCTACCAGGCAGGCGCTACATTGCCGCTAGGGGGCGTTCATCGCGCGTGAAAGAAAAGCCTTACAAGTTCGTTGTCCGCCTGCCCGCGGATATGCGGGAGCGGATCGCGAACGCCGCGCGACACTACCGCCGCAGCATGAACTCGGAAATAGTGGCGCGGCTGCATCATTCTCTCAACGGTCTGCCAGACGGCGGCCAGGAAGAAGAGCTGACCCCACCGCTGCACCCTCAGATCGAACAGATTCTGCGGCGCCAGCTCACACCAGACGAGCAGTCTGTTCTCGAAGCCTACCGGCGCTTGAGCGCCGACAAGAAGCAGGCCCTGCGGAACCTGCTCGACTGATGCGAGGCTTTGCACTCCCTCCGTACTATCATCCCACAACACTCGTCCTGGTCGACGACAGCCAGTCTTTCCTGAACAGTCTGGAGCGCGCGCTGCCCCGAGACTGGCCCGTGCGTAGCTTTGTCGAGCCGGAAGACGCGCTGGCGTTCCTAAACACACCGCCCATGCGACCCAGCCTGGCTGAGCGCTGCCTGTCCGTCGAGCCCCAGCCGAACGGAGATCCGATCATTCACTTCGATGCCGGGTTGATCGAACAGGAGATCAATCACCGCGAACGCTTTGAGCGCGTCTCAGCCGCGGTGATTGACTACGCCATGCCGTCCATCGACGGGCTGGAGCTCTGTGCGGCGATCGAACAAGGCGATCTACAGCGCGCCATGCTGACCGGCGTCGCTGATGAGAAGGTCGCCGTCGAGGCCTTCAATGCCGGACTGCTCGAGCGCTTTTCCTCCAAACAGCGGCTCAACTCGACAACAGCCATGGTCGAGTTCATGACCGAGGCGAAGAAAGGCTATTTCACCCGCTTGGGCAACCGCCTGCTCGGCAGCCCGGCCCTCGGAGCGCCGACCTTCCTGTTGGAGCCGGCCATCGCCAGCGCCGTTGAGCGCTTGATGGCCGCGCACGGCCTGGTGGAGTACTACCTGGTCACCGATCCGCCAGGCCTGCTGCTACTCAACGCGCGAGGCAGGCTGTATCGCCTGCTCATCCGCGGCGCTGACGAGATGCCAGCACAGACAGCGCTGGCAGAGCGACTGGGGGCACCAACCACCATCGTGTCCGAACTGGCTGCGGGGAAGATGCTCACGTACCTGTGGGACACCCCGGAACAGGACTTCGGCGATTCGCCCTTTCCCTGGGAAGAGCACCTGCAACCGGCCGAACACGTCGCCGGGCGCAGCGACTGGCTGATCGCGCTGGTGGAGGACCCGCCAATGGACATCGATTTCAATGCCGCCGAAAGCTCTTTTGCGGCATTTCTACGAGAGCGCTAGCGACGCAAGTGCCGCGGCAACAGCGCCCGCTCAAGCCCTTCGAACAACAGCTCCGTTAGGATCGCCAGCAGCGCCGCCGGCACCGCCCCGCGCAGGATCAGCGACGTATCGTTCAGCGACAGCCCGGTCACGATAGGATCGCCCAGTCCCCCGGCACCGATGAACGCCGCGAGCGTCGCGGTACCAATGCAGATCACCGCGGCCGTGCGCACCCCGGCAAAGATCCCGGGCAGCGCCAGGGGCAGGTACAGATGCTTCAGCTGCTGCCGATCCGTCAGCCCCATGGCTGAGGCAGTACGCACCAGCGTCGGGTCCACCGTGGTGAGCGCCGTCAGCGTGTTGCGCACAATGGGCAGCAGCGCATAGAGGAACAGCGCGATGACCGCCGGCAGCACGCCAATGCCGAACAGCGGAATCATGAGTGCGAGCAGCGCGATCGAAGGGACCGTCTGCAACAGGCTGACCACGTACAGCACGATGCGCGCCACAGCGGCCTGTCGGAAGATGGCCAGGCACAACCCCAGCGCGAGCACCGTGGCCAGCAGCAGCGCCAGCCCCGTTAGCTTCAGATGCTGCAGCACATTCGCCAGGAGTTCCTGCTGCCACGACGCACGCGCAAGGCCCGCGGCGGGATCTGCCAGGCCCTCTTCGACCAGAAAGTCGTGCGCGACCTCAGCAAAGCTACGCTGGTCGAAAACGACCTGCGCATTCAGAGCCTGCATGCGCGTATCGGTGATTCGGCCGGCGAGTTCCGTCAGCGCAGCCTCGACCCGTTCGCGCACCGCTGTTCGCAGCAGCGGCACCGGGCGGTACTCAGGAAAGAAGTTCTTGTCATCCGCCAGCACCTTGAGGCCGTAGCGCTTCAGCTCGCCGTCGGTGGAATACGCGTCCGTCGCATCAATGGCATCTTCCGCGAGGGCCTGATACGCCAGCGCGTGTTCGATGCCGGTCGGCTGATGCGGCAGATCATAGGCCGCCCGCAGGCCCGGCCAGCCGTCGGCGCGCTCCAGAAACTCGTGGCTGAAGACCAGCCG
>JBCDIK010000089.1:0-13782 GCA_038749065.1 Pseudomonadota bacterium | reverse complement strand
GCAACTGTTGCGTCAAATCGGCTGGTCTCCTAGAATCTCAGGTCTCAACCCGGTTTTCGCCCCCATCCGCGCCTGCCGCACAATACGCGATCATGCGAAAGGAAGCGTGCCCTTGCCCATCGATCTGACCGCCCCGGAGCGTCGCGTGCTCGGCTGCCTGCTGGAAAAGTCGAAGATCACGCCGGACCAGTACCCCCTGACCCTGAATGCGCTGGTGCAGGCCTGCAACCAGAAGAGCAGCCGCGAGCCGGTCATGAATCTGGGCAGCGGGGAGGTAGAGCGCACCGCCCGCGCCCTGGAAGAGCAGCACCTGGTGCGGCGGGAAGAGAACTTCCGCAGCCGCGTCGACAAGTTCGTGCAGCGCTTCTGCAATACCCCCTTCAGCGACTACCAGTTCGAGGCCGATGAGTTCGCAGTCGTCACCCTGCTCCTGCTGCGGGGGGCGCAGACCCCCGGCGAGCTCCGGGCTCGCAGCGGACGGCTGCACAGCTTCAGCGACAACGAGGCGGTGGTAACGACGCTGAAACGGCTCATCAACCACGAGCGCGGTCCGCTGGTGCAGATGCTGCCGCGCCGCGCCGGCCGTCGGGACAACGAGTACCTGGACTGTTTCAGCGGCGGCGCAGCTCCTGCGGCGGGCGCAGCGGACGCGGTCCGCGCGGACAGCCCGGCACCGGAACCCGTAAGTGCAGACGGCGCCGCAGCCCCTGCGGGCAAGGTCGCCGACGCACCGGCCTCCACGGCGGCCGAAACCGCAAGTGCACCGGTCCCGGCGGATCACAGCCTGGCCGATCGCGTCGCGCAGTTGGAACTGGAAGTGGTGACGTTACGCCGCGAGGTAGAGGCGCTCCAGCGCGGTCAGTCCCGTCCCGACCACAGCGCCTGAGGTCGAACACTGATCAGCGCGGTCGCGCCGGATCGTCAGCCGCGGCTGCCGGTACCGGCGGCGTCGGCAGGTATTCCGGTGCGCGGTGCATGATCTTGTACCAGTCATCCACCGCTTCGGCGTAGTCAAAGTCCGAGTCATCGGGGATTTCCCGCAAGGTCAGACCCGTGAGCAGATAGGTCGCCAGCAGCACTTGCGCGAAGGTGACAAAAACCTGCGCATAGGGATCGCGGCCGTCGTGGTCAGGTAGCGGCGGCGCTTGGGACCGTTCCGAGCTGCCCCGCCCCGGCGCCTGCAGGCGCTCTGCCAGCTGGCGCCGGGCACGACTGAATCCCAAGGGATCGCGGAAGCAGGCGGCGGCCAGCGTCCAGGCTTCTTCGTTGAAACTCTCCTTGAGCTGGCGCGCCAGGCCCTCTCGAACCAGCGCAAAGGGCCAGTACAGCGCTCCGACCGCTAACGCCAGCCAGTACCAGCGCTCATGGCCGAGTTTGTGCTCACACAGCAGCCGGATCAGCGCGACGTCGGCGACCGGCGCCGGCCAATGCGCGGCGCCCGGTGGCAGGACGAGCACCGGCACGGCCGCACGGCCCGGGCCGCCGAGACAGGGCCGGGCGACCGCAGCCAGGCAAACGGGCGAAGCGGTCGCCAGCCCAAGCTGCCGGCCCCAATGCTCGGCCCGTTGAACCAGGCGCTGGTCGCCCGGCAGCAACGTCGCGACCGGCACCGCCCGCCGGGCTGCCCGCCGCTCCCGGGCGCGCAACGCGAAGACCAGAATCGCGATGAGCAGCCAGGCGACCACCAGCCACAGCAGCACGCGCACCGGGCTCGTCGCGGACGCCGTTGCCGGTAGCACATCGACGAACACGGGAATGCGTGACTGCGGAAAGGCGGCCACCGCGAGGGGGGCGAACAGCAGGACCAGCAGCGCAGTCTTGCTGTGGGCAATCCGCCAGCGGTAGCCCGTGAGCTGCGCCGTCCATCGCTGCCGGGGAACGACCAGCCGCTCGAAACACCACAGCAGCGCCACCAGCCACAGCGCGGCCAGGAGACCGCGCACCGCATCGGGCAGAAGGTCCAGCGCTGCGATGACCAGCGCCGCATCCTGGGTCAGTGCGCTGAGCATCGGCTAGGCCCGCTCCCCTCGTATCTCAGGTAGGCGGGCGGTCGCCGGTCGCGCGCCATCACGCGAACAGAATCGTAAGCTGGTGGTCGAGCAGCCCATAGAGCCCATAGCCTAGGGCCGCAAAGGCGAGCAGCCAAGCGAGCCCCGCAAACCAGTGCTGCCGCCGCGCTGTCGCCAGGGCCTGAGCCTGGCCATAGCCGATGGGCAGCAGCAAAACGGCCGCGGCGGCCGGGTGCGCCGCGGGAAGCAGCAGCGCCAATAGCGCCGCAACGCCGCCACCCAGCGCTAGCAGCCACAGCAGCACCGTGAGCAGCCCCAGCAATCGCCGCCGAGGCAGCGAACGGGACAGCAGCGCTGCGGCCGGAACCAGCAGCCCAATGAACAGGAACACCGCGACAGCGATCTGCGCGAAGTGCAGCCTAAGGGCCAGGGACAGATACAGAGCAAGGCCCAGGACGGCCGCAGCGAGCGCCAGCGGCGCGGTGAACGCCTGGAGCTGGACCCGCTCGAGGGAGCCGCGCTGGAAGCCAACGCGGAGAATGGACCGGAGAAGACTGCCGAAGGTTTGCATCCCTCCGGTTATACAGGCTTCTCCGGCCTCGTGAACCTTCTACAACAGGTAGATCACGTTGGCCGCGGCCTGGTGAACCGTTTAGAACTGGTTCATGGTGTTGGCCGCGCCACCGGCCAGCAGCGCCTTCTCACCCAGGAAGTACTCCTTGTGATCGTCGCCGATGTTGGAGCCGGCCAGATCCTGGTGCTTGACCGCAGCCAGATCGCGCCGGATCTCACGACGCTGCACGTCGCGCACGTAGGCGAGCATGCCCAGGTCGCCGAAGTAGCCTTCGGTCAGCATGTCCGTGCTGAGCGCTGCCGTGTGGTAGGTCGGCAGGGTGATCAGGTGATGGAAGATCCCCGCTTCCCGGGCCGCGTCGGCCTGGAAGCTCTGGATCAGCCGATCCGCCTCCTGAGCGAGCTCGGAGCCGTCCAGCGCTTCGTCCATCAGGCCCTTCTCGTTCTGCGCCGGGTCCGGGTAGGACGACAGGTCCTTGCCTGCAGCCTTCCAGTCTTCGAAAACCTGCTGGCGGAACTTGAGCGTCCAGTTGAAAGACGGCGAGTTGTTGTAAACCAGCTTCGCGTCCGGGCGCTTTTCGCGAACCGCATTCACCATGTCGGCGATCTGCTTCACGTTCGGCTTTTCGGTCTCGATCCACAGCAGATCAGCGCCGTGCTCGAGGCTCGTCACGCAGTCCAGCACGACGCGGTCAAAGCCGGTGTCTTCGCGGAACGCATACAGGCCGTTGTCGAGGCGTACCGGGTGGTGCAGCTTGCCGTTCTTGTGGAAAGTCACGTCGCCTTCCTTGAGGTCGCTGACGTCGTTGACTTCCGTGGTTTCCAGGAACGCGTTGTACTGGCTGCCCAGATCGCCGGGAGCCTTGGAAACGGGGATCTTCTGCGTCAGGCCCGCGCCCAGAGAGTCCGTGCGCGCGACGATGATGCCGTTGTCGATACCGAGCTCGAGGAACGCATAGCGCACCGCGTTGATCTTGGACACGAAGTCCTCGTGGGGCACGGTGACCTTGCCGGCCTGGTGGCCGCACTGCTTGGCATCGGAAACCTGGTTCTCGATCTGGATAGCGCAGGCACCCGCTTCGATCATCTTCTTCGCGAGCAGGTAGGTCGCTTCCTCGTTACCGAAACCCGCATCGATATCCGCGATGATCGGCACCACGTGGGTCTCGTAGTTGTCGATCCGGGAGATGATGCCGTCGACGTCGCCGCCATTCTGCCGGGCTTCGTCCAGCTCCACGAAGATATGGCGCAGCTCGCGGGCATCCGCCTGCTTTAAGAAGGTGTAGATCTCTTCGATCAGCGCCGCGACCGAGGTTTTCTCGTGCATGCTCTGGTCGGGCAGCGGGCCGAACTGCGACCGCAGGGCAGCGACCATCCAGCCGGAGAGGTAGACGTAGTTGCGCTGCGTCGTGCGCTGGTGCTTCTTGACGCCCATCATCATCTGCTGGGCAATGTAGCCATGCCAGCAGCCGAGCGACTGGGTGTACTTGCTGGAATCGGCGTCGTAGGCGGCCATGTCGCGGCGCATGATGTCCGCGGTGTACTGGGCGATCTCAACCCCGGTCTGGAAGCGATTCTGCATGCGCATGCGCACCACATACTCGGGATTGATCGCCCCCCACTCCTGCTTCTGCTTGAGCTCGGCGGTGACCGCCTCAATATCCTGCAAGTAGCCCACTGATTTCTCTCCTGACGCGCGAATACTGTAAAGAAAAGGGATATTTCCCCGGGAATCAGAGAGATAGCGCCTCGCGAGCGCCTCCCTCCCAACGAGCGCGGCAAGTTACCAGTGAGGCTTGCTTATGAATATGGAATATTTCACAAGCAATATATTCCGTCAGGTAAAACCTCACGCCAAGGCGCAGGGCCTGGTCGGACGGCCCGGTCTCAGTCGTTGACCGCCACCACCGTGCGCCCGCGTACCGCGCCTTCGAGCAGCTTCGGTGCCAGTTCCAGCGCGCCGCTCAGCGAGACCTCGGTCGTAGTCTGCTCGAGCTTGGCAGGGTCGAGATCCCGGGACAGACGGGCCCAGGCCTCCGTGCGCACCGGTAGCGGCTGCATGACGCTGTCGACGCCGGCGAGGGTAACGTTGCGCAGGATGAAGGGATACACGCTCCCGGGAAGGTCCGGCCCCTGGGCCAGCCCCGTGGCCGCGACCACGCCGCCGTAGCGCGTGCCCGCCAGCACGTTGGCCAGGGTATGGCTGCCGGCAGCATCGACGGCGGCCTGCCAGCGCTCCTTGCCGATGGGCCGGCCGGGCTCGCTCAGGGTGCTGCGATCGAGGACCTCACTCGCGCCCAGCCCCAGCAGGTAATCGCGCTCCGCCAGCCGTCCCGTAGAAGCCAGCACTTCGAACCCGAGCTTGCCCAGCACCGCGACGGCCACGCTGCCCACCCCGCCACTGGCGCCGGTGACCAGCACCGGGCCACCCGTCGGCGTGGCGCCCAGGGTCTCGATCCGCTGAACGCAGAGCATCGCCGTGTAGCCGGCGGTCCCGATCGCCATGGCCTGGCGGGTGTCAAAGCTGTCCGGAATCCGCACCAGCCAATCACCGGAAACGCGAGCGCGCTGGGCCAACCCACCCCAATGCCGCTCGCCCACTCCGAAGCCGTTGACCAGCACCCGATCTCCGGGCTGCCAGCGATCGTCCGCGCTGGCCGTCACGATGCCGGCCAGATCGATCCCGGGCACCATGGGCTTGCTCGACAGCACCGGCGCCGCGCCGGTAATGGCGAGGCCATCTTTGTAGTTCAGGCTGGAGTACTCGACTTCGACGGTCACGGGATGATCGGGGAAATCGTCGGCCGTGAGCGTCTCGACCTGCGCGATATCTCCCTGTTCGCCCTCGCGAACCATGATCGCCTGAACCATCTGCGCCCCCTGACGTTCGAGTGAGCGCGCTACCTTAGAAGATGGCCGCAGGGGGGGCCAGCGGTGAGCGATAGACGAAGGCGTGTCAGGTCAAAATGACCAATAAAAGGTCATTTTGACCTGCACGTTGATCCAGCAGCTAGATCATCATCGGCCGGCGATCGTTCAGACGCAGCCAGCCGCGGCCGATGCGGTACACGATCCAGACCGTCATGAGGATCAGGAGGATGATGCCGACGGGCGCAAGCAGCACGGTCATGATCATCGCAACGCTTACCAGGAACCACAGCAGCGCAAACCAGAAGGTCCGAATCTGCCAGCTGTAATGGCTCTCGAGCCAGCTGCCACGGGCGTCGCCGCGTTTGATGTAGTTCAGGATCACCGCGACGATCGACGGCACGCTGCCAATGAAACTGCCGATCACGGTCGCGGAGCCCAGAATGCCCGAGACAATGGCCAGCGCGTGCAGGCCGTACACGATGTGCGCAACGGTCAGCGCGCTGTTGGGGGCTTCGGCGTCCATGGTTCGATACATCGATGATCTCCGGGTGTTGCCATCAGGCTTTTCCGAAGAAATGCACAGTCCGTGCCAGGATCATATGTGGCCAACACCCATGCTCGCCATCATCGCTAACTGGCACGTCCCTCGCGCCACGCCGTAATCAGCTGATCGTAGGGCACCGTTTCTCCGCGAGGCTTCTCGTTCGGCAGGCGCGGCTTGGGGGCGCCATTCGCCTCGAGCCAGCTCTCAGGGTCCTTCGGCTCATTCAGCTTCGGCCCGCACTCCCCGAGGACGCCATGGCCCTCGAGGCGCTCGAGGATACGGTCCTGGTCCGCCGCCAGTGCGTCCATGGCCGCCTGCGGCGTCAGCTCACCGCTGACCGCCTGGGCGATGTTCGACCACCACAGCTGCGCCAGCTTCGGGTAGTCGGGCACGTTGGTGCCCGTCGGCGTCCAGGCTTCCCGGGCCGGGCTGCGATAGAACTCCACCAGCCCGCCCAGGCGCGGTGCCGCTGCGGTCATCGCTTCGCTGCGCAGATCCGACTCACGAATCGGCGTCAGCCCGGTCAGTGTCTTCTTCAGCGACACGGTTTTGCTGGTCACGAACTGCGCATACAGCCAGGCAGCCTGGCGACGCTCCAGGGGAGTGCTCTTGAGCAGCGTCCAGGCGCCGGTGTCCTGGTAGCCGAGCTTCATGCCCTCGCTCCAGTACGGCCCATGCGGTGACGGCGCCATCCGCCAGCGCGGCGTGCCATCGTCATTCACGACCTTCAGGCCCTCGCGGATCATGTCCGCGGTAAAGGTGGTGTACCAGAAGATCTGCTGAGCAATCTGGCCCTGCGCCGGCACGGGGCCTGCTTCCGAGAACGTCATGCCTGCCGCTTCCGGGGGCGCATAGGCCTTGAGCCAGTCGATGTACTTGCGTAGTGCGTACACCGCGGCGGGCGCGTTGGTCGCACCGCCGCGGCTGACCGAGGCACCCACCGGTCGGCAGTTCTCCACGCGAATGCCCCACTCGTCCACGGGCAGGCCATTCGGCAGGCCCGGGTCACCGGCGCCAGCCATGGAGAGCCAGGCATCGGTAAAGCGCCAGCCCAGGGACGGGTCTTTCTTGCCGTAGTCCATGTGGCCGTACACCGGCTCGCCGTCGATGGTCTTCACATGGCGGCTGAAGAACTCAGCAATGTCTTCGTAGGCCGACCAATTCACCGGCACGCCCAGGGGATACCCGTACCGCGCTTCGAACTGCGCCTTGAGGTCCGCACGGCTGAACCAGTCATAGCGGAACCAGTACAGGTTGGCGAACTGCTGATCAGGCAGCTGGTACAGCTTGCCGTCAGGCCCGGTGGTGAAGCTCAGGCCGATAAAGTCCTCGAGATCAAGCGTGGGCGACGTGACGCTCGCGCCTTCCCCGGCCATAAAGTCGGACAGGGGCACCACATAGCCATAGCGCGAGTGGGTGCCAATCAGGTCGGAGTCGTTGACGTAGGCGTCGTACACGTTGCGACCGGACTGCATCTGCGTCTGCAGCTTCTCGATCACATCGCCTTCCTGGATCAGGTCATGGGTCACGGTGATGCCGGTCAGCTCGGCGAACGCCCGGGCCAGGGTCTGCGCTTCGTACTCGTGCGTGGTCAGGGTCTCCGAGACCACGTTGATGTTCATGCCACGAAACGGCGCTGCCGCCTTTGCAAACCAGGCGAGCTCTGCGAGCTGCTCATCGCGGCTGAGGCTCGATGGCTGAAACTCCGAATCGATCCACCGCGCGGCTACCGCGGCCAGATCTTCGGCAACCGGAGGCGCCGGGGGTGGCGACTCGCCGCAGGCCATGAGCAGAGTCAGCAGCGCAACAGCACTGAACAGGCGCGGGGGTTGGATCATGGTCGATTCGCAGCGGTTGGCGGTGGGCGCCATAGTAGCCGATCACCGGCCCTGCGATACGTGGCAGATCGCCGTCACCCTTTCCAGAGGATCAGCACGAGCAGCAGTGCCGCAACCAGGGTCACCGGCACAACCGCGGTGACGCCCAACCCAAGTGCGACGAGGTGCAGCAGCGCAGCGCTCAGCAGCCCGACAAATAGCCGGTCACCGCGGGTAGTGCGCATGGGCAGCCAGCCTTTTCGCAGCGTAGTCGGGACGCGCAGTTCCCAGATCGTCATCGTCAGCAGCATCAGCGCAATGCCTGCAAAAAACAGCGCGGTGGGCGCCGTCCAGGCCATCCAGCTCATGACACGCGCCCCAACGCAAACCCGCGCACCAGGTGGCGTCGGACGAAAAACACGACTATGAGCCCGGGCAGCGTAGTCAACACACCCGCTGCGGCGAGCACACCCCAGTCGAGTCCCGAGGCGCTGACCGTTCTGGTCATGACCACCGCGATGGGTTTGGCCTCGCTCGCGGTCAGCGTCCGGGCCAGCAGCAGCTCGACCCAGCTGAACATAAAACAGAAAAACAGTGTGACGCCAATGGCGGCCCGATTGATGGGCAGAAACACCCGAAAGAAGAAAAATCCGAAACTGTGGCCGTCCACCCGCGCCATCTCGTCAATGCTGCGCGGCACGCCGGAGAAGAAGCCCTCCAGAATCCACACCGCGAGCGGCACCGTGAACAGGCAGTGCGCGAGCGCCACGGCGAGCGGCGTATCGAACAGCCCGATCGCCGAGTAGAGCTGGAAAAACGGCAGCAGGAACACCGCCGGCGGCGCCATTCGATTGGTCAGCAGCCAGAAGAAGAACTGGCGATCCCCCAGGAAGCGATAGCGGGAGAACGCGTAGGCAGCGGGCACGGCAACGGTGATCGAGATCAGGCTGTTTAAGAGCACGTAGCTTAGGGAGTTCGCGAAGCCCGTCCGCCAGACAGGGTTACTGAAGATCTCCGCGAAGTTCGCAAGGGTCGGCGCCCCAGGAAACCAGCTGAAGCCGCCGAGAATATCCGCGTTGGACTTGAGCGCCATGGTCCCCAGCCAGTACAGCGGCAGCAGCAGATACAGGCTGTAGAGCAGCAGCGTCAGGCGCCCGGCCCGGCTGCGCGACAGATCACTCATCGCGGCTCACCACCGCGCTGTAGAAGAGCCAGCTGAGGAGCAGGATGAACAGAAAGTAGATCACGGAGAACGCTGCCGCTGGCCCCAGGTCGAACTGCCCGACCGCCAGCGTCGCCAGATACTGGCTGAGCAGTGTGGTGCTGTTGCCGGGCCCCCCACCGGTCAGCACGAAGGGCTCCGTGTAGATCATGAGGCTGTCCATGAGGCGCAGCAGCACGGCGATGATCAGCACCCCGCGCAGCCGCGGCAGCTCGACGAAGCGGAAGGTTTGCCAGGCGCCGAGACCATCGAGCGCGGCAGCCTGATACGCCGGTCGCGGGATGGCGGTCAGGCCAGCAAAGGCCAGCAGCGCGACCAGGGAGGTCCAGTGCCAGACATCCATCAGGATCAGGGTAATCCACGCGGCGGTCCCGCTGGCGGTGTAGTTATAGGTGATGCCCAGCTGATTCACCGCATAGCCCAGCAGGCCGATGTCTGGCCGAGCGTAGACCTGCCAGACCGTACCCACCACGTTCCAGGGCACCAACAGCGGTGTGGCCAGCAGAATCAGAAGTGCGGGCGTGGCCCGGTTTGCTGGCGTCAGTCCTTTCGCGATGAGAATGCCCAGGGGCAGCTCGATCGCGAGCACCGTGGCGCTGAACTGGAGCTGGCGCCACAGGGCGCCGTGGAGTTCCGGGTCACGCAGAATACTGCGGTACCAGTCGAACCCCACAAAGCTGCGGGTCTGCATATCCAGAATGTCCTGTACCGAGTAGTTCACCACGGTCATGAGCGGCACGACGGCGCTGAAGCCGACGATCAGCACGACGGGTAACAGGCCCAGCCAGGCGCGATTGCTGTAAGGCTTATTCAAGATTCTCCCCCGCTGAAGAGGCCGACCTGGATATCGTCCTGGAACAGCACGAGTTGCGTGAGATGCAACAGCGCGCGCTGCGGCAGCGGTCGCGACAGCGCCGTCTGGACACGCACCGGCTCCGGTACCGACAGGGCCAGCAGGCCGTAATCGCCGCTGGCATCGCGCCCCTGCACCGTGGCTCCGGCAACTGCGGCCGGCAGCAGCGCCGCATCTGCGGCGCGCTCCGCGGCCGCGCCGGTGATCACCTGCGCCCACTCGGGCCGGAACCCCAGCTGCACCGGGCCGGGTGTGCAGCGCTGCGCGAGAGCCGCGGGCAGCGGGCAACGCCAGTCCTCCCGCACCAGCGTCTCGCCAACCAGCTCCGCATCGATGAGGTTCAGCCCAGGGCTGCCGATGAAATGGCCCACGTAGGTATGGGCCGGGCGCTCGTAGAGATCGCGCGGTGGTGCGCTCTGCAGGATGACGCCGTCGCGCATGACGCTGACCCGATCCGCGAAGGTCAGCGCCTCGGTCTGGTCATGGGTGACGTAGACCATGGTCATGCCGAGCTCCGCCTGCACCGCCTTGAGCGTCTGTCGCAGGCGCCACTTGGCGCTCGGCTGCACCGCGGTCAGCGGCTCATCGAGCAGCAGCAGCTCGAGCCGTGGCGTTGCCAGCGCCCGGCCGATGGCGAGCAGCTGCTTCTGGTACAGCGACAGCACACCAGGGCGCATGCGCTCGAGATCGGCCATGCCGAGCGCCTCGAACTCGAGCTGCGTCGCGATGGCCCGGCCGCGCTCATTGCGCGGGCGGCGGCGCACCCCGCGGGCTCGGAGGGGCATGGTCAGGTTGTCCAGGAGACTCAGTCGATCGTAGAGCACGGGGAACTGGAACACCTGCGCCGTGCGGCGCGCACCCGGCGCGACCCCGGCGAGAGAACGCCCGCCGAGTCGCAGGGTTCCGCCGGTCGGCTGGAGCAGGCCAGAGAGCAGGTTCAACAGCGTGGTCTTGCCAGCGCCGGAACCGCCGAGCAGCGCGTGCGCCTCGCCGGCGGCGATCTCGAGCGACAGCGCATCCAACGTCGGCTCTGCCGCACCGGGGTAAGAAAAGGTCAACGCCTCGATCGTGATGGCAGCCACTTCAGCGCTCCGCAAAGCGCAGCACGTCGGCTGGCCGGGCATGCAACGTCAGCGCCTCGCCAACGGTCACCGCGGGCATGCCGCGCAGGCGCGCGTGCCACAACGTCTGGTCTTCGGCGCGACCGTCCGGCAGGGTCGTGGCGCTTTCGCAAGGGCCGTGGACGAAGGTCTGGTTGCCATTGGTTTCCGTGCCGGCCACGCGCATGACGAAGCGCAGGCTGTCTTCGCCCTGGGGCTCGAGCGCCAGATGCTCCGGGCGCAGCCACGCGCCAGCCCCGTCCACAGCGTTCAGAGCCTGTTCACTCATCAGCGTCGCCGCTGTGAAGCTTCGGGGCCTGGCGTACACCGCCGTCGGGGCACCGTGCTGCAACACGCGATCCTGATCCAGCAGGACCACCTGGTCACCGAGCGCAAAGCCTTCGCGCGGATCGGAGCTGGCATAGAGCAGGATCAGTCCGCGCTCGCGCGCCAGTCGCTGGAGTTCCTGCTCAAGGACCTCGCGCAGCTTGTAGTCCAGATTGACGAACGGCTCGTCCAGTACCAGCACCCGGGCGTCCTTGGCCAGCGCCCGGCCAATGGCAAGCCGCTGTTGCTGCCCGCCGCTGAGTTGCTCCGGCAGGCGATCCAGCAGCGCTTCCAGACCGAGCGCGCTGGCAATCGCTGCCACGCGTTCGCGACGCTCCGCTGCGGCAACGCCCTGCGCCCGGAGCGGCGAGGCAATGTTCTCCGCGACGGTCCAATGGGGGTAGTTGACGAACGCCTGATGCACCAGCGCCACAGGCCGCTGGGCCGGCGGGAGAGGGCCTAAGTCCGTCGCGCCCAGCCGCACCTGCCCGCTGACGGAGGCCGTGAGCCCGGCGAGCCAGCGGCACAGTGCAGACTTGCCGCTGCGATTGCGACCGAGCAGCACGGTGATGGTGCCAGGCTCACAGCGCAGGCTTGACGAAGAATCATCTCCGGCCAGGCGTAATCCCTCCAGCACCAGACTCTCCTGGGCAATACTGGGATCTCTATCTGATTTCTGGATGCTAATTGAGATTTTTTCCCAAAATCGAACCGCAAACGCCAAGAAAAGGGGATATCATCTGCGAAATCTGATCTAAGCTTAGAACTGTTGTTATTTGTTCGAGCCGCAACCGGAGGACCTATCATGCTGCGCCGTTTCACGGACCACCCCGCAACTGTGGGCGAGAGCTACCTGCAGCATCAGCGCGCCGCTTTCGGCTACAGCGCCAGGCTCTTCCGAGCATCCCTGTGCTGTGCTGTCCATGGATTATTCCCCTGGCTGCACACCCGCAGCGGCAGCGATTGCATCAAGGCCCTACACGGTGAACTGCAGGCACGCACCGCCACCGCCGACACCGCAACCGGGCCCCTGCCGCTGCCCGCGGGCGAGCAACAAGCCGCCTGACCGGCAACCGTGCGCCCGGGCCAGACTGCGACTCGCAGCCGGCACACCCTCAACCGCCGTCACAACATCACGCGCAGCGTACTGCCCTGGTCGCTTCGCTGCAGGCGCACCTGAGCAGAGATGCGCTCCTTGAGCTCGCTGACGTGCGAGATGATCCCGACCATCCGCCCCTGTCGGCTGAGAGCCACCAGCTCACTCATCGCCCGATCGAGCGCTTCCGGATCCAGCGTGCCAAAACCTTCGTCGATGAACAGGGTATCGATCTGCACGCCGCCGGCAAAGGCCCGCACCACATCTGACAGGGACAGCGCGAGCGCCAGCGCGGCAAGAAAACTCTCGCCCCCGGACAGAGATTGCACCGGGCGCTGCTCGGACGTCAGCGCATCTGCAACATCCAGTTCCAGACCAAAGCCGGAGCGGCGATTGGCCGACGCCTGACGGCGGATCAGCTGAAACTGGCCACGGCTCATGGTCAGCAGCTTGGCGCTGGCCTCGCTGAGTACCTGGTCCAGCACCGCGCCCTGCACAAAGCTCTGCAGCGACACCTTCTGTTCGCGCCGTCCGTTCGCGTGCTCGGACAGCTCTCCAACCACGCCATACCGGGCGCTCAGCTCGCCACGTTGCCGGTCGAGCTCTGCCAGCGCCGCCCTGGCCTTACGCAGCTGCTCACTGCGCGCCCGCTGGCGGCCGAGTGCCACCTGCCGCGCGTCCTGCTGTTGTCGGGCACTGCTGAGCGCCTGTTCGAGCGCAGGCAGATCCGGGCGCGGCGCAGCGCCAATGGCCTCCTGGAGCGCCGCGAGATCGCGCGCAATCTGCTGACCACGACTGTCATGCTGCTGGACCTGGCTGCGCAACGCTGACAGCGCCTCGCGCTTGTGCCAGGCGGCTTCAAAAGCCGCGGAATCCGCGAAGGCGCTGGCTCCCAGCGCGTTCTCCCATGCCTGTTGCGACGCCGCGGCTCGCGCGCTCGCGCGCTCCGCCCGGGCCCGATGCTCCTCGGCAGCGGCAGCTGCCGCCGCCAGGGTCTGCGCCGCGCGCTGTTGGTCGTTGCGCACTGCATCGATGTTCCCGCTGAGCGCTTCGAGCTCCCCCTCGGTCTGCCGGATCTGCGCCTCGCCCGCGGCCGGCGACAGATCGGGCACGGCGTCATCCACGTCCTCCAGCAGGGCCCGGGCCCGCGCTTGCGCCTGTGCATTCTCAGCAGCAGCTGCGGCAGCTCGTTCGATCTCCGCCACATACCGCGCTGCTTCCTGCTGCCGAGCATCGATGCGAGCCGCGCCCTGGGTCACCGCCCGCTGCGCCTCTGCGAGCGCCTGCGTCAGCGACTGCAGCGCCGCCTCGTCTGCGGCGCGCGCTTCGGCGTCGTCGGCCGCGGCGAGTTCGCTCACCGCTTCGGCAAG
>JBCDIK010000088.1:0-13907 GCA_038749065.1 Pseudomonadota bacterium | reverse complement strand
GGCAGCGGGGGCAGGGCGCTGGGGCAGGGTACCTGGGGGAATCCCGCATGGTATTTCCCGCCCGGCTGCGGCAGGCTGGAAATTGGTCGAAATGGGAGCAGGTCATGTCAGAAGCACGCTGGGATCGCAGCACCGGTACGGCAGCAGAGGCGACGTCGCGGGCGTCACCCACGGAAGGGGAGGTGCTCGATGTGCTGATCGTCGGCGCCGGTATCTCCGGCATCGATGCGGCCTATCACCTGCAGACGATGTGCCCGGACAAGCGGTTCGCGCTGCTTGAGAACCAGTCCGCCTTCGGCGGCACCTGGCGCACCCACCGTTATCCCGGAATCCGCTCCGACAGCGATCTCTACACTTTTGGCTACCGCTGGAAACCCTGGATGGGCGCGCCGATCGCCACCGCGGAGGAAATCCTCAAGTATCTCGATGAGGTGCTGGACGAGCAGGACCTGCGCCGCCACATCCGCTACCGGACCGCGGTGGTCGCCGCGAGCTGGTCCAGCGCGGAACAGTGCTGGACGGTGACCGCGCTGGATCGCAACACGGATCGTGAGCTGACCTATCGGGCGCGTTTCCTGTGGATGTGCCAGGGCTACTACCGACACGAACAGGGGTACACGCCCCAGTGGCCGGGCATGGCGGAGTTCCGCGGGCGCATCGTGCACCCGCAGACCTGGCCGGAAGATCTCGACTACAGTGGTCAGAAGGTGCTGGTGATCGGATCTGGCGCGACGGCGGCCACGGTCGTGCCGGCCATGGCGGGGCAGGCCGCGCACGTGACCATGCTGCAGCGCTCGCCGACCTATTTCTCCGCCGCGCCGAATCGGAACGAAATGGCCGATACCCTGCGTGCCCTGGATGTCCCCGATGAGTGGGTGCATGAGATCACGCGGCGCAAGATCCTGCATGACCAGCAGGAGATTACCCGGCGCTCCTTCGAGGAGCCTCAGGTGCTGAAAGAAGAGCTCTTCGCAGCAGCCCGAGAATACCTGGGCCAAGATTACGACATGTCGACACACTTCGAACCGGACTATCGGCCCTGGCAACAACGCCTGGCCTTTCTGCCGGACGGCGATCTGTTCGTGAAGCTCGCCGACGGCTCTGCCAGCGTGGTGACCGATGAGATCGACCGCTTTGTGCCGGAGGGCGTGAAGCTGCAGTCGGGACGTGTGCTCGAGGCCGACCTGATCGTGACCGCCACCGGCTTTGATCTGTCGGTCCTGGGAGACATTCCCTTCACTGTCGATGAGGTGCCGGTCGATTTTGCGGACACGGTCACCTGGCGCGGCATGATGTTCAGCGGTGTCCCAAACATGGCGTGGGTGTTCGGCTATTTCCGCGCCAGCTGGACGCTCCGGGCGGATCTGATCAGCGATCTGCTGTGCCGGATGTTCACGCAGATGGATGCGGCGGGCGAGGGCGTCGTCACGCCGCAGCTGCGACCTGAAGACGAGTCACTGCCGCGCCTGCCCTGGATCGACGGCGAGAACTTCAACCCCGGCTACTTAACACGCAGCCTGCATCTGCTGCCGAAGCAGCTCGACGCCGGGGCCTGGCGCTTCTCCCAGGACTACTGGTCGGAGAAAGACGAGTTTCCTGCCGCGGATCTGCGCGATGGCACGCTGCGCTACGACGCGGCCTTGCCAGCGCCGCAGCGCGCGGCTGCCCGGGACTAACGCTCGAGCTAGAACTTGGTCTCGTAGCGCAGCCCCAGGGTGAACTCGCTGAAGCTCATGTCTTCGAGTCCGGCGATGCTCCGGTAGTCGGCAAAGGCCGCAAAGCCCCGGATGAACTGCGCGTGGGCGCCGACGGACCAGACCACGTAACTGTTGTCGGGGTGTTCGGTACGAACGCGAAATGGGCTGGTTGCCGGGGCAACGCCCGCAAGCGGCTCATTGGCCAGGCGCACGCGAGCCGTCTCAGCGTTGTCCTGGAGCTCGCGCACGTAGTCGAGGCGGGCGTAGGGCACGACCACGCCCCAGCGCGGCGTGAGCGTAAAGGACGCATGCAGGCCGCCATTGAGCGTCAGCGATCGCACGTTGTTGTCCGGCAGCGCCAGATTCAGGCCGAGGGCGCCCTGCTCGGTATAGCCGTCGATGCGGATGTCCGCGTAGTTGGCCCCGATGTGCGGCCCGAACACCCAGCGGCCGCGACTGAAGTCCCAGCCGCTGCCGACGCCGGCGCTGAACTGGTCGCTGTCAGTGCTGCCGCTGGCTCGGCGATTGATCGCGCCGCCGGCATCCTGATACACGATCTGCCGCTCGGAGCGCACGTCGCTGATGCCGTAGCTTGCGAGCAGATCCACGTAAAAGCTGTTGCCCTGGAAATAGCTGCCGAGTAAAGACAGGGTCCAGGCTTCGATGTCGATGCCGCCGCCGGCGTCGAAGTCGGCTTCCACTTCGTTGTAGCCAAGCGCTGCGCCGAGCACGAAGTTGTCGCGGACCCGGTAGTCCGTGCCCAGGGTGAGGCTGATGGTGTCGTACTCGAAGCCGGGGATGCTGTTGCCGGCATCGCGATCGCCGAAGTTGATGCGCCCGTCGCTGAAGAAGCCCCAGCGATCCAGTTCCTCTCCAACCAGTTCCTCGATCGCGTTCTGCAGTTCCTCCCCGGAGATCTCGATGTCTTCTGACTCGATATTGAAGCTGCGCAGATCGATCCGCGTGCCGCCGTTGCGTAAGCCGTTCAGTCGCCGCGCCAGATTACCGTGCTGGATCGTGGTGAAGTTGAGAAGCTGCTGATAGGTGCCGAAGATCTCGTCGGGGCTGAGCTGATCGAGCGCGGTCGCGACCTGCGCTTCAGAGTTCGCGCCGTTGCGCAGGCCGCCGCAGCGCAGATCCAGATCGATCTGTGCGGCGCTCGGTCCGGCCAGGGTCTCAACAACCGGGCAGACGCTGTCGAGGTAACCCGCCAGCGACCGCTGGTTGTCCGTCAGCAGCGTCAACCCCGCGATGTCGACGGACAGGAAATTGATGGCGCCGATGGTGGTTGTCCCCTCCGTACGCACAATGTACTCGAAGTCCGGGCCGACCCCAACGTTGGTGAAGACCACGCCTGGATCCTGCGTGTAGCTACCGCTCGCCGTCAGCACGTCGTAGTTTTGCCCGGCGGGGTTGAACCCGTTCAGGACCTCGACGGAGATCGTGCCGCTGCTTAAGTCCACATCGCCGTCGACGTTAAGGACGTCGAACTCTCCGGGCTGGTTGCCGGCGATCTCGAAGGCGATGGTGCCGCCGTCCAGCAGCAGGTCTCCGGTGATGTTGAGGATGCCCGGAGAGTTACCCGGAGCAAGCTGCGAGCCCGCGCCGAGGGTCACGCTGGCGGCCTCGATCGTCCCGCCGTCGCCACTTAAGATCCCGCCGTCGCCGACGGTGATCGCGCCCGGCGTTCGGAACACACCGCCGCTGTTGACTGCGAGCGACGTGCGAACGCTGGCATCGCCGGTGATCGCAAAGACGCTGGCGGCGTCGTTAATGGTGATGCTGCTCGCTCCGCTGCCGGCGCCAAAGATGCTGTCCCCGGTTGCGCTGAAGGTACCGCCGCCTGCGACCGTGACGCTCTGGTCGAAGTCCAGCCCGAGGTCGAAGGCGTTGGGCGTGGTCAGGTCGCCGCCGTCGAAGGTGATCAGTGAGTAGCCGGAGAGATCCTGCAGAGTGGCCTGGCCGCCGGTGAACAGGAACAGCCGGTCCGCGTTGATGCTGCCGTCGCCCTCCAGCACGCCGCGCTCGCCAATACCGATCGCCTCGGCGTTCAGGATGCCGGTTCCGGTGACCGTGACCCGTCCGGTCTGGCTCGTGCTGGGCAGGGTGCTGTCGCCCTGGGAGATCACCAGCGCCCCGTCGATGTTGACCGTGCCACCGTCGTTGATCTCCACGACGCCGTTGCCGGTGGTGTCGCCGACGATCAGAAAGCCCTGGTTGGCGGCCGCACCGGCGATGTTCAGCTCACCCCCATTGGCGACGGTGAGGAGGCCCTTGCCATCGCCGATTTCTCCGAAGGCTTCCAGCGCCACGGCCACGAACGCCCGCTCGCCCTGCACGTTGACCTGGCTGCCGGCGCCGTCGATGGTCAGCGTTCCCTGGCTGTTCCCGCCCCGGGCCAGGTTCAGGAAAGCGTCGGCACCGACGCCGGTGATGTTGAGCACCGCGCCGTTCAGCACGTCCACGGTGCCGATGCCACTCTCTACGCCGGTGGCGGAGAGCCCGGCCGCGAGGAACGCTGAATCGGCACTCTCAACGTTCGCGACGGTGCCGGCGCCCTGCAGCAGCAGCGCGCCGTTAGCGCTGCGCCCATTGAATGCCTCTCCGATCCCGATGCCATCGCCGCGGAAGCCGGCGACGCCGCTGTCGTCCTGGACAGTGAGCTGACCGCCGTTCTGTACGGTCAGGGTGGCGTTGCCGCCCCGGCCCACGCTGAGGCGTGCTTCGCCGTTGTCGGCATTGCGGTCAATGATCACTGTGGCAGCGTCGACTAGGGCCGTGGTGCTGGTGCCATCCTCGCCCAGATTCAGACCGCCGCCGAGCAGACCGATGTCCGTGCCACCACCGATGTTGAGCAGCCCGCCATCGCTGACGGTCAGGGAGGCGGTGCCCCCCGTCCCCGGCTGGAACAGCAGCTCATCGCCGACGTTGTAAACGGAGTCAGCGCCGTCGATAACGATGCTGCCGCGGTTACCGATCTCGACCCAGTTGGTATTGATGACGCCACCGCTGTTGACGTTGACCGTGCCGCTTTGCGTGCTGTTGCTCGCGGTTGGCACCGAGATGCGCATGAAGCCATCGATGTTGATGGTCGCGCCGGTGGAAACGTCGAGCAGCCCGTTGCCGGTGCCTCGCCCGACGGCGAACGCGCCGTTGCCCGGCGTCAGCCCCTGCACATTGACCACGGCCTGGTCCGAGGCAAAGAACTGCCCGGTCCCGTCGCCGATCTCCCCGCCGAAGTCCGCCGCCACGGCGATCACGCCCTGCGGACCGGTGACGTCCAGGGTTGTGCTGGCACCGGAGATGTTGAGGATGCCTGTGCTGTTGCCGCCACGTCCGAGGTTGATCCCGGAGTTGAAGCCGGTGCCGACAATCTCGAAGGTCGCGCCGCCGGTAATATTGATGGTGCCGCTGGCGCTCTCCACGCCACTGGCGGAGACCCCGGCCACCAGGGCACCGAGATCTGCCGTGTCGATTCGCACGATGGTACCGGCGCCGTCGACGTTCAGCACGCCGACCGCATTCTGCCCGGGTAGCGCTTGCCCGACGGTAATCCCGTCACCGACGATGCCGAGTTCACCGGAGAGGTCCTGAACGGTCACACTGGCACCGCCGAGCACGTCGAGAGTGCCGTTGCCGCCGCGGCCGACGGTGAGCCGCACTTCACCCAGATCAGCGTTGCGATCGAGCACCACCGTAGCTCCATTCACGGTCGCGACCCCGGTACCGCCGTTGGAACCGATCAGCAGCTCGCTGCCGAGGAAGCCGCGCTCGATCCCGCCGCCGAGCGTCAGTGTGGCGCCGCTGAGAATGTCCAGCGTGCCGCTGGTCCCGGCGCCGTCGCCGATGATGAGCTCATCGCCGAGCGCGAGGGTGCTGCCGGCGCCGGTGAGTAGGACGCTGTGTCCGCCCTCAGAGCGGATGGTTTCAACGGTCAGCGTGTTGCCGCCGTCGATCACCAGGGATCCGAGATCGAGCAGCCGCAACCCGTTGGCCGGGTTGATGGTGAAGTCGCTGGCGCCGCCGGTGAACGGCCCAACGATGACTTCCGTTTCCAGCACGATCTCGTTGACGTTGGTGCCGTTGATATCGCTGTGAGCACTGGCACCGAGCAGCGCGGCAGACAGACAGAGTCCGGGGCGGAGGCGGCGGGCGCGCAGGCGATGGCGGGAGAGGGGAGCGGTCATGGCGGTTCCTTGAGTTAGAGCTGGGCCAGCCAGCCGATACCAAACAGAGTCAGTGCGCCGATGGCGCTCAGACCGGCCGTCAGGCCGGCGGCTAGCGCCGCTTTGGCGTTGTAGCGTGTGTAGCGCACGAGCAGCACGGTGACGTTGTCATCCGCGCTGCGCGCCAGCGCGGCGGTCAGCAGCGCATCCTGGGCGATCTCGATAGAGCAGCTGCGCCGCAATACACTCGCGATTTCGCTGTCACTGAGCTTGTCCGTGAGCCCGTCGCTGCATAGCAGCACCCAGTCGTCGTGCCGCAGCTGAAGTCGGGCCTGTTCCGGGTTGACGGCGTTCCCGCCCAGGACCTGGGTCAGAATGTTCTTCTGCGGATGGCACTGCGCGACGCTGGCGGGCATCCGGCCACGCTCGACGAGGCTCTGGACCAGCGAGTGATCGCGGGTGAGTTGGCTCAGCGTGCCCGCGCGCCACAGGTAAGCCCGGGAGTCCCCGGCCCAGACCAGTTCGGCGCGAGCGCCGTGGACCTGCATGGCGACCACCGTCGAGCCCATGCCGGCAAGCGCGCGCTCGCAGCGCGCGCGCTCCACGATGCGCTCATGGGCGCTGCGCACCAGTGCCAGCAGCGTCGGCGCCTGCGCCTGCAGGAGCGTGCGCTGTACCAGTGCGCTGGCCGTTGCCCCCCCGGCGTGCCCACCCATGCCGTCCGCCACGAAGTACAGCCCGCGGGCGACGTTCCAGCCCATGCTGTCCTCGTTGACGCTCCGACGGCTGCCGCAGTCGCTGATGCCGGTGTGGTCGATCATGCCTGGGTTCACTCGCCCCCAATTCTGCTGCGAGGCCCGAACGGGCACGAAATTGCAGCTCCTGAAGAGGTAAACGGGAAGCGCCTGGAAAGTGGGTCAATTGCGCGACAGAACAGCCAAAACGCAGGAATTCCTTTGCCAATCGCGCGCTGCTGTGTTTTAGATCCGCTCCTTGAAGGGTTCCCCGAGTATCCGGACACGATGCAAACAGGCCCATGACCGACGACACTCGAACAACGCCGCTGGCGCAGGATGACATCGCCACCGAGGTGATCCGCGCGGAAGGGACCTCCGGGTCAGCATCCGGGATAGCGCCCGATGCTCGCAGCTCGCCTGCGCCCGCGCCCACAACGGACGGGGCGGGGCAGCTGGCCAAAGGGGTGCGGATCAAGGATCGATTCGTCATCGAGGGTGTGCTCGGCCGGGGCGGCATGGGCGTCGTATACGCGGCGCGTGACCTGCGTAAGGAAGAGGCGGCCGATCGCGATCCTTACGTCGCACTCAAGGTACTGGGCGAGTCTTTCCGCCGCGATCGTCGCATGATGATTGCGATGCAGCGCGAAGCGCGCAAAGCGCAAACCCTCGCGCACCCGAACATCGCCACGGTTTATGACTTTGATCGCGATGGTGAGCTCGTGTTTCTCACCATGGAGCTGTTGCAGGGGGATCCGCTTGACGCCTTCATTCGCAAGCATCCCGAAGGTGTACCGGTGGAGCAGGCCCGGCATATCATTCGCGGGCTCTGCCTGGGCTTGGCTTACGCGCACAACAAAGGCATCGTGCACAGCGATTTCAAGCCCGGCAACGTGTTCCTCAGCCGCGATAACCGCACCCGTATTCTTGATTTCGGCATTGCCCGGGCAGCGCCCGTCGATGCCGTGGACGAGACATCCGCCGATACGCAGTTCGACGCCGGGACTCTGGGCGCGCTGACCCCCGCCTACGCCTCGTGCGAGATGTTCGAAGGGGCCGCGCCGCACCCGGCCGATGATGTGTATGCGCTGGCGGTGGTGTGCTACCAGCTGCTTACCGGGCGTCACCCGTTCGCAGGCAAGCCGGCGCCGAAGGCGCGCGAAGAAGGCCTGGCGCCACAGCCCGTCCGGGGCCTGAAGCGACGCGAGTGGCGCGCGCTTGAGCGCGCGCTCGCGTTCGATCGCGGGGCGCGCAGCGATCACGCGGCGGTCTTTCTTAGAGAATTCGAAGGCTCACCGCGCATCCGCCAGGCGCTGTTCGTGGTCGCCACGGCGCTGGTGCTCAGCACCGGCTATTTGGTCTACCAGGAAGTCTCGAAGCGGGCGGCCGATCGACCGGAGATCGCCTTTGCGCAGCTTGATCCCTCCGTGCAGCAGGCCTTCGAAGAACGCATGGCGGAGGGCGATCAGCTGCGCCGCTTTTCCGACTACGCCTCCGCGCTCAGCCAGTATCAGCAGGCGTACGAGCTCCACCCCCGGAATCCGCAGGCGGTGGCCGCGCTCGAAGGGCTGTTTACGCAGCTCGAAGCGCGCACCCGCGCGGATGCGAACGACGCGGGGGGCGCTGGGTCGCAAGCGCAGCGGGGCGCTGCCGAACAGCGGAGCGCTGTAGAACAACGGGGCATTGCGGAACAACGCCAGGTAATCGCTGACAACCTGGCGCAGCTTCGCGCCCTCGATGCCTGGCTTGCGAACCGCCCGGCCCTGAAGGCGATTGCGGCGCGACTGGAGCGTCCCTGATGTCCACGCAAACCGTGCGGCCACTGCCAAGGAGAACCCCGTGAACCGACGTTGCCCACAGCGAGCCCTATCCTGTCTCCTGCTGCTCAGCCTGGTGCTCGGCGCTACGACCGCCGCGGCCGCGTCGCGCAAAGACATCCGCGCCCTGCAGAAGCTGCTCTCCGAGGATCGCGCCCGCGAGGGCATGGTGGATCTGGCGGACCTGCACGTCGTCGATTGCCTGCTGCCCGGCCAGGTCCGGCGCCTTGGCCAGCAGACGTATCTGGGCCCACGACGGCCGGTCAAGACGGCGGCGGCCGATTGCCGTCTGCGTGGCGGTGAATACGTCGCCTACGACCGCGCCGATTACGCCAGCGCGCTGCGGGTCTGGATGGCCGCGGCGGAAGCCGGGGATGCCAATGCGCAGACCAACGTCGGCGAGATCTTCGAGAAGGGTCTGGGCACGACACCGAACTACGAAGCGGCGCTGATCTGGTATCGCAAAGCGGCGGCGCAGGGCGACACGCGGGCGCAGTTCAATCTGGGCACGCTGTATGAACAGGGACTCGGAGTGCCACAGGATCCGCTCACGGCGCTGAACTGGTACCGGCAAGCCTGGGGACTGGCGCAGGATGACGTCATCTTTGCATCGGCGGCACAACGCGAGCGGGAAGCTCAGGCGCGGCGCCTGATGGCACAGCTCCGGGAACGCGACCGCGAGATCGAGGCGCTCGAGGCACAGCTTGAGCGTCTGCGGCAAACGCTCGGAGAAACCAGTGCCGAGAACGCGGCCGCCCAGGCGCAGGTGACGACCCTGGGGACGCTGCTGGCACGCCTGCGAAAGGAGCAACAGGCGCAGCAGCTGCAGCTCGACGGGCTCCCGGTGCAGATCCGCGAACAGGTGGCGACGGCGCCACTGCCGGGCAAGGAGGGCGGAGATGATCTGGCCTTGCGCGAACCGCGGCGCAGCGAGGAAGCGCGCCTGCGGCGCCCTGCAGCGACGCCGCGCAGCTACCGCAAGCTCAAGCTCGGCAACTACTACGCGCTGCTCATCGGCAATGCCGAGTACGAGCGGATGGAAGCGCTGTCGACGCCGCTGAACGATGTGGCGCGTGCGCAGCAGATTCTCGAGGACAAGTACGGTTTCACCGTGCTCACGCTGCGCGATGGCGACAACGTGGCGCTCATGCAGGCGATCAACGATCTGTCCGAGATTCTCACGGAGGACGACAACCTGCTGCTGTTCTTTGCCGGGCACGGCAGTCGCCTGAACATCGGCGGCGCCGAGAGCGGGTACTGGTTGCCGCGCAACGCGGAGCGACCGCCGCGGAACACCTACTGGGTACCGAACGAGTTCATTACGGGGCACCTGTCGCGGCTGCAGGCTCGACGGGTCCTGGTAGTGGCAGACTCCTGCTACGCCGGCCTGCTCTCCGGTGAGCCCAGCATGCTGCTGCTCGGTGATGACGCACCCCAGTACTCGAATCTGGAATTTTTAGAGTTCAAGCTGAAGAAGCGGGCGCGGCTGTTGCTCGCCTCCGGCGGCGATCGCCCGGTGCTCGATACGGGCGGTGACGGCCACTCCGTGTTTGCGCGGGCGTTTCTGGACGAGCTGGAGCGCAATGACCGGTTACTCGCGAGCCCTGAGCTGTTCCTGAACATCCGCGAGCGGGTTGCGGCCGGGGCGCGCGCCGCCGGGTTCGATCAGCGGCCGGAGCTGAAGAGCATCAAGGCGGCCGGGCACGAAGTGGGCGATTTCTTCTTCGTGCCACGGAGCTAGCGCTGGTTTCAGTCAGAGCGCCGATCTTCGACGGCGTGTCGTTCTTCGACGGCGCTTGGTTCTTCGACCGCGAGCACGGTTTCCTGCGCCGACTGCAGCGCTTCGATCCGGACCAGTAGCGGCGCACCGCCGGGGTAGAAGTGGATCTGGTCTCCGTCCTTGAGCGTCGCGACGGAGACCTTCTCGCCATTCAGCTCGGTGCCGTTGGCGCTCCCCAGATCCTGAAGCTGCCAATGGCCGTTCAGGTACTGGACGCGGGCGTGGCGGCGCGAGATTTTCTCGTCGACCAGCTGCAGGGCGCAGGTCTCGACACGCCCGATGTCGAAGTCGCGCACGAAACGCGCCTCGATCGTGCGCCAGCGAGCCGTCAGAGCCGGGACCTGATCGGCGTTTGCCAGCACCGTTTCCTGCTCCGTCAGACGAACGGGCCCCGGGTCCCGCTCGATCCCTCGATCGCTGAATTCATAGACCCAGGCGCACAGAGCGACCACGGGCGTGGCCGCAAAAGCGCCGATCACAAGGTAGCGCACGGTCCAGTCCGGGAGTCCGACAGCGGGAAGGATCTCTGCGCCGCCGGCGGACAGGCCCCAGGCCGCGACCAGATACACACTGGTGACCTGGAACACTTTGCGGCGTTTCAGCTCCGCCAGGAACCGCTGCACGCGTGCCGGGAAAGAGGCGCGGCTCACGAGTGCGCCGAGGGGTCCGGATCCGCGGGCACATTGAGTCGCGCGATTTCGGCCATGGCCCGGATCGCGGCGCCATCCCCGCTGATCGTGAGCCCCGTCAGGCCCGCGGCCTCCCAGGCTTTAAACCGACTGGCGATGCGCGCCCGGGGCCCCACCAGCGCTCCCTCATCGACGAACTCATCGGGCACGGCAGCGATGGCTTCGTCCTTGCGCTTGGCCAGATAGAGCTCCTGAATCCGCTCAGCGGCATCGCCGTAGCCGCGGCGGATCATCATCTCCTTGTGGAAATTCTTGCTCTTGTGGCCCATGCCGCCCACGTAGAGCGCGATGCCCGGTTTCAGGCGATCGAGCGCCCCGCGAACATCTTCGGTGACCTGTACCTGGGTCATGGCCTGCCGCTCGAAGTGCGCCGGGTCCTTGCCGGCCTTGTCGAGCCCCTGGCCGATCCAGTCCTGGTACAGGTGTGCGCTCTCGGGCACGTAGCCCAGGGGCAGCCAGCCGTCTGCGATCTCAGCCGTCAGCCGGACGGTGGACTCCATGCCGGTGCCCAGGAACACCGGGATGTCCGGATTCATGTGCAGGATCGACTTTAACGGCTTGCCGATGCCCAGGGCGCCCTCGCCCCGGAACGGCAGTGAGATCTCGCGGCCCTCATGTGTCACCGGCTCTTCTCGCGCCCAGATCTTCTTCATGATCGAGACGTAGTCCTTGATGCGGTAGTAGGGCTTGCCCCAGGGCTGGCCGTACCAGCCTTCGACGATCTGCGGGCCGGAGACGCCGATGCCGCAGATCGCCCGGCCGCCCCCTGCGAGCTGATCGAGCGTTGCCATCGCCATCGCGGCGTTCGCCGGGGTGCGCCCGGCGAGCTGCAGCACGGCGGTGCCGAGGCGGATGCGCTCCGTGTGCGCCGCGATGTATGCGAGCGGGGTGATGGCGTCGGAGCCGTACGCTTCGGCGGTCCACACCGAGTCGTAGCCTAAGGATTCCGCCAGCTGCACGTCGGCGAGCGGTATCTTCAGCGTTGCGCCGCTGTAGCCGAGCATCAGTCCCAGTTTCATCGGGCACCCTCCTTGCCTGTGCTCAGCATTCTACGCCCGCTCTGCCAGATCCCGCATGGCCTGATCGGTGGTGAAGTAGTGGCTGCCGGACAGCGCATCCAGGAATCGCGTCTCATGCAGCTTGGCCAGCGGCGGGCCTTTCACGTCCGCCAGGTGCAGCTTCACACCGCGGCCGGCGAGCTGATCGTTGACCCGGTAGAGCATCTCCAGCCCCGAGATGTCGATGCTGTTGATGGCGCTGCACACGAGCAGCAGATTCCGCGTGCCCGGGCGTCGCTCAATGATCTTGAGCAGCTTGTTCTCGACCCGGTCGGCGTTGGCAAAGTACAGGTTCTCATCGATGCGCACGGCGACCGTGTGACTGAACGTCTCGACATCGTAGCGGTTGATGGCCTTGAACTGCTCCGTGCCCGGCATCCGGCCCACCTGCACGATGTGCGGTCGGCTCGAGCGGCGAATGAAGAACGCGATCGACAGGGCCACCCCGGTGAGCAGGCCTACCTCGACGCTGAAGGCGAGCACGGTGATGAGCGTGACCACCTGGGTCATGACGTCTTCCCGGTGAAAGCGCCACTGCTCGGGCAGATGCTTGACGTCGATCAGGCCGATCACGGAAACGATGATGATCGCCGCAAGGGCCGAGTGCGGGAGCTTGGCGAACGCTGGCGTGATGAACAGGAGGGTAATCACGATCACCGCCATGCAGATCAGGGCGCTGACCTGGGTCTTGCCGCCGGTCTGGTAGTTCACGCTCGAGCGCGTGAAGCTGCCGGCGACCGGGTAGGCGCCGGTGAAGGCGGCGCCGATGTTCGATGCGCCCAGTGCGATCAGCTCCTGATGGCTGTTGATGCGGGTGCGCTCCCGACTGGCCAGGGTGGCGCCGACGGAGTAGCTCTCGATGTAGGCCACGAAGGCGATCAGGGCCGACACCGGCGCGAGGTCGAGCCACAGGTTCAGGTCGAAGGGCGGCACGGTCAACGCCGGCAGGCCACTGGGCACGGCGCCCACGGTGGCCACGCCATAGTTACCGTCGAGGTTTGCGACCCAGACGGACAGGCCCGCCAGCAGGACCACGACGATGGGCCCGGCTTTAGAGATCGGGTGATCGGCTGCGAGCTTCGGGAACACCAGCCGCGCCACCGGCACCGCGGCGTAGCCCACGGCGAACATGCCAAAAATGCTCGCGAGACCGATGCCGGCCGTCGCCGGGTTCAGCTCCAGCAGGCGAGCGTACAGATCGGTGAGGCGCTCGATCATGGTGGCGTTGCCCGGCGGGCTGGGCAACCCGAGGAACGCATGGAGCTGGCTGATGACGATGAGCACGGCGGCCGCGTTGACGAAGCCGGTGATCACCGCGTGACTGATCAGGTTCGCAAGCCCGCCCATCTGCGACAGTCGCAGGATCCAAAGGAACAGACCGGCCTGGAGCGACAGGACCGTGGTGATGCCGAGATAGGCATCGCTGTAGAGCGGCGCGTACTGGCCCACGGCGCTCGCCACCATCAGCGCCGCGATGGCCACGGGGCCCACGATCAGGTGCCGCGAGGAGCCGAGCAAGGCGTAGATCACCATTGGGACCAGGCAGGCGTAGAGCCCTGCCTGCGCGGGCAGCCCAGCCAGGAACGCGTAGGCGATGGCCTGCGGCACGGTGATGACCCCGAGAATGAGCCCCGCGACCAGGTCGTGGCTGAGGTGTTCGCGCTCGTAGCGGGCGATCGTGTCGACGATCGGCAGGTAGCTGCGCCAGTTTTTGACCTTGAGCTGGAAGCGCACGAGCGGCGGGCGTGTGTCAGAAGCGGGTGGCTATTGTATCGTCACCACCTGACAAGCGGGCGACCGGGAGCGCAAATTGATTCGCGAAGACTGGCTGAAGCTCACCACCGAAGAGATCCTGGAACCGGAACTGCCTATTTGCGACCCGCATCATCACCTGAGGGACCCCCCCGGGAGCCGCTATCAGCTCGATGAATTACTCGTCGACACAGGCAGTTGCCACAACGTCGTC
>JBCDIK010000087.1:0-14025 GCA_038749065.1 Pseudomonadota bacterium | reverse complement strand
GGCGTTGCCGCACAAGTTCGTCTTCGAAAATCAGGACGGTGCGCTGCGAGATATTACCGACAGCATTCCGCTGCCCCGGTGCTGCGGGAGCTCTGCGGCCTGGCTTGATCACAACAACGACGGGCTGCTGGATCTGACGATTCGCCCGGAGGGCGGGCGCTTTGCGCAGGCGCTGGCCGGCGGTGGCTTTGTCAGCAACAGCTCGACCGGTCTCAACTGCGGCAATGGCACCCGGGCCAACGCGTCCCAGTTCCTGCAGCTCGCCAATCTGGATGGCGTTGGGCGGATGGAAGTCCTGTGCGGCAGCTTCGATGGCTCCTACCCGATTCTCGATCGCATCTACTCCCTGGGGAATGGCACGGCAACGAGCATTGCCATGCCGACCCTCAAACCGGTGCGCGACGTGGCGACCGGTGATTTCGACAACGACGGCGACATTGATCTGCTGCATGTACGCGGCGCCTTTCGCATCTCCGACGTGGTGCAGGTTGATGCCAACCGTATCGAAGCGTTCATGAATGTCACCCTGGACAACGTTAAGCGCTTCCGCTTTGCGGGCAGCGGCGTGGTGACCTTCGAGATCGACTGGAACGAAGGTGATGAAGGCGGGCAGGTCAACCGCACCGGCCGCCCCTGGGAACGCATGCGCATCGGCAGCGCTGGTACCGCGCCGGCAGCGGCAACCTTCACGCTTGACAGCAACGACCCCGCCACGCACGGCGCCATCACCTTTAATCCTGCGACCGACAAGGTGCTGGTGGTGGGCTATGACCCCGTCGCCGGTGAGTGGGAAGTGGCGCTGCCCGGCGCCTTTGCGAACGAAGTCGCCTGGTTTGCTGTCAGCAGCCCGACGCCAATCACGGCCCGGGCGATGACCGGCACGACGGTCAATGATGGCCCGTTGCGCCCGGTGCTGCTGGACAACGACGGCGCTGCGGTCTTTACCGATGTGAGCAGCGCCCGCGGCCTGCAGCCGGAGCTGTGCGTCAGTGCCGTGGCCGGCGATTTTGACAACGACATGGATCTCGACCTCTACCTGGTCTGTCGAGGGGGATCACAGAACCTGCCGAACGTGTTTTACGAGAATCGCGGTGACGGCCACTTCGACCGGCGCGAAATCACTGGCGCGCGCGGGCCACTCGGCGTGGCGGTCGGCGCTGACGCGCTCGGCGCGGGGACCGGGGAGAGCGCCGCAGCTGCGGATTACGACCTCGACGGCTTCCTGGATCTATTCGTCACCAACGGCCTGAATCTGCGACCGCGCAACTATGGCGGCGCGCATAGCCTGTTCCGCAACCGTGGCAATGCCAACGGGTGGCTGCAGTTCGATCTCGAGGGTACCAGCTCAAACCGTGACGGGATTGGCGCCGTCGTGATCATCCGCACACCCGATGGCAAGGCCCAGCGGCGCGAGCGCAACGGTGGCTATCATCGCTGGTCCCAGAATCACAAGCGGCTGCACGTCGGCCTCGGCGCCAACACGACTGCCGATGTCGAGGTGCGCTGGCCGAGCGGCGTTGTCGATGTCCACAGCGATGTGCCGGCCAACGGCATCTACCGTCTCGAAGAAGGCGGCGCGTTCGAGCCCGTACCCACCGGTCGTCCGCGCCCTTATCGCTGCGGGCAGCCGGCTTACAGCCAGGGTGCTGACCAGGGGTTGTTCCTGTGGCAGAACTGCTTCAGTGGGCAATGGCAGCTCCGGGCCACCGGTGGCGGTACGGACACCCGCTATCAGGGCACGATACGCAGCACGGTCCCGTTTGCTGCCCCGAGCCCAGCCAACCTTGAGGCCGATGATCTGCTGACCCAACCGGTTCCGGAGCTGATCAACTTCGATCTTCGCTCCGGGGCGTTCGGTCAGGATGGCTTCACCTTCGAGATACCACCCGGTGCCAGCGTCTGCTTTGGCGCGGGCAATGACCAGGGTGCGCCGGTCTACCTCGGGGCGGAGCGCGCGCCCTTTGCGGGGTCCTTCGCCCTGCCGAATCTTGCGCCCTGCGATGCTGGCGCCACCTTCAGTGCCAGCTATGCGGCCAGCGATCAGGACATCACCAGCCTGGCCGAGGCAGAGGCGCTGCTGGCGGGCGGCGGCATCGCCGGTACCAGCGCCGACCTGTTCGCCATCGACCTCCTCGGGGGCACGGATAACGGCCGCTTTGCCGGCGCGACGCCGTTTCCCTTTGCAGACCGCTTTGCGCTGCGAGTGACCGGCCACCTGCGGGTCGACACCCCCGGCGAATACACCTTCGGGACCCGTAATGATGATGGTCTGCGGCTGCGCATCAACGGCATCGACGTGATCGTCGACGATGCCATCCACGGCGCGGAGGACCGTTACGGAACCCTCCGGCTGGGTGCAGGGCTGCACTCGCTTGATCTCGTCTATTTTGAGAATGGCGGCAATGCCATGCTCGAGGTCGCCATGGCCGCAGGCCGGCACAGCGATCCCGATGGAGCCTTCGCGCTGCTGCGCCCGGCGAGTGTGACGCCCCGGGACACGGACGGCGACGGGGTGGGCGATGCGGTAGACAACTGCCCGTACACACCGAACGCGGCCCAGGCCAACAGCGATGGCGCGGCCGATGGCGGCGATGCCTGCGACCGGGACGATGACAATGACGGGGTCGGCGATACGGAAGAAGAGAGTGGCGGGAGCGACCCGCAAAATCCCGACACCGATGGCGACGGTCTCTGGGACGGCGAAGACCCAGAGCCGCTGACCCCGACCACCGGCCCGGACCCATACTGCGGGGCACCGCAGCTTGATCCAGCGACGGTGCGCGCCACCTTCCTGTGGGCGGCCTGCGATGGCACCGAGCGCTGGTTCCTGCGGGCCACGGGCGGTGGCGCGACAGCGGTCGTCCGCTACAGCGGCGCCCTGACCGATGCCGGTCCCGCGCCGGCGCTCGAGCCGTTCAGTCTTGAGGGCAACGATGAGCTGCGCTACCTCAGCGCCAGCGATCGGGTGGAGTGGGCCCTCGCGCTCTACAACCGCGGGGTGGATGGATTTGCCTTCACCGCCGGCCCGCAGACCTGCCTGTTGCTGAGCGATGATCTGCCGCTGCGTATCGGCGCCGCTGCGGAACTGTCCACCCAGCGAGCGCTTGCGCTCGCGAGCCGCAGCGCCTGCCAGGTGGCCACCGATACCGATGGCGACGGGTTGAGTGACGCAGAGGAGCTGGTGCTTGGGACCGACCCAACGCTGCCCGATACGGACGGCGACCGGTTGACGGACAGCGATGAGGTGCGCCTGCACGGCACGGATCCATTGGCCCGCAATACCGATCGCGACGGGTTGACCGACTTCGTGGAAGTACAGTTCAAAGGCACCGATCCACTCAATCCGGACACCGATGGCGATGGCCTGACCGATGGCCAGGAAGCGTCTCTTGCCGGGCTTGGAACGGACCCCTTGCTGGCGGACACGGATGGCGGTGGCCGCAGTGATGGCGACGAGGTGGCAGCCGGCACGGATCCGCTGGATCCGGGCGACGACTGACCGGCTTCCCATCGCGGCAGTGGATCTTTACGCTGCCGCCATGAGCTGCGCAATACAATCGTGACCAGCAACGACACGCCTTCTCTGCGCGAGCGCGTGCGCATTGTGATCTTCGAAGCCGAGACGCCCGCCGGTGCGCTCTTCGATGTCGCCCTGATCATCGCGATCCTGCTGAGCGTCGCGGCGGTCATGCTCGATACGGTGCCCAGCGTCCATGCCCGCTATGGCGCGACGCTGTATGTGGCGGAGTGGGTGTTCACGGCCTTTTTCCTGATCGAGTACCTGGTGCGCCTGTGGTGCATTCGCGAGCCGCGCGCCTATGCGCTCAGCTTTTTCGGGATCGTAGATCTGGCCTGTATCCTGCCTTCGTTCATTGGCCTGCTGTGGCCCGGAGCCCAGAACCTGCTGGTCATCCGCATCCTGCGGGTACTCCGGGTGTTTCGGGTGCTGCGCATGGTGCGCTACGTGAGCGAAGCCAACCTGCTGCTGGATGCGCTGCGCGCCAGTGCCCGCAAGATCATCGTGTTCGTCAGCACCGTGCTCACGCTGGTCGTGATCTTCGGCTCGCTGATGTATCTCATCGAGGGCTCGACCAACGAAGGGTTCAGCAGCATTCCCCGCAGCGTGTACTGGGCGGTCACCACGTTGAGCACCGTCGGTTATGGCGACATCACGCCGATCACCCCGATTGGCAAAACCATGGCGACCATCGTCATGGTTCTGGGCTACGGCATCATCGCGGTGCCGACCGGCATCATTACGCTGGAAATGAACGAGGCCCACAAACGCGCGGCCAATACGCGGACCTGCGCAGAGTGCAGCGCCGAAGGACATTCCCAGGAGGCGACCTTCTGCTGGCGCTGTGGTGCTCACCTGTACCGCAAGCCGACGGACCGGGTGGAGCCGGGCCTGATCGAGTTGCCCAAAGGCGACTGACCGGTTGCGGGCCAAGCCGGCGCCCGCTGCAAGGCTCAGCTGGCGACGCGACCGGCCCGCAGGGGATAGACGGCTGCTGCCGCAAGTGCGTAGAGCACGAAGGTGGCCATGAAGGCTGGGTCGTAGGTGCCCAGCCGGTCATAGACAGCACCTGCGATCGGCACGCCCAGGATCTGAATGGGCAGCATGGTCGGTCGCATGAGACCCATGACCCGACCGAACCGCTCGCGGCCGAAGAGCCGCCCCACGAGCGCTCCCTGCAGGGGCACGACGCCTCCCATGCCAAAGCCGAAAATGCAGGCGCCGAGCGCGAACAGCCATGGCTCCTCGACCCGGAACATGCCGATCTGCCCGGTCGCCTGCGCGGCGGCGGCGAGCCAGAAGGCCTTGCGCCCCGACCAGCGATCCGCGAGCCAACCGAGCACCAGTTTGCCCAGTACGCCGAAGCCGGCACACAGGGACAGCATCAGAGACGCCTGGGTCAGGCTTAGCCCCGCATCCGTCAGCCGCGGCACCATATGCGTCAGGGTGGCGCTCATGCAGCAGAACAGCAGCGCCAGCCCGAGCGCCAGAACCCAGTAGTCGCGGGTCTGCAGAATGCGCCTTCCCGCCGCCGGTGCTGGCACCGCTGCCGGCTTTGGCACGGCTGTGCCGCCAGTCCCGGCGTCAACGCGGTGCGTGTTGGCCGCGCCCTCTGTGGCGAGGGGGTCATCGGCGAGCGGCAGCGCGCCATCGGGACGTAGGTTGACGTCCTCCGGGCGTGAGATCACAAGCTTCAGCACCACCGGGGTGACCACGCACAGGGTGAACAGACCGTAGACCACGAACGCCTCGCGCCAGCCGACACTGTCGATGATCACGGCTGTGATGTACGGCATGACCACGCCGGATAGGGAGATGCCGGTGGCGGCGATGCCGAGCGCGGTGCCGCGCCGCCGGTCGAACCAGTTGGATACGAGCTTGGCGGTGGCCAGGCCGCCCATGGCGCCCGCACCGAAGCCGATGAACGCGCCCAGCACCAGGTAGAACTGCCAGGCGGTGCTGACCTGCGACAGGCCGAGAAAGCCCACGCTCATGGAGAGCGCGCCGGTGGCGATGATGCGCCGCAGTGGAAAGCGATCGAGCGCGCGGCCGATGAAGGGTGCCAGCAGCGCGCCGACCACCTGCGTGATGGTGAGCCCGATGGCGACGCCCAGCCGCGAGTCCCCGAACTCCGTCGCCACCGCCTTGAAGAACACGCCGTAGGAGTAGAAGAAGAAGCCGACGGCGACGAAATCCACAAAGAAGGCCACGGCAACCATGCGCCAGCCGAAAAAGGCCGGGGCGCGCCCGGTCGCAGGATTGGGTGTTTGTGAGTTCAGGGGAAACCCGTTGCTTCGGTGACTGCCGGCGGATGGGGATGGTACTCCCCCGTGCTGCGTCACGGTGTGATTTCGGGCAGAGTAACTCAACCCCCGCGACGGAGCGTGCCATGAGCGTCGACAGCTTCCGATGCCGCAAGACCCTGACCGTTGGCCAGCGCAGCTACGCCTATTTCAGCCTGCCGGACGCCGCTGCGGCGGGACTGGGCGCGATCGAGCGGCTGCCCATGACCCTGAAGATCCTGCTCGAGAACCTGCTGCGGCACGAAGATGGCGTGACGGTGACGCGGGAAGACCTGGGTGCCGTCGCCGCTGCGGCGCAGGGGCCGGCAGCGGCACAGGAGATCGCATTCCGCCCGGCGCGCGTGCTGATGCAGGACTTTACCGGCGTGCCAGCGGTCGCAGATCTCGCGGCCATGCGCAGCGCAGCGGTTGATGCCGGCTTCGATCCCAGCATCATCAATCCGCTGTCGCCGGTCGACCTGGTGATCGACCACTCAGTCATGGTCGACGAGTTTGGCAGCGACGATGCCTTTGCCGCCAATGTGCAGCTGGAGATGTCGCGTAATCTCGAGCGCTACCGCGTCCTGCGCTGGGGGCAGGGCGCCTTCGACAACTTTCGCGTGGTGCCGCCGGGGACCGGGATCTGTCACCAGGTCAACCTGGAGTACCTGGCGCGCGCGGTCTGGACGAAGGCAGACGGTGACGACACGCTCGCCTACCCGGATACGCTGGTGGGCACGGACAGCCACACCACCATGATCAACGGGCTCGGCGTGCTCGGCTGGGGCGTTGGTGGCATCGAGGCGGAAGCGGCGATGCTCGGCCAGCCGATCTCGATGCTGATCCCTGAGGTGGTGGGCTTTGAGCTGACCGGCGCGCTGCTGGAGGGCGTGACGGCGACGGACCTGGTGCTGCGAGTCGTTGAGCTGTTGCGTGGCAAGGGGGTGGTCGGCAAGTTCGTGGAGTTCTACGGTGCGGGCCTTGCGGACCTGTCCCTGGCCGACCGGGCGACCATCGCCAACATGGCGCCGGAGTACGGGGCCACCTGCGGCTTCTTCCCGATCGATGACGAAACGCTCGCTTACCTGCGGCTGACCGATCGTCCTGCCGATGAGGTGGCCCTGGTCGAAGCGTACGCTCGCGCTCAGGGGCTGTGGCGGGACGAGACCACGGTGGCGGCGTACAGCGACACCCTGACCCTCGAACTCGATACGGTGATGCCGTCGCTGGCGGGACCGAAGCGGCCGCAGGATCGGGTCGCCATGAGCGCACTGGGCCGCCGGTTCGATGAGGCGCTGGAACTCGAAGGGCGGGCGGCGAGTCTCGAGCATCGCGTTGATGTGCCGGGCCAAGATCATGATCTCGGCCACGGCGATGTGGTGATCGCCGCGATTACGTCCTGCACCAATACCTCGAATCCCGCGGTCATGCTCGGCGCTGGGCTCCTGGCGCAGCGCGCCCTGGACCGAGGGCTGACCGTCAAGCCTTGGGTCAAGACCTCGCTTGCGCCGGGATCGAAGGTGGTGACCGAATATCTCGAGAAAACCGGGCTGCAGGACGCCCTGGACCGTCTCGGTTTTCATCTCGTAGGTTATGGCTGCACCACCTGTATCGGCAATTCGGGCCCGCTGCCGGCCCCGATCAGCGCGGCCATCGCCGCGGGCGACCTGGTGGTCTCGTCGGTTCTCTCCGGCAACCGCAATTTTGAGGGGCGCGTCCACCAGGAGGTGCGCAGCAACTGGCTGGCCTCGCCACCGCTGGTCGTTGCCTACGCGCTGGCGGGCACGACGCGGATTGATCTGAGCCGGGATCCGATCGGCAACGACCGGGAGGGCCAGCCGGTGTATCTGCGTGACCTGTGGCCCACCAATGCCGAGATCGCCGAAGCCGTGGCGCGAGTCAGTGCGGCGATGTTCGATCGCCAGTACGCGGACGTGTTTACCGGCCCGCCGGCCTGGCGGGAGATGGTCGTCGATGCGGGTGCCAGCTATGGCTGGGAGGATTCGACCTACATCAAGCGGCCCCCGTTCTTTACCGCGGACACGACGCCGGCGCTCGGAGCGAGCGTCGAGCATGCGCGGGTACTTGCGGTGCTCGGTGACTCTGTCACCACCGACCACATCTCGCCGGCCGGCGCGATCCAGCCGGACAGCCCGGCGGGCCGCTACCTGCAGGCGCAGGCGGTCCCCGTGGCCGAGTTCAACAGCTACGGGTCACGGCGCGGCAACCACGAGGTGATGGTGCGCGGCACCTTTGCCAACATCCGCATTCGCAATGAGATGGTGCCCGGCGTCGAAGGCGGTTACACCATCCATGTGCCCAGCGGCGAGCAGGTCAGTATCTTTGATGCGGCCATGCGCTATCAGGCGGAGGGCACACCGCTGGTGATCTTCGGCGGCAAGGAGTACGGCACCGGATCCAGCCGCGACTGGGCGGCTAAGGGGACGCGGCTGCTCGGCGTGCGTGCGGTCATCGTCGAGAGCTTCGAGCGCATTCACCGCTCGAACCTGATCGGCATGGGCGTGCTGCCGCTGCAGTTCGCCCCGGGCGAGAGCCGCGAGACGCTCGGGATCCGCGGGGATGAGGTTGTGAGTATCGAGCTGGCGGACGGCGCGACGGTGCTGTCGCCGCGACAGGCGCTGACCCTCACGGTGCGCGATGATGCCGGTCAGCGCAGCGCCCGGGTATTCAGCCGTCTCGATACGGAGAACGAGATCGGCTACTACATCAGCGGCGGCATTCTGCAGTTCGTGCTCAACGGTCTGCTCGCTGCGGCCGCCTGACCGTCCTGTGCGCCAGCGAATGGTTTTGGCGCGCGATTTCCAGGAGATGTGCACGACTGCGCGGCATGCAGCCGCGACATCGGGCACGGTGCAGGGCAATGGGCGTGCGCTCCGCCGCGCCCCGTCGGTTGACCCAGTTGCTAAAGCAGTACCAGCACGTGATTTCCCGAGAAGAATCCCGATTGATTGCGCAGGACGCGCGCAACGCCTTGCGCGTGCGCAACGCCTCGCGCGTGCGCAACGCCTTGCAAGTGCGCAATGCCGAACGCGCCCCCACCGGCAGCTCCGATCGCCTTGCGCTGGTCGCGAGCACGACACCGCGAGGCACCCCAGCCAATGATGCCACGGCGCCTCCGCCATCCGGCACGCTGGTCTTCAGCCGGGCGACCCGGCACGCGCCTCGAGGCTGACCCGCCTGGCCGGGCGTTGGGGTCCGCCTGCCGCTAGAGGTACATGGTTGCCAGCAGCCAGCTGAGCGTGATCCACATCAGGATCGTGAGCGGCACACCCACGCGCACAAACTCTGAGAACTTGTAGTTGCCCGCGCTCATGACCAGCAGATTGGTCTTGTAGGCCATCGGGGTCGCAAAGCTCATGTTGGCTCCGAACAGCACGGCGAGCACGAACGGCTCCGCCGGCAGTGCGAGCGTGTTGGCGATGCCGATTGCGATCGGGGTTCCGATCACCGCCGCTGCGTTGTTGGAGACCACGTTCGTCAACACTGCGAGCAGGAGCATCAGCGACGACAGAATGCCCGCCGGCGGTAGACCCTGGGTGACCGCCAGGAAGACGGCGGTGATGTACTCCGTGGCTCCGGTGAGCATGAGGGCCTGACCCAGAGCCAGGCTCGCCACCACCACGAAGAACACGCTCGGGCTGACCGCCCGCAGAGCAGCTTCCAGAGAAATGCAGCGACTCGCGAGCAGCGCTACGCAGCCGATGACAGCGCTCACAGCGATGGGCATCAGCCCGGTTGCGGCGGTGGCTACCACGGCGATCAGGATAGCCAGTGCTGGCAGCGCTTTCTCGGTCTTAGGAAGATCCACGGTGGCGTCCAGCACCACGAAGTCGGCGCTGCGCTTGATCTCGCTGATCTGGTCGGCCGCACCCTGTACCAGCATCACATCGCCGGTCTGCAACACCACCTGCTGAATTTCTTCCTTGGCGTGCCACAGGTCTTTCTCGCCGCGGTGCAGGGCCAGTACCACAAGCTGGTACTTGTCGAGGAACCGCGCGTTGCCGAGCGTGGTGCGATCGAGTGTCGAGCCCTGAACCACCGCGATCTCCGCGAGGATCTGGTTTTCGGCGCTGAGCGGGTGCTCCTCATCGACCCGGGTGTCACCGGAGTAGAGCTGCGCCTTGAGCGCGGTCTCATAGGCCTTCAGGTTCGACGGTGTGTCGCGAACGCGCAGGCGATCCTCCGGCTGCAGCACCACGTCCGGAAAGGGCATGATGAAGTTGTTCCCGCGGCGTACGCGAACCACTCGCATATCGCCGCCGGTCAGCGCGATCGCCTCGCGCAGGGTTTTGCCGATTGCCGGCGAGCCTTCCGGCAGCTTCAGACGCGCGTTGAACAGCCGGGCGGAGCTGTCCTGCAGCGCCAGCTCGCGATCGGGCAGCAGGCGCGGCGCGATCAGCCAGAGATAGAGGATAGCGATCCCGGCTGCTGCGGCGGCGGGCTTGACGAAATCAAACATACCGATCTGCGGCAGGCCCAGGTCGTGCGCGACGCTGACCACCAGCAGGTTGGTGCTGGTGCCGATGGAGGTGGCCATGCCGCCCACCAGTGTCGCGAAGCCCATGGGCATGAGGACTTTCGCCGGCGAGCCCTTGGTCCGCAGGCACACGCTGATGAGAATCGGCAACAGCAACACCACGATGGGCGTGTTGTTGACGAACGCGGAGAGCACGCCGCCGACCACGAGTGTGAGCAGGAAGGTCAGCCACTGCGATCGGGCCCAGAGCAGCCCCAGGGCTCGACCGACCGGTTCTAAAGCTCCGGTCAGTACCAGCCCCTGGCCGAGGATCATCAAGGCGCAGACGGCGATCAGCGCCTCGTGCCCGAAGCCTTCGAACAGCACTTCCGGGTGAACGTTTGGATGCTCGAACAAGCCGAAGAGCGCGAGCAGCGCCGCCAGCAGCGCAAGGCTCGTCAACTCCAGGGGCAGGCGGTCACGGGTAAAGGCGTAGAGCGCGACGACGGTGAGCACCATGCAGGCGGCCGCGTGTGCTTCCGGCATGCCGGGAAACGCGAGCTCGGTGATGGCCGCCGGGCCCGGTGTCATCAGCGGATCTCGTTCGGATCGACGGTCAGGGTGTTGAGCAGCTCGTCGATGGAGGCGATCTGTCGCTCGCGCCAGCTCTGCTGGTAGCTGTTGCTGTCGCTGTCAGTCTCCGACTCCTGCAGGGCCTTGAGCTCCTGGGCGAGCGCGGCGCGCTGTGCCTTCAGTTCCTCGACCCGCGTCGCGAGGGCGGCTTTGTCGAACATGAGCCGCTCAGCATCCACCTGATCCTGCACCTGCTCCGGCGCGAAGTCGCGTTTCGGGATGAACACCTGCTCCGGCGTCAGCGGCCGCTGGTTCATGAAGCTGGGGGAGACGATCTCAATTCCGGCGCTGTGGAGCTGGTCGAGCACCTTCGAGTGCAGCTCGGAGCGCTTGCTGACCATGGCGCGGACATCTTCGAGAAAGCCGCTGACGCGGTAGCTGATGGAAAAATCCCCGAGACCCACAATCTGCACGAAGGCATCGTTCAGGGCAGCATCCGCAGCGGCCGCGCTCAGCGCGTCGCGGACGCGCTGCCGGTGCACGTCGTAGCCGAGGGACACCTCCGCCGAGATGAGTGTGCCTGATGCGCGCACCACCTGGACCGGCTGGTTGATGAGGTAGAGGTTGGGCAGGGTGATGAGATCACGGTCCTGGCTCTGGATCTCCGTGTGCAGCAGCGCGGTCTCCGTAACCCGCCCGAAGTGTTCGCCAACGCGGACGAAATCACCGGTCTTGAAGCTGGCGACGGAGCGCAGCATGAACCCGGCCATGGCGTTGCTCACGAAGGTTGTGGAAGCCAGGCCCAGTACGCCGGTCAGCAGCAGCCCGAACAGGCTCAGGAGCTGGCCGCGGGTATCGCTGGGCAGCGGGACCGCCAGCGCCAGCACCACGAATGCCACCAGGATCATCAGCAGCTGGGTGATTTGCCGGCGCACCCGCGTCTCTGGCTCGTCCGGCAGCAGGCGCCGTAACAGCACCAGCGCGGTACCGGTGGCCAGCAGCACCATAGCCATCGGCAGCAGCCACTGCGTGATCTCGTTGATTACGGACATCACCGCATTGTACCCGCCGCCCGCCACAGCTTGCATTAGACCCGTCCCGCCTTAAGATGCGGCCGCTTACGCTCCGGAGAACGCTCCATGTCCGAGCTCGAACATAGCGGCGATCAGGATATCGATGATCTGTATCGCATTCGCCACAGCCTGGCCCATGTGCTGGCCCAGGCGGTGCTGGAGCTGCGCCCGGGCAGCACCCTAGGGTTTGGCCCGCCAATCGCCGATGGTTTCTACTACGATTTCATTCTGAGTGAGCCGCTGACAGAAGAGGATTTTCCCGAGCTCACGCGGCGCATGAAGAAGATTCTGAAAAAAGGTCAGCGCTTCGACTATGAAGAGCTACCGGCGGCCCAGGCGCTGGAACGCATCGCGGAGATGGGCGAGCCCTATAAGCGCGAGTATGCGCAGGAGCTCATCGACAAGCACGGCCTCGACTCGCTGTCGTTCTATCGCAATGGTCCCTTCCTGGACATGTGTGAGGGCCCCCACGTCGAGACGACTCGGCAGATCCCGCGGGATGCTTTCAGGCTGCGCAGCGTCGCTGGCGCCTATTGGCGCGGCAATAGCGACAACGTGATGATGACGCGCGTCTACGCCTGGGCGTTCGCCACGAAGGAGGCGCTCGATGCACACGTGGAAGCCTGGGAGCTGGCGCAGCAGCGGGATCACAAGAAGCTCGGGCGAGAGCTGAAGCTGTTCACCATCGACAACGATATCGGTCGTGGGCTGCCACTGTGGTTGCCGAACGGCATGGTGGTGCGCGAGGAACTCGAGAAGCTGGCGAAGGAGCTGGAGTTCGAAGCGGGCTATCAGCGGGTGGCCACGCCGCACCTCGCTAAGGAGTCGCTCTACTACGAGACAGGGCATCTGCCGTACTACACGGAAGGGATGTACCCGCCCATGGAGGTCCTCGAGCAGGCCTCAGATGGCGACGAGGGCGAGCGTGAGGTCAAGGAAGCCTATCGGCTTCGCCCCATGAACTGCCCCCATCATCACAAGATCTTCGACTCCGAGCCGCGCAGCTATCGCGACTTACCGCTACGCCTGGCGGAGTATGGCCAGGTCTATCGCTTCGAGGAGTCCGGTGGCGTGAGCGGGCTCGTACGCGTGCGCGGCATGTGTATGAACGACGCCCATATCTACTGCACCCGGGAGCAGATCAAGGACGAATTCAAGGCTGTGATGGCCATGTACGACAAGGCCTACCGCGTGCTGGGGCTGGACGAGTACAAGATTCGCCTGTCGCGCTGGGACCCGGAAGACCCGGACGGCAAAAACAAGTATGTCGACAACCCGCAGGCCTGGGCAGATTCCGAAGCCATCCTGCTGGAGGTCCTCGAGGAACTTGGGATCAACTATGTCGAGGGCCCGGGAGAGGCAGCGTTCTACGGGCCGAAACTCGACTATCAGTTCCGCACCGTGACCGGTCGGGAAGAAACCGTGTCAACGGTTCAGCTCGACTTCGCCGTGCCGCCGCGCATGGGGCTGCGCTACAAGGGCTCGGATGGCGAAGAGCACGTGCCTTACTGTATCCATCGTGCGCCCTTCAGTACCCACGAGCGCTTCGTCGCGTTTCTCATCGAGCACTTCGGCGGTGCGTTCCCGACCTGGCTTGCGCCGCTGCAGGCGCAGGTGCTCACCGTTTCCGAGCACTTCGATGACTATGGTCAGCAGATCGTGAGCCGGCTGCGCGGCAAGATGGTGCGTGCGGAGCTCGCGCGGTCGAACGATACGGTGCCGAAGAAGATCCGGGAGGGGACCACCCGCAAGATTCCCAACCTGCTGATCGTGGGAGAGCGCGAGCGCGATGAAGGCACCGTGACGCTACGCCGCTACGGCGAGCGCGAGCAGCACACGATGCCTCTGGAGGCCTTCGAGGCCGCGCTGCTGACGACGATCAACGAGCGCCTGGCGACCTTTGCGTTGCCGGACGCGTAGCGGGCAACCGCCTACTGAATGACCGTGCCGTCAGCGGAGTCGCCACGCTCGGCAACGGCCACGGACCGGGTCAGCTCAAGGTAGTCGAGCAGCACCTGGCCGCTTTCCCGCAGCAGGGGGTCCTCGGCAGGGTCTTCTTCCTCATCTTCCGCCTCGGCGGCATCGGCCTCGTCTTCAAGCGCG
>JBCDIK010000086.1:0-14141 GCA_038749065.1 Pseudomonadota bacterium | reverse complement strand
CCCGGTGTGCTTCAGCGGGCCAGCGGCGGACAGCGAGCTGCTGGCGACACCCAATGGCAACGTTCCCCTGGGCACTGTCAACAACTGCGCCAACGGCTACACGCCCTGGGGCACCTATTTGACCTGCGAGGAAAACTTCAACGGCTACTTTGGTGCGACCAACGAGAAAGCCACCTGGGTCCCCACGGAAGGCCAGGAGCGCTACGGCTTTACCGACGGCGGCTTCGGCTACGAGTGGTTCCGCTTTGATCGCCGCTTCGACCTGTCCGACCCGGACTACGTGAACGAAGAGAACCGCTTTGGCTGGATCGTCGAGATCGATCCGATGGACGCCTCGCAAACGCCAGTCAAGCGCACGGCGCTCGGCCGCTTCAAGCACGAGGGAATCGCCCTGACCGTCGGCAAGGACGGTCGCGCCGTGGGTTACATGGGCGACGACCAGCGCTTCGACTACATCTACAAGTTCGTCTCGGATCGCAACTGGCGCGACATGCGGGCGGAGGGCATCAGCCCCCTCGATGAAGGCACGCTGTACGTGGCACGGTTCAATGAAGATGGCAGCGGCGACTGGCTGCCCCTGACCATGGACAACCCGGCGCTGGCGGAGCGCTTCTCAAGCCAGGCGGAAATCCTGGTGTACTCGCGGATCGCCGCGGACCTTCTGGGCGCGACGCCCATGGATCGCCCGGAGTGGACCACGGTGGCACCGAACCAGGACGTCTACTGCGCGCTGACCAACAACAGCCGCCGCACCGAGCCCAACGCGGCCAACCCGCTGGCGCCGAATGCAGATGGCCACATCATCCGCTGGCGCGATACGGCGTTCCACACGGGCCTGCGCTTCAAGTGGGACATCTTCATCATCGCCGAGACCACCCACGGCACGGAGCGCAGCTTCGCAGACCCCGACGGGCTCTGGGCTGACCCGGACGGCCGGCTGTTCATCCAGACCGATGGCGGTCAGAAAGACGGATTGAACAACCAGATGGTGGTCGCGGACACGGTGACCGGTGAGATCCGGCGCCTGTTCACCGGCGTCACCAGCGATGAGATCACGGGGATCACGGTGACTCCGAGCCGTCGCACGATGTTTATCAACACGCAGCACCCGGGCAACGGCGATCCGTCGCTGACCACCTTCCCCGCCAACGACGGGGTCAGCGTGCCGCGCGATGCCACCATCGTCATCACCCGCAAGGACTGGGGCATTATCGGCTCCTGAGGCCTCGACACCGCCCGCGCGCCTGCAACGGGTGCGCGCGGCGGCTCGCCCGGGCCCGCCTCCCCGCCATGGCCCGGGCACTTTGCCCCGGTCTTTCCACCTCAGAAAGCACCCTCGGGGCAAGAAAAAGCCGGCTTGCGCCGGCTTTTTTTATCTCGCAGCGATGGCGTGCGCCGACGCTGAAACCGCCCCGGGTCAGCCCCGGAAAGCAAAGCCTTGTGCGTCCTCGTCCGCCTCGAGCTGCAAGCCCTCGGCCGCCGCCATGGGGTTAGGGCTGGCATCCGCGCCGAGCTTGATCATGAGGCGCAGGTCGTTGGGCGAGTCGGCGTGGCCAAGCGCCGCGTCGTAGGTGATCTCACCCTCGCAGTAGAGCTTGTAGAGCGCCTGGTCGAAGGTCTGCATGCCCTGCTCGGTGGACTTGCTCATGAGTTCTTTGAGCAGGTGCACCTCGGACTTGCGGATGTGATCGCTCACCAGCGGCGTGTTGATGAGCACCTCGATGGCGGCGCGCCGACCCTGGCCGTCGACCGTGGGAATGAGCTGCTGGGCGACCATGGCCTTGAGATTCAGGGACAGGTCCATCCAGACCTGGCTGTGCCGGTCAGCGGGGAAGAAGTGAATGATGCGGTCGAGCGCCTGGTTCGCATTGTTCGCGTGCAGGGTGGCCAGACACAGGTGCCCGGTCTCCGCGAAGGTGAGTGCATGCTCCATGGTTTCCCGGGAACGGATCTCGCCGATCATGATCACGTCCGGCGCCTGCCGCAGCGTGTTCTTCAGCGCGACCTCGAAGCTCTCCGTATCCACCCCGACCTCGCGCTGCGTGATAATGCAGCCGCGGTGCTGGTGAATGAACTCGATCGGGTCCTCGATGCTGATGATGTGACCGGACGAGTGCTCGTTGCGATGGCCGATCATGGAAGCCAGCGACGTCGACTTACCGGTGCCCGTCGCGCCCACGAAGATGATGAGGCCGCGTTTGGTCATGGCCAGTTCTTCGATGATCGGCGGCAGCCCCAGGTCGCTGACCAAGGGGATGTTGACCTCGATCCGGCGCAGCACCATGCCAATCAGGTTGCGCTGATAGAACGCGCTGACCCGGAAGCGGCCCAGGCCACGGGTGTTGATGGCGAAGTTGCACTCGTGCTCCGCATCGAACTGCGCGCGCTGCTGCTTGTTCATGACGCCGAGGACGATGTCTCGACTCTGCTCCGGCGAGAGCGCCGTCTTGCCGGCCGCGAACAACTTGCCGTTGATCTTGAGCATGGCCGGCTTGCCGGCGGTGATGAAGAGGTCCGATGCGCCCTTCTCCACCACCAGCTTGAGCAACTTGTCGAATTCCATAGCGCCTTCCGGTTTCCCCTGGTCACGCCGCGAAGCAGGCGGCGATTGGCTGCAGCTAAAAGCTGCAGCTAGAAGTTGTCGGGCATCTTCGCTTTCTCGCGAGCGACATCCCGGGTAATCGTCCGTTTGGCGACCAGCTCGGTCAGATGCTGGTCGAGGGTCTGCATGCCGACGGAGCTGCCAGTCTGGATCGCAGAGTACATCTGCGCCACCTTGTCCTCGCGGATCAGGTTCCGGATCGCCGGAGTGCCGATCATGATCTCGTGCGCCGCGACACGACCACCGGTCGCGCGCTTGAGCAGCGTTTGCGAGATCACGGACTGCAGGGACTCGGAGAGCATCGAGCGCACCATGTCCTTTTCTTCGGCGGGGAATACGTCGATGACCCGGTCGATGGTCTTGGCCGCGCTGGTCGTGTGCAGGGTGCCGAAGACCAGGTGACCGGTCTCGGCCGCGGTCAGGGCCAGGCGGATCGTTTCCAAGTCCCGCAATTCGCCGACCAGAATGATGTCCGGGTCTTCGCGCAGCGCGGAGCGCAGCGCTTCGTTGAAGCCGTGGGTATCGCGGTGTACCTCGCGCTGGTTCACGAGACACTTCTTGCTCTCGTGCACGAATTCGATCGGGTCTTCGATGGTCAGGATGTGGTCGTAACGATTGTCGTTCACGTAGTCGATCATCGCGGCGAGGGTGGTGCTCTTGCCCGAGCCGGTGGGCCCGGTCACGAGCACGAGGCCGCGGGGCACCATGGCCACATCCTTGAACACCTGGCCCATGCCCAGGTCCTCCATGGTCAGCACCTTGGAGGGAATGGTCCGGAACACGGCGCCGGCGCCGCGGTTCTGGTTGAATGCGTTGACGCGGAACCGGGCGACACCCGGCACCTCGAAGGAAAAGTCGGTCTCCAGGAACTCTTCGAAATCCTTGCGCTGCTTGTCGTTCATGATCTCGTAGATCAGCGAATGCACTTCCTGGTGCTCAAGCGGCGGCAGATTGATGCGGCGGACATCGCCATCGACCCGGATCATCGGCGGCAGGCCGGCCGACAGGTGCAGATCCGAAGCGCCCTGCTTGGCGCTGAAGGCAAGAAGTTCCGTGATGTCCATCAGCAGTCCCTTTCCCTGGTAGGGCCGCGGCAACTGGCTGCGCAGGCCCGAATTTGCTGGACCCGTATAGTATTATCAGCCCCTGGCAAGCACCATGCAGAACCGCTGCGCAACGCGAAAGCCTTTCAAAACTGAGAACCCGGTTGCATAGCGATGTTGAGCACGATCCCCGAAAACCTTGGCGCGGTGCAGCAGCAGCTGCGCGACGCTGCCAGGCGCGCCGGGCGACGGCCTGAGGAGATCACGCTGATCGCCGTGTCCAAGACCCAACCGGTCAATGCCGTGCGCACAGCCCATGCGGCCGGTGCCCGTCACTTCGGTGAGAACTATCTGCAGGACGCGCAGGACAAAGTCAGTGCGCTTGCTGATCTCGACGCGCAATGGCACTTCATCGGGCGTATCCAGAGCAATAAGACCGCCACGATCGCCCGGCTCTTCGACTGGGTGCACACGGTCGATCGCCTGAAAATTGCCCGGCGCTTGAGCGATGCCAGGGTCGCGCTGCAGGCGCAGACCGGGGCCGCCCCATTGAACCTGTGTCTGCAGGTCAACATTGACGACGATCCGGCCAAGGGCGGCATCGCCCCCGATGCCGTGCTAGAACTGGCGGAGGCCATGCGCGCGCTACCCGGTCTTAAGCTGCGCGGGCTCATGACCATCCTGCATGCAGACGGCGATCCGGCGCGCGGCTACAGCGCGCTCGCCGCCCTCATGCGCCCATCCTGGGACACGCTGTCCATGGGCATGAGCGGCGATTTCGAAACCGCCATCGAACAGGGCAGCACCATGGTCCGGGTCGGCACGGCCATCTTCGGACCGCGAGCAACAGCACAGGGAGCCGCAGACAGATGACCACAGTCACCTTCATCGGCGGCGGCAACATGGCCCGAGCGCTGGCGACGGGGCTGCTCGGCGATGACGCCGCCGGCCTGACGCTGCGCGCCGCGGACCCGGATGCCGGGCAGCGCGACGCGCTGGCGGCGCTGGGCGTCACAACCTTCGCCGACAACGCGCTCGCCGCCGACGGCGCTGATGCGCTGGTGCTGGCCGTCAAGCCGCAGATTCTCATGCCGGTCATCGCCGCGCTGCCCGCCCTGCCGGCACCGTTGCTGGTGATCTCCATCGCGGCCGGCATCCCGATCCAGGCGATCAGCGATGCCTGTGCAAGCCGCCGCGAAGCGCCGGCGTCCGCACAGGCCGTGGTGCGCTGCATGCCCAATACGCCCGCACTGCTGCGGGCCGGGGTCACCGGCCTCTTTGCGAACGAAGCGGTCAGCGCGCCGCAGCGGGCGCTTGCAGAGCAGATTCTGGGTGCGGTCGGCAGCGTGCACTGGGTCCCCGCGGAAGCGCAGCTCGACGCGGTGACCGCGGTGTCGGGCAGCGGCCCGGCGTATTTCTTTTACCTGCTGGAAGCTATGATTGAAGCAGGAACGGCGCTGGGCCTCACGCCTGCGCTCGCCCGGGCGCTGGCCACACAGACCGCGCTCGGTGCGGCGCGCATGGCAACGGAGACCGATACGGACCCGGCGACCCTGCGGCACAACGTCACCTCCCCTGGGGGCACGACAGAAGCCGCGATCCGCGCGCTCGAGGACGCCGGCGTTGCCGACAGTGTCGGCGGCGCGCTGCACCGCGCCGCTGCCCGGGCGCAGGAAATGGCCAAGGAATTTTCGCAATGAACGAAGCTCTGTACTACGCCCTGGATCTGCTGCTGGGCCTTGCGGCCCTGCTGTTCCTGATGCGTTTCCTGCTGCAGGCATTCCGGGCGGATTTCTACAACCCGATCAGCCAGGCCATCGTGCGCATCACGGACCCGGTGCTGAAACCGCTGCGCATGGTCCTGCCGAGCTACAAGAATCTGGATTTCGCCGCCTTCGTGGCGGCGCTCGTGACCAAGTGCGTGTTCATTTACGCGGCCAGCGCGATCGGCGGCAGCTATCCCGGCAACATCGTGCAGATCATCGCCAGCGGGTTGCTCATGACCCTGCTGCTGCTCATGCGGATTTTCTTCTGGTCGATCCTCATCTCCATCATCGCCAGCTTCATCGCGCCCTCCAACGGCCACCCGCTGCTGCTGCTCGTGCACCAGATCACCGAGCCGCTGCTGGCGCCCGCGCGCCGTCTGCTGCCGCCCATGGGCGGACTCGACTTCTCGCCGATCATCGTCATCCTGCTGCTCGGGGTGATCGAGCGACTGTTGCCCTCGATGTTCGCGAGCCTGTTCTTCTAGCGCCCGTGGGTCACTGGTGACCGCTGCCGCGCCCGCAGACGACAGCGTCGGGATCGTCACGCCCGCGCGCTTCGCGCACCCGCACCCGTTCGATCTGCACAGCGGCCAATCGCTGCCGGGGTTCGAGCTCGTGTACGAGTGCTACGGCACCCTCAATGCGAACGCCAGCAACGCGATCCTGATCTGCCATGCCCTGTCCGGGCACCACCACGCCGCCGGGCTGCACAGCGAAGACGATCCGAAGCCCGGCTGGTGGGATAGCGCCATTGGTCCCGGCAAGCCCATCGACACCCGGCGCTTTTTCGTGGTCAGTCTCAACAACCTTGGCGGCTGCCATGGCTCGACCGGGCCTACCACCGACCATCCGGAAACGGGGCACGCCTGGGGACCGGACTTTCCCGTGGTGACAGTCAAGGACTGGGTGCGCTCGCAGGCGCTACTCGCCGACCACCTGGGCATCGAGCGCTGGCTGGCGGTTATCGGCGGCAGCCTGGGGGGCATGCAGGCGCTGCAGTGGGCGATCGACTATCCCCAGCGCACCGCCGCGGTCGTCAGCATCGCGAGCGCAGCGCGGCTGTCGGCACAGAACATCGCGTTCAACGAGATCGCCCGGCAGGCGATCCGCAGCGACCCGGACTTTCACGACGGCCGGTACGCTGAGCAGGGCAGCGTGCCCGTGCGCGGGCTGCGGCTGGCGCGTATGGTCGGCCACGTCACCTATCTGTCCGACGACGGCATGCGCCGCAAGTTCGGGCGCGAGCTGCGCTCCGGAGACCTGGGTGTCTTCAAGGACGTGGAGTTCCAGGTCGAGAGCTACCTGCGGCATCAGGGTCGCAGTTTCTCGCGCCGCTTCGATGCCAACAGCTACCTGCTGATGACCCACGCGCTGGACTACTTCGACCCCGCCAGCGAGTGCGAGGACGATCTGGCCCAGGCGCTGGCGCACTGCGAGAGCCGCTTTCTGATCCTCTCTTTCTCGACGGACTGGCGCTTTTCGAAAGAGCGCTCCGACGAGGTGGTGAATGCCCTGCTGGAAGCCCGCAAGAACGTGGTGAGTGCAAACATCGCCTCGGAGCACGGACACGACAGCTTCCTGCTACCCATCCCGCGCTATTTCGCGGTGCTGCATCGCTATCTTGATCGCCTGCACCAGGACTTCGTCCGTGCGTCCTGACCTGAAGATCATCGCCGACCTGGTGAACGAAGACGCGCGCGTGCTCGACCTGGGCTGCGGTGACGGCGAGCTGCTCGCCTGGCTCGGCGAGCAGAAGTCCGTGAACGGCTACGGGCTCGAGATCGACCCGGACAACATCAACCGCTGCATCGAGCGCGGCGTGAACGTGATCGAGCAGAACCTGGACGAAGGCTTGCGGCACTTCAGCGACCACAGCTTCGACATGGTCGTTATGACCGAAACGCTGCAGGCCATCAAGGACCCGAAGGCGCTGCTGCGGGAAATGCTGCGCATTGGCGACGAGTGCATCGTCACCTTCCCGAACTTCGGCCACTGGCGCTGCCGCCTGGACCTGGCTCTGAACGGCGCCATGCCCATCGCCAACCATTTACCCTACGACTGGTACGATACGCCCAACATTCGGCTATGTACCTTCAAGGACTTCGAGCGGCTATGCCGGGAGCAGGGTTTCACCATCATCGAGCGGTTCGTGACCGACAGCGGCTACGCGCAGCAACCGGCGCCCCAGCGCTGGCCCAACGCCTTCGGCGTCATCGCGTTCTACCGGCTCGGCAGCCAGTAGCGCTCGCGGTGCTGCTGCTGGCGCTGCTCGTCGGCAGCGGCAGCGCCCATGCCGAGCAGAAGCTCACCTTCGATGACTTCGAACTGCACTACGCGGTCATCCCCACCAACTTCATGACCGCCCCCATCGCGCGACGCTACGGTCTGACCCGGGGCGAAGGCCGCGCGGTGGTCAGCCTGTCGCTGCTGCGCGATGGCAAGGGGCAAGTGGCCGAGCGCCTCAGCGGCGAGGTCAAGAACCTGCTCAGCCAGGTGCAGTCTCTCGAGTTCCAGGAGGTCACCGAAGGGGACGCGGTCTACTACCTCGCGCCCCTGCGCCACTCGGACCGGGATACGCTGCGCTTCACGGTCACACTGACACCGCCGGGGGCCGAGCCGCAGACGCTGCGCTTCCAGCAGAAGCTGTACACCGATGGCACCCGGCTGGTCACGGAGGACGACTGATGGACCTGGTGCTCGCGAGCGGCAACGCCGGCAAGCTGGCGGAGCTCGAGCTGCTGCTCGCGCCGCTGGCGGTGACGCTCACCAGCCAGGGTAAGCTCGGTATCGAGGCCCCGCCGGAGCCCCATGGCACCTTCGTCGAGAACGCCCTGGTCAAAGCCCGACACGCGAGCGCGCACAGCGGACGGGCGGCAATCGCCGATGACTCCGGGCTTGCTATCGAAGCGCTCGGCGGCGCGCCGGGCGTGCACTCGGCGCGCTATGCCGGCGCCGGGGCGACGGACGCGGACAACAATCGCAAGCTGATCGCCGCCCTGGCGGATCACGAGCAGCGCAGCGCTGCGTTTCACAGCGTGCTGGTGTTCATCACGCACCCGGAAGATCCCTGCCCCACGATCGCCTGCGGGCGCTGGGCCGGCGAAATCGTTGCTGATGCGGCCGGGGATGGCGGTTTCGGCTACGACCCGCACTTCTACGTGCCGAGCGAGCGGTGCACCGCCGCACAGCTCGACCCGGCGCGAAAGAACCTGCTCAGCCATCGTGGCAAGGCCGCTGCCGCCCTGCTGCAGGCCCTGTCGGAACGCTTTCCTGAACTGGTGACGTGACCGACACGCAGGCAGCATCGATCGCCCTGTATGTGCACTTTCCCTGGTGCGTCGCCAAGTGTCCGTACTGTGACTTCAATTCCCACCCGCTGCGCGGTGAGCTGGAGGCCTCCGGCTATACGGCAGCCCTGCTGACCGACCTGCAGGCGACGCTGGCGGCGTTCGATGAGCAGCGCCCCAATCAGACCTTAAGACCGGCGCCCATCGGCAGCGTGTTCTTCGGGGGCGGCACGCCGAGCCTGTTTCCCGCAGACAGCTTCGCCCGCCTGCTCGAAGTGCTCGCGCCGCGGCTGCTGCCAGATGCGGAAGTGACCATGGAAGCGAACCCAGGCACCACGGAACATCACGATTTTCGCAGCTACCGCCAGGCGGGCATCAATCGGCTGTCCCTGGGCGCGCAGTCCTTCGATGACCTGGCGCTGAAGCGCCTGGGACGCATTCACGGGGCGCGGGATACCCGGCGCGCCTTCGACCGCGCCGTCGCCGGCGGCTTCGAGCGCATCAACCTGGACCTGATGTACGGCCTGCCGGAGCAGTCCGTGGCCGGTGCGCGCAGCGATCTGAACGAAGCGCTGGCGCTCGAGCCGGAGCATCTGAGCTGGTACCAGCTGACCCTCGAGCCGCGCACGGAGTTCCACCGCAAGCCGCCGCCGCTCCCCGGGGAGGCCACCCTCGCAGGCATGGAAGCGGCAGGGCTCGAACAGCTCGCTGGGCGGGGCTATGAGCGCTACGAAGTCTCCGCCTACGCCCGCAGCGGCGGCCGCAGCCAGCACAATCTCACGTACTGGACCTTCGGTGACTATCTCGGCGTGGGCGCCGGGGCGCATGGCAAGTGGCTCGATCGTACGGGCACGACGGTCCGCACGCACAAGGCCCGCTCACCGCGCCTGTATCTGCGCGAGCCGACAGCGCTGGCCCTCAGCCCGGTCGCCGTCGACGCGCTGCCGGCGGAGTTCGCGATGAACGTGCTGCGCCTGACGCACGGAGTGCCCGCCGATCAGTGGCAGCAGCGCACGGGACGCTCTGCGTTGGAGCTGGCGCAACCCTGGGAGCGCCTTGCCGAACTCGGCCTCATGCACCGGGACCGGTTCGCGACCACGGTGCGCGGCTACGAGCTACTCGACAGCGTGGTCGCGGAGTTCCTGTCTGACGACTCGCGCTCGTAGCAGAAATCCCAGGTGTCGTGTCCCAGGCGCTCGCCGCGCGCTTCGAAGCGGGTCGTGCCCCGCTGGGCGAAGCGCGGCGCGAAGCCATCGGCGCCACCGCAGTTGCGCAGTCCTCGCGCGGCAGCGAGTGTCTCGTTGATGTGCTCGGCATAGGGCGCCCAGTCGGTAGCGACCCGCAGCAGGCCGCCAGGTTTGAGCTGCGCGGTGAGCAGCGCAACGAAGGGCGGCTGGATGAGGCGCCGCTTGTGGTGACGCTTCTTGGGCCAGGGATCGGGAAAGAACACCCGCACCTCATCGAGCCAGCCACCGCTGGCCCGCGTGGCGCTGGCTTCCAGGAGCCCGGTGGCGTCACCGTCGATGATCCGCAGATTGTCCAGCGCCTGCTCCTGCGCCATGAGCAGCAGGGAGCCGATCCCCGGCTGGTACACCTCCATCCCGACCAGCAGCATCTGCGGCGCTTCCGCCGCCCACTGCGCCAGGGCCTGCCCCATGCCGAAACCGATCTCGAGGCCTACCTGCCCTGGCGGCGCTGCCGCCAGCGCACACCAGCCCGGCTGATCAAGGCAACGCAGCGGATCACCGGCCGCCAGCACGCGGGCCTGGCCCACGGTCATGCGACCCCGGCGGCGCACGTAGACGGTGTCGAAGCGCTGGCCGGGCGCGTCACTCACGAGATCGCCGGCCCGCGCACCACTGCGTACAGCACCAACGCCCAGCCGACCATGAGGAACAGGCCACCGAGCGGTGTGATCGGCCCGAGCCAGCCGGGCGCGCCAAAGGCGAGCAGGTAGAGGGAACCGGAGAACAGCAGCACGCCGAGAACCAGACAGTGGCCTGCGCGCTTAAGGCGCGGATCCGCGCCCGCAAGGCCCAGGGCGAGCACCGCCGGCACGTGCACGAGTTGGTAGAGGACGGCGGTTTCCCAGGTGCCCAGGCGTTCCGGGGACAGGACACCTTGAAGGGCGTGCGCCCCGAAGGCGCCACAGGCCACGCCGGTCAGCCCGAGCAGACCGGCAGCGCCAAGGAGAAAGGCGTTGCGGAGGCCGGGCGCGTCCCGGCCGCCTGAATCGCTCAAGCCACCATGACCGCTCGGAGCTTCTTCATGGCGTTCTTCTCAAGCTGCCGGATGCGCTCGGCGGAAACGCCGTACTCCCCGGCCAGCTCATGGAGCGTCGCCTTGTCGTCGGTCAGCCAGCGGCGCTGCACGATGTCCCGGCTGCGGTCGTCGAGCCCTGCGAGCGCTTCGCCGAGGGCGGCGGTAGCGTTGGCTTCGTCATGCTGTGCGGCGACCAGGGTTTCCGGATTCTGTTCCGGCGCCTCGAGAAAGTAGGCGGGCGCAGCAGGTGCATCATCATCGTTGCCGTACCCGTCAAAGGCCATGTCACTGGCGGCCATACGGCCTTCCATGCGGGTCACCTCGGCCTCTGATACGCCCAGATCCTTCGCCATGGCCGCGGTCTCTTCGGCGGTCAGCCAGGCCAGGCGCTTCTTGTTGCTGCGCAGGTTAAAGAACAGCTTGCGTTGCGCCTTGGTGGTCGCGACCTTCACGATGCGCCAGTTGCGCAGAATGAACTCGTGCATCTCGGCCTTGATCCAGTGCACGGCAAAAGACACCAGGCGCACGCCGACCTCCGGGTCGAAGCGCTTGACCGCCTTCATGAGGCCGACATTGCCTTCCTGGATCAGGTCCGCCTGGGACAGGCCATAGCCGGCGTAGCTGCGCGCCAGATGCACCACGAAGCGCAGGTGCGACAGGACCAGCTCCCGCGCCGCTTCGAGATTGCCGTCGTAAAAATAGCTGCGCGCCAGCTCCTGCTCCCGCTCGACGGTCAGGATCGGCAGGCTGCCGACGGTATTCAGGTAGCTGTCGAGGTCGGCGCCGGGCGCGAGGCTCGGAAGCTGGGCGGGGCTCACCGCCGCGACCGCCCTGGGCGTCTCTGACGCCACTGCCTTGGGCGTCCCTGACGCCACTGCCTTGGGCGCGTCCGTTGCCACCTCTGTAATACTATTTGTCATATGTGATACCTCCGGTAACACCTATGTTCTGATTTTAGCACTCAGCCTATGAGACTGCTAAAAATCGGCAGAGTTCGTTGGCTGTGCATCGCCACTTGCGACCTGGTACGCAGTGACCGAGACCGGCAAAAAATCTTTTCCAGCCAGCGCTCAGGCCACGTCGAGGCTGCGAAGCCGCGCCCGCGCAGCCAATCGGGCCCCGGCCATGCCCAGAAACAGCCCAACGCCCAGGAGGATTCCAAGGAACATGGGGTCGAACCCTTCGGCCTTCAAGTCCGCCTCGTAGCTTGCGGTCAGCCGTGTGAGCGGCGGCTCAATGACCAGCAAAGCCAGGGCGATGAGCATGGCCGCAACCAGCGCGCCCCCGAGACCATAAAAGGCTCCGAAGTACAGGAACGGTCGCCGGATCTGGGCCTCCGTCGCGCCGACCAGCTTAAGTACCCGGACTTCCTCGAGGCGGGACTCGATCGCCAGCCGCACGGAGGTGGCCGTGATCAGCACCGCCCCGAGCCCGAACAGGCCGCCGAGAATGAGCGCCAGGCGCGTGACCAGGTCCGACAGATCCAGCAGCCGCTCGAGCCAGGTTTTCTCGACCACCACCTCTTCCACACCGGCTGCCTTGCGCGCCAGGCGGGCGGCACCCTCCAGATCACCAACAGCAGCCTCCGGTGCCAGCACCGCGCGCAGCGACGCCGGCAGCGGGTTGCGACCAATGATCTCAATGGCCTCGGCGACGCCCGCAAAGCCCTGAAAATCCTTGAGGGCCTGCTCCGGAGCGACCTGATCAACGCGCTCGATGCTGGCCAGCGAGTCGAGCTGCCGTGCCAGCGCCTTGACGCTCGCAGGCTCTGCGTCGAGCTGGAAATACACGGAGAGCCCGGGTCGCCCTTCCCAGGCGGCCCCGACGCTGATGAGGTTCTCGCGCGCGAGGTAGAGCCCGGCGGGCAGCGCCAGGGCGATGCCCACGAGCAGCCAGACCAGCAGGCTGGTGCCGAAGCGGCGGCTGACGAAGCCCAGGGTCTCCGCGGCACTGCGGCGGTGATCGCGCAGCCAGCTGGTCAGCTGGCGGCGCGGACGCGGCCAGGGGTCCCGGGGCTTGCGCGCACCGAACAGGGCCATCAGTCGTCCGCCTGGTACGCAGGTGCGGAGGGTGGGATCGCCACCCCGCCCGCGGGATCGTCATCACGGATCACAGCGCCATCGCGCAGCTCGATGACCCGCTCACCCATGCTCTCGATCAGATCGTGGTCGTGACTCGCGATGATCACCGTGGTGCCGACCTGATTGAACTGGCGAAAGAGATACATGATGTCCCGGGATAGCTTCGGGTCGAGATTTCCGGTCGGCTCGTCGGCGAGCAGGATTTTCGGGCGGCAGGCGACGGCGCGGGCGATGCCCACCCGCTGCTGCTCTCCAGTGGACAGGCTGGCCGGCAGCTGACGCTCCTTGCTGAGCAGCTCGACGCGGGTCAGCGCGGCCCGGACCCGGCGCCCGATGTCGCGCTCGAGCATGCCGCTGACCCGCAGCGGAATCGCGACATTGTCGAAGACGGAACGGTCCGCGAGCAGATGATGGTCCTGAAAGACGGCGCCGAGGTTCTGCCGATAGTGAGGCAGGCGCCGCGCGCTCAGCGCGCTGACGTTGACTTCGTTGACCAGGATCTGGCCGCGGCTGGGTCGCTCCAGACACAGGAGCAGGCGCAGGAAGGTGCTCTTGCCGGCGCCGGAGTGCCCGGTCAGAAAGGTCATGGAGCCGGCCGCAAAATTCAGCGAAACGGAGCGCAGCGCTTCCTGCCCATTGGGAAAGCGTTTGCTGACCTGTTGAAACTGGATGTGTCCCACGCGCTGTTCGTCGTTGTCCCGTTGCCGTGCTGGTCAGCTCGCGCTCAGTCGTCTTCCTCGCGCGCCAGCAGCGCATCGACGAAGGCGGCCGCCGAGAAGGGCTGCAGGTCGTCTTCGCTCTCGCCCATGCCCAGATAGTAAACCGGCTTCGGTAGCTGCCGGGCAATGGCGAACAGCACGCCGGCCTTGGCACTGCCGTCGAGCTTCGTGATCACATAGCCGGTCACACCGACCGCCGCATCGAACTCGCGCGCCTGGCTGATGGCGTTCTGCCCGATCCCGGCGTCGAGCACGAGGATGACTTCCTGAGGCGCTGCGGCATCGAAGCGCTGCACGACGCGTTTGACCTTGGACAACTCCTCCATGAGGTTGCTCTTGGCCTGCAGGCGCCCGGCGGTATCGGCCAGCACCACATCGATG
>JBCDIK010000085.1:0-14255 GCA_038749065.1 Pseudomonadota bacterium | reverse complement strand
CTCCAAATGCGATTAAATTTCCGATTTCCACCCTATCTATTTGAAAAATGGGCAGAAAATTCGCCGCTCAATCATCGGCGGGCGCGTATTATACGCATTTTCGCCGTGCGGGCCCGGTCGTTCGGAGTGAGCGCTCAGCGCTTCAGAAAGGCGCGCCGCTCGCGCAGCCGGCTGACCACCTCGCAGACTCGGGTGCCGGCCTGGTCGACCTCATCTTCGGTGCTGTAGCGACCCACACTCAGCCGCAGAGAGGCATGAGCGATTGGCACCGGAACCTTCAGCGCCTGCAGCACAAAGGAAGGCTCAACGCTGGCCGAGGTACAGGCGGAGCCGTTTGAGACCGCAAGGTCGTCGAGCGCCATGAGCAGGGTCTCGCCGTCCACCCCGCCAAATCCGACATTCAGGATACCGGGTGCGCGCTGGGTCGGATGGCCGTGCAGATGGGTGTCCGGTAGCTGCTTGAGGTGCGACCACAGGCGCTCGCGCAGCGCCGTCAACCGGGCCCCCTCCTCGTCCATGTTGGCAGCCATGAGCTCACAGGCCGCCCCAAGCCCCACCAGCTGATGGGTGGGCAAGGTGCCGGAGCGCATGCCCCGCTCGTGGCCCCCGCCATGCATCTGGGCCTTGAGCCCCAGCGGCGGCTCGCGCCGCACGTAGAGTGCGCCCACGCCCTTTGGCCCGTACATCTTATGCGCCGACAGCGAGATCAGGTCGACCGGCAGCGTCTGCACATCGAGCGGCAGCTTGCCCGCGCTCTGGGCCGCGTCCGTGTGGAACAGCACGCCGCGCTCGCGGCACAGTGCGCCGATGGCCGCCAGGTCATTGACGACCCCGAGCTCATTGTTCACGTGCATGAGCGACACCAGCACTGTGTCCTCTGCGATCGCATCTGCAACCTGTGCCGGATCGATCAGGCCGTCCGGGCCTGGATCCAGCAGGGTGAGCCGGTAACCCTGGTCTTCGAGCCACAGCGCTGTGTCGAGCACCGCTTTGTGTTCGATCGAGCTGGTAATCAGGTGGCCGCTCGGCGCCCGCTGCAGGATGCCTTTGAGTGCCAGGTTATCGGACTCCGTGGCACCCGAGGTCCAGACAATCTCGCGCGGATCGGCATTGAGCAACGCGGCGACCTGCGCGCGCGCTGCCTCGACTGCTTCCTCCGCCTGCCAGCCAAAGCCGTGCGAGCGCGACGCGGGATTGCCGAAGGTGCCATCGCGGGTGAGGCAGTCGGCCATCTGCTGCGCGACCCGCTGATCCACCGGCGTGGTCGCGGCGTAGTCGAGGTAGATCGGCGCGGACACTACAGGGTCCGCGCGCTGATCAGATTCGGGTCCTGTCGCTCGGCGATGAAACGGATCTGCCGTCGCTCCACCAGCGTGCGCAGATTGACCCGGCGCAGGTAGCGATCGATCTCACCAGAGAGATCGGACCACAGGTCATGCGTCAGACACTGGGCGCCGTCCTGGCAGTCTGCAGCGCCATGGCAGCGGGTCGCGTCGACGCCATCGCCAACGGCGACCACGATCTCGGAGACACTGATCTCTTCTAAGGCCCGGGCGATCTCGTAGCCGCCCCCGGGGCCGCGGCGGCTGTGCAGGAGGCCCGCAGCCCGCAACCGCGCGAAAATCTGCTCGAGGTATGACGGCGAGATGTCCTGCCGCGCTGCGATGTCGACAACGCTTATCGCGCCGGCATCCTGATGCAGCGCGATATCCAGCATCGCCGTCACGGCGTAGCGACCTTTGGTGGTGAGTCTCATGGCGCGATTATGCCGCAAAGAGCGGAGTTTCTCAGCGCAGCGGCGCGCCCTGCGGGCGCGGACGGACCCTGCGGGTCCGCAGCGGCGCGCCCTGCGGGCGCGGACGGACCCGGCGGGTCCGCAGTGGGCGAATGTGAAGCCGCTTTCAGCGCAGAGGCGCGCCCAACGCCCGCAAGAGCCCATGCAGCATCTGGACTTCCGTCCGGTCCAGGTCGGCGCGACGCAGCAGGCGCCGCAGGCGGGTCAGGGTCTGGCCCGGATTGTCGGCGGCGACGAAGCCGCTCTCGACCGCCGCCCGTGACAGGTGCTCGATGATGGCCTCGACCTCGGCGTTGGTCGCCGGCGGCCGGTCCGAGTCCGCGATGATCGCCGGTGCCTGCTCCGCCTGTGCAAAAAGCTCGTAACACACCACCTGAACCGCCATCGCCAGATTCAGCGAGGGGTAGTCCGGGTTGGCGGGAATCTGCAGATGCAGATCGCAGCGCTGCAGCTCCTCGTTATGCAAACCGTTGGTTTCGCGCCCGAACAGGATCGCGACCCGGGCATCCGCGGGCATGGCGAGCACACGCTCTGCCAGGCCACGGGCGCTCACCACGGGCCAGGGAATCGTTCGCGAACGGGTGCTCGTGCCAACCACACAGTGACAATCGTCGATCGCTTCTTCGAGGTGGTCGTGGACCCGCGCCGCCTCCAGCACGTCCTGCGCCCCAGCGGCGCGCCACTGCGCCTGCGGATCGGGAAAGCGTTTCGGCGCGATCAGGCGCAGGTCGGTCAGGCCCATGGTTTTGAGCGCCCGGCAGGCGCCCCCGATGTTGCCCGGGTGATCGGGTTCCACCAGCACAATGCGCAGATTTTCGAGCTTGAACACGGGCGTCGTCCTTCGGGCGGCGCGGGCATTGTCAGGTATTCGCCAAGCATTCAAAAGGCTGCGCGGCGTTGGTAGCATGCGCTCCCCCGCGCGCAGCGCGTCCATGCTCCGGTCTGTCATGCACCCTTATGTCAATAACGCGCTCCGGGCCGCCCGCACCGCCAGTGGCCATCTGCTGCGCGCGATGGATCGGCTCGACACCCTCGAGGTCTCGCAGAAAGCGGTCAATGACTTCGTCTCAAACGTCGATCGCGAAGCCGAGGAGATCATCGCGGACGCCCTGCATCAGGCCTATCCGGACCACGGCGTACGCGGCGAAGAGCGCGGCCAGATCTACCCGGAAGGAGAGTACAACTGGGTCATCGACCCGCTGGACGGCACCCTGAACTACATCCAGGGCATCCCCCACTTCTGCATCAGCATCGCCGCACTCAAGGGCCGTCGGGTCGAGCATGCGATCATCGTCGACCCCACGCGCAACGAGGAATTCACCGCCAGCCGCGGCGCGGGCGCCGCGCTCAATGGCCGCCGGCTACGCGTTGCGCAGCGCCGGCGCATCGACGAGTCGGTGCTCGCGACCGGTATTCCCCCGCACGCCATCCGCCGCCATCATCCAGCCTACAGCGCGCTCCTCAACGAGCTGCGCGAGGAGGCCCGCGGGATGCGCCGCATGGGCAGCGCCGCGCTTGACCTTGCATACGTGGCCGCCGGCCGGGTCGACGGTTTCTTCGAGCTCGGCCTGTCACTGTGGGACATCGCGGCGGGCGTGCTGCTGGTACAGGAGGCCGGGGGGTTCAGCGGAGACTTTGGCGGCGGTGACCAGCACCTGGCCAGCGGCAACATCATCGCCGCCAATGACAAGTTGTTTCGCGCTCTGGTCGCCCGGGCCCGCCCGCACCTGACCGCCGAGCTACGCGCCGAGCACCGCCGAACCACTGCGCCGGGCTGACGCCCAGGCGAATGCCTAGGGCAGCTCCTCGTCCGCGTTCTCCTTCTCGGGCACGAGCAGATCTTCGCGGGTGATGTTCATGGCCAGCAGCACGTTCGAGGCCACATAGATCGACGAGTAGGTTCCGATCACCACGCCGACGGTCAGCGCCAGGGCGAAGCTGCGAATCATCTCGCCGCCGGCAAACAGCAGCGCCAGTAGTACGAACAACGTGGTCAAACTGGTGACCAAGGTGCGGCCAAGGGTCTGATTCAGTGAGCGGTTGATGACCGTCACAGAGTCCGCCCGGCGTATCTTCCGGAAGTTTTCCCGGATGCGATCGGAGACGACGATGGTGTCGTTCAGGGAGTAGCCGATGACCGCCAGCAGCGCCGCGAGCGCAGGCAGATCGAAGGTCCACTGAAAGATGCTGAAGAGCCCCAGCACGATCATGACATCGTGCACGAGCGCCACGACCGCGCCGACGGCGAACTGCTTGGTGAAGCGGATCAGGATGTAGAGCATGACCACGATCAGGGCCGACAGCAGGGCGAGCCCCCCCTGGTCCCGCAGTTCCTCGCCAACGGCCGGGCCCACGAAGTTGGACTGCAGCAGGTCAACGCCCGAGTAGCGCGCCTTCAGGGCCGCGAAGATGCGATCCCCCATGGACGCCTGCTCGATGTTTTCCTGCACGGGCATGCGGATGCGCAGCTCGCGTTCGCTACCGAAGTTTTGCACGACGCCGCCTTCAAAGCCCTCCGCAGTCAGCAGGTCGCGAACCGCTTCCGGCTCGACCGGATCGGCAAAGGCGACTTCGACTTCGCTGCCCTCGGTGAAATCGAGCCCGAGATTCAGGCCCTGAACGAACAGCGAAGCGATCGACAGCAGCACCAGCACGAGGGACAGGATCGCCGCCGCCCGGCGCGGCCCCATGAAATCGATTTTGACCTGCGGATCGCTCATATACGGATCGACTCCAGCTTGCGGCCGCCATACATGAGGTTCACCAGTGCGCGGGTGCCGAGGATGGCCGTGAACATGGAGGTGACGATGCCGACCGCAAGGGTGACAGCGAAGCCCCGCACAGGGCCACTGCCCACGGAGAAGAGAATGATGGCCACGAAGAACGTGGTGATGTTCGCATCGAGAATGGTCACGAAGGCACGATCAAAGCCGGCCTGAATGGCCTGTTGTGGCTGCCGCTCCTTCAGCTCCTCGCGGATTCTCGAAAAGATCAGCACGTTGGCGTCAACCGCCATGCCCACGGTCAGCACGATGCCGGCGATACCGGGCATGGTCAGCGTGGCACCGAGCAGCGACATGACTGCGGTGATCAGCACCAGGTTGACCGCCAGCGCCACGTTCGCGGCCAGGCCGAAGCCCCGGTAGTAGATGAGCATAAAGATCATCACCAGCACGAAGCCGACCTGCACGGCCAGCGTTCCCTGCCGGATGTTCGCTTCGCCGAGGCTCGCCCCGACAGTGCGCTCCTCAACGATGTACATGGGGGCCGCAAGCGCACCGGCGCGCAGCAGCAGGGCCAGGTCCCGCGCTTCGCCGAGTTCGAGCCCGGTGATCCGGAAGTTGAAGCCGAGTGCGGACTGGATGGTGGCGACGTTGATCAGCCGGGCTTCCTCGGTGGTGAAGCGCTCGATGACCTCTTCGCCGTCGCGCACGACCGTGCGCTGCCGCGGCTTCTGCTCCCGGAAGATGATCGCCATGGAGTTGCCGACGTTGTCCCGGGTGGCATCGTTCATCTGGTTGCCGCCCTCGTTGTCGAGGGTGATGCTCACCTGCGGCTGCTGGGTTTCCGGGTCAAAGTTCTGGACCGCGTTGGTCACGTTGTTACCGGTCACGATACTGCTGCGCAGCAGCGTGACCGTGCGGCCCTCGTACTCCCAGTCCTCCGTCGCGGAACGGCGGGCATCGGGGCGCGCGACCAGGCGAAAATCGAGGTTTGCGAACTTGTTGATGATCTCTTTCGCGCGGGCCGGATCCTGGATACCGGGCAGATCGAGCACTATGCGCTCCCGGCCCAGGCGCTGCACCTGAGGCTCGGACACCCCCAGCTCGTTCACCCGGTTGCGCAGGCTCTGCAGGTTCTGGCTGATGGCGAAATCTTCGAGCTCCCGCCGCTTCTCGTCGATGAGGCCGATCCGCATGCCGGGGTTGCCGCCCACAGTGGTCGCCACGGCCTGGTAGCCGTCAAAGTTGTCGGGGATGAGCGCCAGCGCTGCGTCGCGCATCTCTTCATCGCGCATCGGCACTTCCAGCACCTGCCCCTGCACCCACTTCCCTCCGGGCACGTAGCGCAGGGAGTTCTCCCGAAGGAGCACGCGCAGCGCCTCCTCGACGTTCCCGAGCCGATCGCCGAGGAACTTGTCCATGTCGACCTGAAGCAGGAAATGCACGCCGCCGGACAGGTCGAGCCCTAAGGACATGGGCTTGCCGCCGATGTCCGCCAGCCACTGCGGCGTGGTCGGCGCCCGGTTCAGGGCGACGGTTATCGGGGTGTCCCGTTCGGCGTTCAGCGCGCTGATGATCGCGGCCTGCCCGGGGAGCTGGTCGGCCTCATTGGCAAAGCGGATCAGGGCAGCGCCGCCATCGATGAGTTCCGATTGCTTGGCCGTGATCCCCGCTTCGCGGAGCGCCGTCAGTGCCTGATCGAGGAGCGCCGCGTCTGCGGTCGCGCCCTCCGGCCGGATCTGGATCGCCGGGTCAGGCTGGAACAGGTTTGGCGCCGCATAGATGCCTCCGACGATCACCACCATGGCGATCATCAGGTAGCGGGCCAGGGAGAAGGTGTTGGGGGGACGCCGGGGTCCCTGGGACATTCCCAGCAGGCCTTCGCCTACCAGGCGCGGCTCCCGAGCCATGCTATTCGCTGTCCAGCTGCTTCAGCGTTCCCTTCGGCAGCGTCGCGCCGATGGCCGACTTCTGCAGCCGGATCTCCACGTTGTCCGCCAGCTTCAGCTTCACGAAGTCGTCCTCGACCTTGGTGATGGAGCCAACGATACCGCCGGCGCTGACCACCTCGTCCCCTTTGCTCAGGGCACCCATCAGGGCCGCGTGCTCCTTGCGACGCTTGCTCTGCGGACGCCAGATCAGCAGATAGAAGAACAGGATCAGGACCGCGATCATGATCAGATTGATCAGACCCGCATTCGGTGGCGCACCGGCCCCGGCCTGCGCGTGGGCGACGCTGAAAAAACTAATGTTTTCAAAGAGATTCATGCGGATCTGGCCCAGCTTTCGTGGAGGTTTTCGGCGAGGGAGCGAAATGTACCCGTTTCTATAGAGGCCCGCAATCGAGCCATCAGCTGATGGTAGTAGTGCAGGTTGTGCAGGGTCATCAGCATGGCGCCCAGCATCTCGTTGCATCGATTCAGGTGATGCAGATAGGCACGAGAGAAATGTGTGCAGGTGTAGCAGCTGCAGGTCGGATCCAGCGGCTGATCGTCCTGCCGATGGCGAGCATTGCGAATTTTCACGGTGCCCTGCTCGGTGAACGCATAGCCGTTGCGGCCATTGCGGGTGGGCATCACGCAATCGAACATATCGACCCCCTGGCTGACGCCGAACACCAGGTCCTGAGGGGTGCCGACCCCCATCAGATAGCGGGGCCGATTCGACGGCATGTGCGGCGTGATCGCCGCCAGGGTTGCGTTCATTTCGGCCTTGGGCTCGCCGACCGACAGGCCACCGATGGCGTAACCATCAAAGCCCAGGTCCGTCAGCGCTGCCAGGCTCTCCTCGCGCAATGCCGGGAACATCCCGCCCTGCACAATGCCGAACAGCAGCCGATGACAATCGTTCGCACCTGCCTGATCGGCCAGCAGGCGCTCGTGCGCTGTCTTCGAACGGGCTGCCCAACGCATGGAGAGCTGCATGGACGCCTCTGCCTCCGCGGCCGTCGCCGGATACGGGGTGCACTCATCAAAGGCCATGACGATGTCCGTACCGAGGTTGTGCTGCACGGCCATGGATCGCTCGGGATCCAGGGCGACTCGGTCGCCGTTCACGGGGGATCGGAAGACCACTCCGGCCTCGCTGATCTTGCGCAGCTCGCCGAGGCTGAACACCTGAAAGCCGCCGCTGTCCGTCAGGATTGGGCCATCCCAGCCCATGAAGCGATGCAGACCGCCGAAGTCACGCAGCATCTCATCGCCCGGACGCAACATCAGGTGAAAGGTATTGCCGAGCAGGATCTGCGTGCCGGTGCTCTTCAGATCCCGGGGCATCATGGCCTTGACCGTGCCATAGGTGCCGCAGGGCATGAACACCGGCGTCTCGATCGTGCCGTGCGCCGTGTGCAGTCGTCCGCGCCTGGCCGCGCCGTCGCTCGCGAGCTGCTCAAACATGGTCATTGCGCGTCATGTACATGGCGTCCCCGTAGGAAAAGAAGCGATAGCCGGCGGCCACCGCGTGCCGGTAAGCATCCAGCACCCGTAACTGCCCGCCAAAGGCACAGACCAGCATCATCAGCGTGGACCGGGGCAGATGAAAATTGGTGACTAGCGCATCGACCACGCGAAACCGGAAGCCGGGACGAATGAACAGCGTGGTCTCGCCACTGCCCGGACGAACACAACCCGCGTCGTGCGCCGCGCTCTCCAGGGTGCGGACCACGGTGGTGCCAACCGCAATGACGCGCCCGCCGCGCTCCCGGGCCTGCTCGATCGCCAGCGCGGCGGCCTCGCTCACCCGGTAGCGCTCGGTATGCATCCGGTGTGACTCCAGATCGCCACGCACCGGTGTAAAGGTGCCGGCACCCACATGCAGGGTCACTTCCGCCCGGGCCACCCCCTGCTCCGCAAGTCGCGCCAGCAGCGCATCGTCGAAGTGCAGGCCGGCCGTCGGTGCTGCCACCGCGCCCGCCTCCGTGCCGGCGTACACCGTCTGATAGCTGCGCTCGTCCGCAAGCTCTGGCGCCCGCTCTATATAGGGGGGCAAGGGAACCTCACCGTGCGCCTCAAACCATTCCAGCACCGGCAGTGGCGTGCGCAACCGGTAGAAGGGGCCTTCGCGACCGAGCACCGTCATCGCCTCGGCCCCGCAGAACAGCGCTCGACCCTCCTTCAGCGCCTTGCTGACCCGGACCTGCGCAAGTGCTTCCGTCTCGCCAAGGATCCGCTCGAGCAGGACTTCTGCCGCGCCGCCGGAATCCTTGCGGGCATGAATCCGGGCCTTGATCACCCGAGTGTCGTTCACCACCAGCAGGTCACCGGGGCGCAGGTGGGTGGGCAGATCTCGAAACTGCCCGTCGCGCAGTTGCTCCGTCAGGCTCAGCAGCCGGCTGGCGGCGCGATCCGGCAACGGGGTCTGGGCGATCTGCGCCGGGGGCAGCTCGAAATCGAAATCATCTGGCGACATTGGCTTGACCGACCAATGGAGCGGCAACCGCGCCGCTCGCGGGCGTGCAGTCTAGGGACCGCAGTGGCGGCGCTCAAGACCCTCAGCCGAGGCCGGGCAAGGTGCAAGTTGTCGACACATTCGGCAGAATCGCGCCCCATGCCCTGGCGTAGTGATGCGCGGCGGCAGGCCTGGGTGGCGAAATTGGTAGACGCGCCAGACTCAAACTCTGGTTCCCGCGAGGGAGTGTCGGTTCGATCCCGACCCCAGGTACCACTTCACGGTGGCGTCAGTGCGTTTCTTCGCCTTCCCCGAGAGCACCTTCAGGCAACTCCTTGATCGCTGGGTTACGGCGTCTGCGCGTCCGCGCCGGCACCATCTCGCGCATGGACTCGAGCTTGCCGAAACACAGCAGCTTGTCTTCCGGCTCGAGGGTCCGTGAGCCCTTGGGGTTCGGAATCACCCTGCTGCCCCGGTAGAGCGTGAGAACGTTGACGTCCTTCTCCATCAGGTCGACCTCGTTGATGGTCTTGCCGATGAAGCGGGAACCATCCGGGATGTAGATCTCGCCCACGCCGTAGCCGCGGGAGACCGTGAGGCGCTGGCGGATGTCGATCTCCGGAAAATCAACCTGCGCGGCGATGTAATCCACAATTGCGCCGGCGACGTCGAGCTGAGTGGCGGACTCAATTCCCTCGAGGCCCGGAGAGGAGTTCACCTCCATGATCTGCGGCCCGCTGTCGCTTTCAAGCATATCGACGCCCGCCACGCGCAGGCCGAGAATCTGCGCGGACTTAACCGCGGCCTCTTCGAAGGCCGGGTCCAGGTCGATGGCCTCCGCGACCCCACCACGATGCACGTTGCTGCGGAATTCCTGCCCTTGCGCCACGCGCCGCATGGCGGCGACCACGTGATCGCCCACCACCAGCGCCCGCACATCGCGGCCGCGGCTCTCCGCCACGAACTTCTGAATCAGCACGTTCTGCCGCTGGCTCTGCAGCAGCTCGATGATGGACTCCGCTGCTTTCACCGTCTCCGCCAGCAGCACCCCGATGCCCTGGGTGCCTTCGATGAGCTTGATGATGACCGGAGCACCCCCGACCCGCTCGATCGCCGGCAGGACGTCTTTCTTGTCGCGAACAAAGGTCGTCTCCGGAATGCCGATCCCGTGCCGGGAAAGAATCTGCAGGCTGCGCAGCTTGTCCCGGGAGTTGACGATCCCGTGCGCGGTGTTCGCGCAGAACACGTCCATCTCCTGAAACTGCCGCACCACCGCCGTGCCGTAATAAGTGATGGAAGCCCCGATCCGCGGCAGGACCGCGTCGTAGTCGGAGAGCTGTTTCTGCCGGAAGTAAAGATCTGGTGCACCGGCCTTGAGATCGATCGCGAACTTCAGCGTATCCAGCACCTTCACCTGAATGCCGCGCTGCTCGGCGGCCTCTTTCAGGCGCCGGGTGCTGTAGGCGCGCAGCGAACGGGAGAGGATCGCGAGTTTCATTGACCGGCGCTCGATCGCGGTTCAGCGCCTCCCGGAGAACCCGCCAGCGCCATCACAGACTCGGCGTCGCGTTCGCGTTGGACTCCCGGAAACACAGGGCCAACAGCCACTTCAGATTGATTCCCAACCGCTCCACGCCAGGCTCCGTGAAGGCGTAGCCATGCTCTTTCCGACCGCCGTCGGGCAGGCGCTCATTCACATAGACCACCAGCGAGTTGCGGGTGAAGATTCCCGTCGCGTTGTTCATGGGCCAGTCGACCAGAAACATGGAGATGCCGATCTCCCGCGGGGTCTCTTCCCGGGTGCGGAACCAGACCTCCCCACCCTGGTCGTGCAGCTCCAGATTGTCGTAGCGCTCAAAGGGCGTCGCGCGACCGCCGCCAACGCCGGGAATATCCGCGTAGCAGGTAAAGGGGCGCGCACGGTGGAAGCGGAAGGCGTTGTCTTTCGCCAGCGAATCGTTCGCAGCCGGGTAAATCCACAGCTCCGGCTCGCTGAGCACGTAGCCGCGGGGCAGGGAGCGGTGGCAGCGGCCAACCGGCGTGGCCCTGAGCTGCGCGGCCTCCCGCCGCCAGTGATAGGTGCAGCGGGCACCGTCGGCGCCCGTCACGGCCATGGCAACGACCGTGCCGTCTTCACTGAGCACGGCAGTGGTCACCTGCGCTTCCGCGCCCGGTGCCCCGACCGCCAGCTCGAAGGTACGCGAGGCCGTTTCCGTGACGCGCAGGTCCCGCCGCTCGTGCCGGGTGTTCTCCGGATCCTTCAGCCGCCGCTCGAAGTAGGCCTGGTTGGCGTTCGCGTAGAGCCCGGGCAGCATTTGCGCGATCACCGCAAGGTCGCGCTCGGAGCGCGGGCGATCCGGGCTTTCCCCATCGGCAGCCGACGCAGATACGGCCAGGATACTGACCAGAATCGACAAGAGTGCGCGCGCAGCACGCCGGTGAAAGACGGTCATGGGTTCTCCCTGAGCGAGGGTGAGGGCGGTGCCTCACGAGTGGTCAACGCAGCGCGGTCCGGCCGCCCCTGCACGTAAGACTGCCCGACATCCACCGAGAAACGATCGCGCAGCGCGACACGACCGAGCAACATGCGGTAGCCCATCTGTTGCCGGTCCGCCAGCGACAAAGCGCTGGTGAAGGCGGTCGAGCCGATCACAAAAGTGGTTTCCACGAAGTAACGACGGCGGGCAACGCCGCCGGAATTGCGCACCGCCTTGTGCGCAGCGACCGGCGCATGGCACTCGACCGCGCGCGCCGCATCGCGCCGGCGCGGGTGCACGACAAAGCAGACCCAGGGCGCGCCGCCCTTCAGATAGGGCTCGATCTTCGCGGCATGAATGGACGAGCTGTGTGCGCCGGTATCGGTCTTGGCGCTGATGCTGTAGATGCCAAGATCCGGCAACGCCAGGCGCTCACGCCAGCCAACCGCGGGCAGCGCGCGCAGTGCCATCAGGACCCTTCCCGGGGATCAAGCCACGCAGCGCTCTGCGCGTTCTCGAGAATCAGCGGGGAGGGCTCGCGGTACTCCATCGCTGCATCGTGCCGGGCCAACCGCAAAGTTGTCCACCCTTTAGAAACCGGCTGTTGCGGCTTTAGATAGACGATACCATCGGGTGCTCTGACCAACTCTTCGGGCAGCGCAGACTTGGACCGACGCGAACCCATGGCACAGGACTTCGAGCTCGGCGGGCGCACCATCGCGCCCGGGGAGCGCTGCCAGCTCGATCTGCCCGGCGCACAGCTCTACACGCACACACCACTGCCGATGAGCGTCGAGGTGATTCACGGTAAGCGACCGGGACCGGTGCTGCTCGTGTGCGCCGCCATCCACGGCGACGAGCTCAACGGAGTTGAGATCATCCGGCGCCTGGGCACGCGGCGCAGCCTGCAGCAGCTCGCCGGTACGCTGGTGCTGGTCCCGGTAGTCAATCTGCACGGGTTCATCGACCAGTCCCGCTACCTGCCCGATCGCCGCGATCTCAATCGCTGCTTCCCGGGCTCGGCGCGCGGCTCCCTCGGCTCCCGGGTCGCGCACCTCTTCTTCGAGTCCGTGGTCCGGCACTGCACCCACGTCATTGACCTGCATACGGCCGCGGTTCATCGAGACAACCTGCCGCAGATCCGCGCCGATCTAAGCAACCCGGAAATCCAGCTGATGGCCGAAGGCTTCGCGATCCCTGTGGTCTTAAACGCCGGGTTGATCGAGCACACGTTGCGCGCCGAGGCCAGCGCCATCGGCATCCCCGTGATCACCTACGAAGCCGGGGAGGCCTTGCGCCTGTCAGAAAAAGCGATCGTCACCGGCGTGCGCGGTGTGCTGAACACCATGCGCGCCCTGGGCATGCTGCGCAGTCGGGGCGCAAGACGCGCACAGCATGAGCCCTATATCGCCCAGTCCAGCCGCTGGGTCCGGGCCGGGAACGATGGCCTGTTCCGGCCCCTGGCTGCGCTCGGCGCTCGAGTGCGCATCGGCGATACGCTGGGCGTCCTCAATTCGCCCTTCGCGCCAGAGGAGGAACCGATTCTGGCGCCGGAGGATGGCATTATCGTTGGGCAGAACCGCCTGCCTCTGGTCAACGAGGGCGAAGCGCTCTTTCACATCGCCTCTTTCGGCGAGCCAGGGGCGGTAGCGAGCGAACTGGTTGCCCAGAGCCACAACGTGGAGCAGGATCCGCTTTATGCCCCTGATCATCTGGGTCAGGCGTAACCCAAACTTCAGGACTTGCCATGAGCAGCACGCCGACCGATATCGTGGAGTTCACCTCCGCCCTCGAAGATCTGATCGACGATACGGAGGCCAGCTACATCGAGATCATCGGAACGCTCGAGCTGGCCAAGCAGCGTCTGCTCAACGACGCCCTCCCGGACGACTATGAAGACGACGAGGAGGACGACGATGAAGACGACTACGACGATGACGAAGACTATGAGGACGACGACTGGGAGAGCTGATCCCGGTCGCCGCCCTGTTCGTGCCTAGAGGTACTGCTTGAGCGTGTGGTGAAAGTGGCGCAGCTTGGTTTCCTGGTAATTCGCCAGCACCACCTCGTCATACTGGGCCGCTTCCAGACCCTCCTGCACCTTCGGCAGGTTGAACGTGTCCTGCTGGAACACCTTGGCGAGCCGGCCAAGCTCCGGGGCCTGCGTCCAGTCGTCCTCTTCGCCGAGCCAGTGAACCGGCGCCGGCGCAGGGCGCTCACCGCTGAAGGGGCTTAGGAAGTAGCACTCCATGACCGACTTGTTGTAGTGGTTCCGGTACGGCCGGAAGCGGTACACGATGCGGCTGTAGCCACCCCAGGGGTGAAAGTTCGGAAACAGCGTGTAATAGATGCTGTCGTTCAGACACGCATCGGAAAGCGAGGCCTGCTCACTCACCACCCCGGTGAGATTCTGCCGCGCCACCGCCGCAAGCATGCTGCGGGCGGTCGCGCCCTCCGGCACCTCGAAGGCCGGCTCCGCATCCAGATCTTTCATCATCACCGCGTCGAGCAGCTCCTGCTCATCGGGCGCGTAGCGCAGGTGCGGGCTCGGGGTACCGTTCGGAGTAATGGCCCGGGACAGGTTGCCCCAGGCGTCGTACTGGCTGTTCTCGTCACCAATGCCCGCGAGGATCTGGGGGTGGGTCGTGATGACGTGGAAGGCTTCCATGAAGGCCTCCTGCGCCAGCTTCCAGTTGCAGGGCATGACCTTGGCAACGTGTGCCTCGATGTAGCGGTTTTCCGGCTCCCAACACTCGAAGTGCGCCGGCAGATCGCCGATGAACTCCGCCAGCGGCGCTGCGTCCATATCCATGTTAATGAACACCCAGCCGCCCCAGCTGTCGCACTGTACCGGCGTCAGATCGAAGTCGTCCT
>JBCDIK010000084.1:0-14412 GCA_038749065.1 Pseudomonadota bacterium | reverse complement strand
TGGTCGGGGTAGAGAGATTCGAACTCCCGACATCCTGCTCCCAAAGCAGGCGCGCTACCAGACTGCGCTATACCCCGAAAGGATAAGCGGCGGGATGATACGCACGGGGCCGAAAGCGGTCAATGCAGCCCCTATTCCCTCCGGAGTCCCTCCGAATCCCTCCGAGGTCCCACCCGGAGCCTCAACTGGGGCCCTGTGCAGAACCCGGGACGCAGAGTCAAAGCCGGCCGCGCACGGTACACTGCGCCGCTGGCAGACAGGCGGAGCGGCGACGCCATGGCGGCGCAAATTCTCAATGGCAACCGCGTGGCGCGGCGCGAACGGGCGCTGATCGCTGAACAGGTTCGCGAGCGCGCGGCCCGCGGCCTGCGTCCGCCCGGCTTGGCGGTAGTGCTCGTTGGAGACGATCCGGCGTCGCACATCTACGTCCAGCACAAGCGCAACGACTGTCAGGAAGTCGGCTTTTTCTCGCTCCTCGAGCAGCTGCCGGCCAGCACCAGCCAGACGCAGCTGCACGAGACCATTGCCCGGCTGAACGACCGTCCAGACATCGACGGCATCCTGGTGCAGTCGCCGCTGCCGGAGGGCCTCGACGAGCAACAGATCATCGAACGCATCGATCCGGCCAAGGACGTGGACGGGTTCCACCCCTACAACCTCGGACGCCTCGCGGTACGCGCCCCGGCGCTGCGCCCGTGCACCAGCAAGGGCGTCATGACCCTGCTCGCGGAGACCGGGATCCCGCTCAAGGGCCTCGGCGCAACCATCGTCGGCGCCTCCAACCACGTTGGGCGTCCCATGGGCCTGGAGCTGCTGCTCGCGGGTGCCACGGTGACCACCGCGCACAAATTCACTCGCGATCTGCGCGCCCATGTGCGCGATGCCGATATCGTCGTCGCGGCCGCCGGCAAGCCTGGACTTGTGCGCGGCGACTGGATCCGCCCAGGCGCCATCGTGATCGACGTGGGTATTACCCGCGGCACTGATGGCAAGCTGCACGGCGACGTCGAATTTGCGCCCGCCGCTGAACGGGCCGCCTGGATCACCCCGGTACCCGGCGGGGTCGGCCCCATGACGCGTATCGGGCTGCTGCAGAACACCCTGGCCGTGGCACAGTCCTAGCACCCCGTGAGTATCGCCCTCGACTGCAACCGCCCCGCCCTGTGCGTATCCGACCTGCATCTGGAGCAGCCGGACGATGTTCGCTTCGCCGCGCTCGAGTCACTGTTGCGGACAGCGGCGGATCGGCGCTGGAACCTGTTTCTGCTCGGCGACCTGTGCGAAGTCTGGATCGGTGACGACGATGACAGCGAACTCGCGCGCGCGTTCATCGGCCTGTTAGAACGTCTCGCAGCCGTGACCTGGGTCGGGCTTATGCATGGCAACCGGGACTTCCTGTATGGCCAAGCGCTGGCCGCCGCGACCGGCGTCACGGTGCTGACGGATCCGTTCACGGCGTACAACGGCGTCCTGTTCACCCACGGCGACGCGCTCTGCGTCGACGACACCGCCTATCAGCAGATGCGCACGCTATTCCGCTCGTCGGACTGGCAGCAGGAAATCCTGGCTCAGCCCCTCGCGGCGCGCCGGGCGTTTGCCGCCTCGCTGCGGGCCGAAAGCCAGGCTGCCAACGCCAACAAGGCGAGCAACATCATGGACGTTAACGCGGCCGCGGTTGACGCTGCCGTGGCGCAGCAGAATGCGCAACTGATGGTGCACGGCCACACGCACCGACCGGGCCGGCACGATGCCGACGGTTACCAGCGCATCGTGCTCGGCGACTGGGCGCGCTGCGCCTGGGTGCTGGGGGTGCGACCGGCCGCCGGTGCCCCACCGGCCGCAACGCTGGGCTGCTACGGTGTCGCCGCGCTCGCCGGCGGCGGAGCATCGCACGCGGCCAGGCTGCTCGATGCGCTGGGTGGGCCGCTGTGAAAGCGCAGCGCTGAATCGGGCGTCAGTACCGCCTCCCGGTCGCGCGCCAGCAAGTCCTTAAGGCGTGCCTCGAAGGCGGCGCCGTCGAGGCCCGCGCTGCGGGCCTGGCCCTGGGCCAGGTCAAGATAGAGCTCGAAATGCCGGGCTTCCGACGCCAGCAACCGCTCGTAGAAGGTACGCAAGCGGGCATCCAGCCTCGGAGCGAGGCGAGCGAAGCGCTCACAAGAGCGGGCCTCGACAATCGCACACACGATGAGCGTATCGATCAGCCGCTGGGGCTCGACGCTGGTCACGCCGCTATGCAGGGCCCGTGCGTAGCCGCTCGCCGAGACATTCTGGAACGGCAGATCGAGCTCCGCCATGAGGCTCAGTACCTGTTCGAAATGCCGCAACTCCTCCCGGGCCAGCCGCGACAGCTGCGCCTGCACAGGGGCTTCGAGGCGATAGCGATAGGTCAGCGCCAGCGCTGTGCTCGCCGCTTTTTTCTCGCAATTGGCATGGTCGGACAGCAACACCGGCAACGCCGTCGGCGCTGCTGCGAGCCAGGGCTCAGGGGTTTCGCACCCCAGGAACTCATCGAGCGCGGCCACCGCGCCAGCCAGCTGGCTACTGATTGTCGGCATCACCGCGGCCCATCAGTCAACGTTCACTTTGAAGCTACGCTCGTAAGCCGCCTTGGAGCGCGCGAGAAACTCGCTCTCGATCGACTGTGCCAGCGCGGCCAGAGGATCCGTGCCCGCGAGCGGACTGCGCAGTCGCAGCACCTGATGGTCCTGCAGCGCTGCCGTCAGCGCGGCCGAGCGGGCCGGCATCCGCAGCGCGCGATACAGCGCACGCTCAAGCCAGGGACGCTCGGAACTCTCTGCGCCAACCTGCGCGGCGCAAGTGTCGCGATCCATGATGATCACAAAGCGCTCGAGCGCACCGGCAACCAGCGTTGCCAGGCGCAGTTCGATCTCGTCGCGCTGCGGGCCGCTGTATCCGTTCCAGCCCGTGATCTCATGAGCGAAGCGTTTGCAGCCCCGACACACCAGATCGCCATAGGTGGTCGAGCAGATCCCCACGCAGGGGGTCGCGCGACTACGAAGTCGCGAGTTCTCGTCAGCGGTGCTGATCTCGGTCACAGGGGTTGTCCGGCCAGTCAGGTTGCAGTTCGGGCACTCGCCTAAGCGCGCTGGGCATCCAGGCGCCCAGCAAAACGGGCGCGTAGCGCCAGCCGCCGAAGCTGCGCGATCGCCGTGGCACGGTGTGCCGAGTGCTGCTGCGGATTGTACAGGGCCGCCGTGAGCGCGCCCACAAGATCGGCCAGTTCTCCATCCGGCAACCCCATCCGCGCACCGATCCGCGCCACGTAGTGGGCGGGGGACTCTTCCGGCCGCCGCTGCGCCCCCTGCCCCGCCCCGACGTCGCAGAATCGGTCGAAGGCTTTCAGCAGCGGATCGCGCCGTCGCGGTCGCTGTCGCCAGAACAGCAGCGCGCTCACGAGCGCCAGACTGATCGCGCCGCCGATGAGCATCGCGATCCCAATGCGCGCCGGTGACAGCTCGCCGAGCAATCCACGCAGCACCCCCTGCTGCTGTCCCTCGTCAAAACCGACCACCCACAGGTTCCAGCGATGCTCGAGGGAATCGGCGAACTGCAGCACTGACGCGAGCAGGCCTTCCTGGCCCAGGCGGGCATTTGCGAAGAGAGACAGCGCCCCGCGCTCGCTCGCCGACAGCGCCGCGCTGAGCCCCTGTTCGACGCGCTGCGGCGCCACCGCGGCGGTGGGGTCCAGGCGCAGCCAGCCAACCTCAGGCAGCCACGCCTCGACCCAGGCGTGGGCATCGTATTGGCGCACCTCCAGGTGGCGGGTGATGGGATTGATGCTGCCGCCCTGATAGCCGCCCACCATACGCGCAGGGATATCGACGCTGCGCAACATGAAAACCATGGCGCCAGCGTAGTGGGTACAGAAGCCGGCCCGGGAGCCGAACCAGAAGGCATCGATGCTGTCCGCATCCGGTAGCGTCGGCGGGCTCAAGGTATAGCGGAACGGCTGCTCGCGGATCTCCCCCAGGATCCAGTCCATGAAGCGCTGGGGATCGCGACCCAAAGCGGCGTAGCGCTCACGACTGTAGGCCCGCAGGCGCTCGCTCTCACCGGCCGGCAGCCGCGTTTCCTCGTTGCGCAGCCAGTCCGGGAGCCCTGCCCCCTGCAATCGCACATCGGGATCGCTGAGCAGGCCATAGCGCTTGAGGGACAGCACCGGGGTCTCGACCTCGAGTCCCAGAAAGCCATTGCGCTTGAGATCAGCATCACCGCGCAACGGCGTGTCGAGCGCAACCACCCAGTCCTGCGCTGTCGCTTCGAGAAACACTTCGTAGCGCAGCGCCCGCGGGCCCGGCGCGAGAGTGGCCACCTCCGCCGGGAGGGTGTTGCGACGCGAGCGCGTATACGCCGCCGCCTGCGGGTGCACGCTCCAGGTGCCCTCGGCGAAACGGCTGTAGACGAGGGCACGAAAGTACAGCTCCGACTGCCGCGGCAGGCGCTCTTCGAACGCGACCCGGAAGGCCAATTCATCCGAGCGGGACAGCTGCGCCACATCGCCTGGTTTCATGCGCTCGCTGATCCCGGTGCGCGCACCGTCCGGCAGGGGCATGGACCACAGCGGCGCGATGCGGGGAAAGAACACGAAGAGGACCAGGGTCAGGGGCAACGCCTGAGCGATCAGCACTGCTGCAGTGCGTAGCGACAGCCCGAACCGAACCTCTGAGTGCACCTGATTAAGACCGATGAGCGCCGCCGTCACGACAACGGTCGCCAGCAGCTGATAGGTCGCGAGCAGCAGGGTCTGGCTGAACAGGAACGCGGTCGCAATTACGAAATAGCACAGGAAGATGACCAGGTAAGCATCGCGCCGGTGTTTCATCTCGAGCAGTTTGAGCGCAAAGGCCACGAGCAGCAGCGCGGTCGCGGACTCCAGGGAAACACCGCTGCGACTGCTGACCACCACCCCGACCAGTGCCAGCAGCACCAGTAGTGCTTTGATCCGCCGACTCGGATAGCTCCAACGCCCGCGGTGCACCTGCGTGCGCCAGATCCCGCAGAACAACGCGACCGCCATCAGCCAGGGCGTCTGATGCGCCAGGTGCGGCAGGAGTACCGCCAGCTGCCCGACCATGAGTAGCGCCAGCGCGTTCCGAGGGATCTGGTTCGCAAGACCGGTGCGAGCCGGCGCGACCGAGGCCGTGGTCGAGGCAGCCGCGCTCATGGGGCATCTCCGGACGCAGCACTCGCACGCGCCGGCGCACCGTAGAGCGCGAGCGCGCGCAGCACAGCCTCGAGGTGAGCATCGCCGACGTTGGGCGCGAACGATTGCGGCCCAACCCGCGCTCCGAACTCGCGCCCTTCCCGGCTCGCCGTCAGCGCCAACCCCGCCAGCCGGCTGAGGCGCTCTTCCAGGTCGCCGGGCAGTGCCTCCAGGTCAAAGTGCAGGCGCGGCTCCACGTAACTGGCATAGTTTTTCACGACCAACTCGTCGCTGCGCGCATAGCTGCGCCACAGGATATGGCGGATCGGGTCCCCAGGTTGATAGCTGCGCAGATCTGTTAAGTCCTCGCTGCCGACGGGATCGATCAGCGTCCCGTCCTGACGCCGGCTGCGCTGCTGCTGCGGATAAGGCGCAAAGATCGGCTTTGGATACACCAGCCCCTCGGCCTGCAGGTCCACCCAGGTCCAGGCGCGCAGCAACCCCAAGGGATAGTGCGTCTCGATGAGCAGGCGCCCGGGATCGAGATAGCCCCGCCGCGTGGCGCGCACGAAGATCACCACTTCATCGCTGGCTTTGTCGTAGAGCGTTGCCCACTGGCGCACGGTGTCCGGCCAGCCGAGTTGCACACCCTCTCGAGGGCTGTTGCCCGGCCGCGTCACGCGGATGACAAAGGGCATGTCCTCCCCGACGAACGCGCTGCGCTGCTCCACGAGCGCCAGCGCCAGCCCAGACAGGTTCCGGAAGGTGTACAGAATGGTGACAAGGAACAGGCTGCCCAGCAGAAAGGCCATGCCGTAGACCAGGCTCGCCTGGTAATTGATCGCTCCCAGGATGAGCAGGACCAGCAGCGCTGCGAACACGAAGCCCGTACGGGTTGGGAAGATGAAGATGTTCCGCTGGCTGAGCGTGATGGAGCGGCTCGGCGGAATCCGCGCTTCGAGCCAGCGGCTGAAGCGGCGCCCCGCAGCGCCCCGAGCGCCGGTCGCTCCCCGCGCGTCATTAGCGCCCGGCACAGAGAGCGCCGCCATCGAAGGTGCTGCCGTGTCAGCTGTCGCCGCCTCCGGCGCCGACGTCTCAGTGACCGACGACATCGACACTGGTCAGCAGTCGCTGCGCCAGTGCGGCACCGCCGTGGCCGGCAAAGTCCGCGGCTTCCCGCAATCGATGTTCTACCACGCAGGGCAGCACGGCCTGAACATCTTCCGGAACGACATGGTCGCGTGCGTTAAGCAGCGCCCAGGCTTTCGCCGCCTGCAGCAGTGCCAGCGTGCCGCGCGGTGACAGCCCATAGGCAAAGTCCGGAGAGCGTCGACTGTGATCGACGATGCGCTGCACGTAATCGAGCAGCAGGTCGGACGCGGAGATCGCGTCAACGCTGCGCTGCAGCGCCTGCAGCTGGGCGAGAGTCAGGACCGGGGACAACGTCTCCAGGCGGGCGCGACGGTCGCCGCCGCGCAGCAACTCGCGCTCGACCTGCGGATCCGGGTAACCCAGCTCGATGCGCATCAGGAAGCGGTCCAGCTGCGACTCAGGCAAAGGGAACGTGCCGGACTGGCTGGACGGGTTCTGCGTTGCGATGACGAAGAAGGGTTCCGGCAGCGGGCGCGTCTCGCCTTCGGCGGTCACCTGACGTTCCTCCATCGCTTCCAGCAGCGCGCTCTGGCTCTTGGGCGTGGCGCGATTGATCTCATCGGCCAGCACGAGCTGCGCAAACAACGGCCCCTCCACGTAGCGGAAGGCACTGGTCTCACGATCAAAGATCGAGGTGCCGAGGATGTCCGCGGGCAGCACGTCGGAAGTGAACTGGACCCGGTTGTAGCTCAGCCCCAGCGCCAGCGCGAGCGCGTGCGACAGCAGCGTCTTGCCCATACCCGGCAGATCTTCAATGAGCAGGTGGCCACGCGCCAACAGGCAGGCAACCGCCAGGCGAACCTTGTGCGACTTGCCCAGGAGCACATCGTCGAGAGCCTCGGTCAGGGCGCGGAGCTGCTGTTGCTGGGCGCGGGCCGAGACCCGCAGGGCGTCAGGCGTGGTTGTGGAGCTCGATGACGGATTGATCGGGGTTGGCGTCGTGGGGTGGGGACTCACGGTGTTGCTTCATGTCATCGTTCCGTTCGAACGATAGCTGTCGCAGATAACCGTCGTCTATGTTGCCGGTCACGTATTCCCCGTCGAAAACACTGCACTCGAAGCGCTCGATGTCCGGATTGCCCTCCCGCGCCGCCTTAATCAGGTCAGAAAGGCGCTGGTAGACCAGCCAGTCGGCGCCGATGAGGTCTGCAACCTCCGCCTCGCTGCGGCCGTGGGCGATGAGTTCGCTCGCTGCCGGCATATCGATGCCATAGACATTCGGAAACCGCACCGCGGGCGCCGCGGAGGCCACAAAGACCCGGCGCGCACCGGCATCCCGGGCCATTTGAACAATCTGCTTGCTTGTCGTGCCGCGAACGATGGAGTCGTCCACCAGCAGCACGTTCTTGCCGCGAAACTCGAGCTCGATCACGTTCAGCTTCTGGCGCACAGATTTCCGCCGCTCCTGCTGGCCGGGCATGATGAACGTGCGACCGATGTAGCGATTCTTCACGAAGCCTTCGCGAAACTTGACCCCGAGCTGGTGTGCCAGCGGTAGAGCCGCGGTGCGGCCCGTATCCGGCAGCGGAATGACCACATCGATGTCGTGCTTGCCGCCTGGATAACGGGCGAGAATCTGCTCGGCCAGGTACTCCCCCATGCGCAGGCGCGACTTGTAGACCGAAATGCGATCGATGATGGAGTCCGGGCGGGCAAGATACACCTGCTCGAAGATGCACGGCGTCAGCGCCGGTTGCCCAGCGCATTGCTCACGGTACAGCGTGCCGTCGTTGCTGATGAAGACCGCTTCACCCGGTGCGACATCGCCCAGCACCTCGAAGCCGAGAATGTCGAGGGCAGCGCTTTCTGACGCGATCATGTACGCATCACCGGCCAGATCCCGCCGCCGCCCATAGACCAACGGGCGAATCCCGTGCGGATCGCGAAAGCCCAGCACGCCACTGCCGATGATCATCGCGACCACCGCGTAAGCCCCCTCGCAGCGCTCGTGCACGGCGCGCACCGCCTGGAACATTTCCGCAGCTCCCGCCCGATGGGCCCGCTGCCGACCGAGCTCGTGGGCAAAGACGTTCAACAACACTTCGCTGTCACTGTTGGTATTTACGTGCCGCAGATCTTCCCGGAACACATCGGCCTGCAGCGCCCGGGCATTGGTGAGGTTGCCGTTGTGCGCCAGCACGATGCCATAGGGGCTGTTGACGTACATCGGCTGCGCTTCCGCCGAGCTAGAACTGCCCGCGGTGGGATAGCGGACATGACCGATCCCGACCGTGCCGGTGAGCCGCGCCATGTGATGTTCCTGAAACACATCGCGAACCAGGCCGTTGGCCTTGCGCAGCTGTAGGCGCACGCCATCGCTGGTGACCATGCCGGCTGCGTCCTGGCCCCGGTGCTGCAGAACCGTTAGCGCGTCGTAGAGTTCCTGGTTAACGCGTTCGGTAGAAACCAGCCCGACGATTCCGCACATCGTGAACCTACCTCTGCTATGCCGCGCCGGCGACCATCAGGGCGCCGGATCCGCAAGTGTATCCGCGACCTGGCCATTCAGATCGACCACCACGTCCCGGGCGTAGCCCATGAACGACAGCACGTCCTCCTCAAACGCCATGAATTCGGGAATCAGCGTGCTGCTCTGCCACCAGTGCGCATCTTCGGCGAAACCACGCAGCGCGATAAGCGCCACAATGCAGACCATGACGCCGCGCAGACTCCCGAAGAGAAACCCGAGAAAGCGATCCGTGCCAGACAGCCCCGTCGACTCGAGCAGCTTGCCGAGCAACCACTGCACAAGGGAGCTGATGATCAGGGTGACCGCAAAAATGGCCACGAAAAAAATCACGCGAGCGACCGTGAAGCCGCCGAAGGTGCCGGCATAGTTTTCCGCCAGCCGCGGTGACAGGTACATGGCCAGCAGAAAGGCGGCCAACCAGGCGACCAGAGACAGCGTTTCCTTGACCAAGCCCCGAAACAGGCCCATGACCGCCGACAGCAGGATGACGATCATCAGAATCAGATCAGGGGTTTGCATCGCGCCACCATATCAGATCACCATCGCAACCAGCTTCGGGTCGAGCTTGAAGGCATCGCGGATGCTCCGCCGTGCACGCTCGGCATCCCCCTCGCTCAGGTAGGGGCCAACGGCAACCCGCGTGCGCACTTCGGAGCGAACCTTGACGTCGCTCAAGAACGCTTCGAAGCCGCGGTCCCGAAGGGACTGGCGCAGCGCGACCGCGTTGTCACGCCGCGAGAAGCTGCCCACCTGCACGGCCCAGATCGAAGTGGTTGCCGAGACCGGGCGCAAGGTCGGCTGCGCGAGCGGCGCCTGCTCGAGGTCGCTGGGTTCCCCCAGGCGCTCGAGTGCGGTGTCGGTCGCAGCGGGCTTAGCGGGCTCGGCTTTGGTCGCCGCTCCGGCTACCCCTGAGGACGAGGCCTCCGCTGAGGGCGAGGCCTGGAACAGGCGCTCGTCCGCACGCGCCCGCAGGGCGGCGGCTTCTTCCGCAACCGCATCCAGCCCTTCGAACGCATCTGCCGGCGGCACGACCGGCTCAGCATCGGTCCGGGCCGGCATCGGCGCCAGTTCCGGAGCCTCGAGCCCTGCCCCATCGAACAGCATGGGCCCGAGGATGGCCGCCAGCGCCAGCAAAAACAGCGAGCCGGTTACTCGGTAGCGCTTCAGGGTTTGCGAGTCGGACATGGCCCCGGCGATTCGAAGGATGAACTGCACGACGCTGCTCCCCCAGCCGACGCCGCGCGGGCACTGTGGATAGGAAACGGTCGCAGGTCAAGGGTCACGAGCGGCCCCGCTGGCGCCCTCTCCGGCCGCCCGCGCCCCCCCCAGGCCCAGCGCTTGACGTGCGCTGCTGACCACGGCGAACGCACCAAAGACCAGCACCGGGGTGTGCTGGCCCGCGAGCGCCCGCGCAATCCGCAGGCCCTGAGCAACCGAGGTGGCCCGGGAGACCGGTGCGGTGAACGGCACCCGCTGCGCCAGCGCCTGCGCCGCGAGCCCGCGCGGGCCCGCCGTGGGCACCAACACCCAGTGGTCGATCCCGGGCGCGAGCGCCGCCGCGACCCCGGCGCTGTCTTTGTCCTCGAGGCTGCCGAACACCGCGACCCGGGGCGCAGGCTCATCGCGCTCGGCAAGCCAGGCGGCCAGCGCCGCGGCAGCATGCGGATTGTGGGACACGTCCAGGACCCACTCCTGTCCATCGAGGCTTAAGGTTTCCCGGCGGCCCGCGAGCTGCAGAGCCCGAGACCAGGCCCCCAGGTCCGCCGGCGCCTCGCCCCGCTCGCGCAGCAGCGGCCATACGGCAGCGATTGCGAGGGCGCAGTTGGCGGGCACGAAGCCACCGGCCGAGAACTCGGGCGATGACCACCCCTCCCCGCTGGCACGCACTTGCCAACGCTGGCCCAGGCGCTCGAGTCGCAGATTGTCATCCACGGTCAAAGGGGTAAGCGCGAGTTCCCGGGCTCGCTCATGCACGGACGCCGGCAGATCCGGCCCAAGGCACAGGCGCTGGCGAGGGCGCAGGATGCCCGCCTTTTCCCGACCGATGGCCGAGCGCGTCTCACCAAGCCAAGCCTGATGGTCCAGCCCGATGCTGGTGATGACCGCCGTGTGCGCATCGAGCAGGTTGAACGCGTCCAGGCGTCCGCCGAGGCCGATCTCAAGCAACACGACCTCCCGGCGGGTCGCGGCAAAACATCGGAGCGCGGCCAGCGCCGCGTACTCGAAATAGGTGAGCGGCTCATCGTCGCGCGCTGCCTCGACCTCGGCGAAGGCCGCGACGATCGATTCAGCAGGCGCTGGCTCGCCTTGGATCCGGATCCGCTCCTCGAAGTATTCCAGATGCGGCGACAGGGTTCCGCCCACGCGATACCCTGCAGCCAGCAGGAGCTGCTCCATGGCAATGACCGTGCTGCCCTTACCGTTGGTGCCCGCGACGGTAATGATGTGCCACTGTGCAGGCCAGGCGGGTAGCCGCGCGGCCACCCGGCGCAGCCGTGCCAGGCCAAGCTCGATGGTCTTTGGGTGCACGCGGTCAATGTAGTCGAGCCAGTGCTCGAGGGGAGACCGGGCATCGGGAATCGCAGCCATCGGGGGCACCTCAGCCCGCCAGGCTATCCAGCGCTTCGCGAATCTCAGCCACCAGCGCCGCGGCCGCCGCCGTGCGCTCGGCCAGGGCCGCCTCGGTGTCGACAGACGCGCCAGCATCTACCAGGTCGACGTCTGGCCCAGCGTCTGCGTGATCGTCCGTGTCTCCCGACGGGGTGTCGTCGGCTGTCGATGACGACGCTTCCTCAGGAAAATCGTTGCCGAGAATGTCGACGAGCGCGCTGCCTACCACCACGCCATCTGCGCCTTCCGCAACGGCTCGCGCACTGTCGCCGTTCTTGATCCCGAACCCGACCATGACCGGCAGATCCGTTCTCGCCTTAACGCCCGCGACCGCCTGACGAACGACCTCAGGCTGGAGGTTACCTGCACCCGTTGTGCCCTTTAAGGACACGTAGTACACAAACCCGCCACAGCGCTCGAGGATCAGGTCCTGGCGTTCCGGTGTTGTGGTCGGCGCGATGAGATAGATCAGATCAATACCCTCGGCGCCGAGGGCCTGCTGAAGCGATTGTCCTTCTTCCGGTGGCAGGTTCACCATAATCAGGCCATCCACCCCGGCCGCCTTTGCCGCCTGGGCAAACTCGACCTCTCCGTAGCGCAGCACTGAGTTCAGATACCCCATGAGCACCACCGGGGTGTCGTTGTCCTCCGCCCGGAAAGCCTCAACCTGTGCCATCGCACCGCGCAGGGTCATGCCCTGCGCCAGCGCGCGCTCGGAAGCCCGCTGAATCGCGGGCCCTTCGGCTTCCGGGTCCGAAAAGGGCACCCCGAGCTCGATCACATCCGCCCCTGCTGCCACCAGCGCATGCAGTGCCGGGACCGTCGCCTCAACGCGCGGATCACCGGCGGTGATGAAACACACCAGCGCCTTGCGCTCGATGCTCTGCAGCTCCGTCAGCCGTCGTCGCAGTCGATTCGCCATCTGCGCTCAGCTCAGGGCCACGCCGTCGATGCCGGCAACGGTCTGGATATCCTTGTCGCCCCGTCCCGACAGGTTGAGCACAACGATGCTGTCCCGATCCATAGACGGTGCCGCTTTCATTATCCAGCCCAGCGCGTGGGCGGATTCGAGTGCAGGGATGATGCCCTCGGTGCGGCACAACAGGCGGAAACCTTCCATACATTCGTCATCGGTTACCGCGACGTATTCCGCCCGGCCGAGGTCCTTCAGGAACGAGTGCTCGGGACCGACCCCGGGATAGTCCAGGCCTGCGGAGATCGAGTGTGTCCCCATGATCTGGCCATCATCGTCTTCCATCAGGTAGGTACGGTTGCCGTGCAGCACCCCGACGCGACCGGCGTTCAGCGGTGCCGCGTGGGCGTTGGTATCGAGCCCTCGACCAACGGCCTCAACACCGACCATACGCACGGAGGTGTCGTCAATGAACGGGTGGAACAGGCCGATCGCATTCGACCCACCGCCCACGCAGGCAACGAGTAGGTCCGGCAAACGCCCGCACTGCGCCAGACACTGGCTGCGGGCCTCGTTGCCAATCACCGACTGGAAGTCCCGCACCAGCATGGGAAACGGGTGTGGTCCAGCGACAGTGCCGATAATGTAGTGCGTGTCATCGACGTTGGTGACCCAATCGCGCATGGCTTCGTTCAGGGCATCCTTGAGCGTGCGCGTGCCGGAATCGACCGGGATCACTTCGGCGCCCAGTAGTTTCATCCGGTACACGTTCAGGCTCTGTCGCTGAATGTCTTCGGCGCCCATGTAAACCACACACTCAAGGCCCAGCCGCGCGGCCACCGTAGCGGTCGCGACCCCGTGCTGACCGGCGCCGGTCTCGGCGATGACCCGCGGCTTGTTCATGCGCTTGGCCAGCAAAGCCTGACCAATGCAATTGTTTACCTTATGAGCCCCGGTGTGATTCAAATCCTCACGTTTGAGATAGATCTGCGCCCCACCGAGCACCTCGGACAACTCCGTTGCGTGGTACAGCGGCGTTGGCCGACCGACGTAGTGCAATAGGTCGTCGCGCAGTTCGGCCTGAAAAGCGGGGTCGCTCCGAGCCTCATCATAGAGCGCCGCCAGCTCATCGAGCGCGTGTGTCAGGGTCTCGGCAACGAACCGTCCACCGTGCTGTCCGAAGTGACCGGTACTGTCGGGATACTGGTAGCGTTCCTGTTCAGCCATCTGCCTTAGCCATCGTTCCAATCGGTTGTTTCAGGGGGTCGCGCCCTCGCGCCGGCGCATCTTACCGGGTTCGCTGCAAATCTTCGTCAGCGGCGCGCGTTGCCGCGACGAATGCGCGCATGCGTTCTGGACACTTCAGCCCCCGCTGTGGGCCCTCGACGCCGGAGCTTACATCCACCCAGTCCGGTCTCAGGGCGCGCACCGCTGCGCCTACATTAGACGGCGTCAGTCCACCCGCAAGAAACCACTGCGGTGCCGCAGCAGCTGACGCCGGCCGACGGGCCAAGGACGGCCACAGGGACCAGTCAAAGCGCTCGCCGCTGCCCCCGAAATGCCCGTCGCCGACCGCATCCACCAGGTAGCCGCGTGCATCCGGGTAGCGGCCCGCCACCGCTTCGAGCCCGTCCTGCGCCGGCAGTGCTTTGAGCCAGGGCAGTCGAAAGTGGCGACAGTAATCCGCCGACTCCTGGCCGTGAAACTGGAGCCAGTCCGGCCCGACCGCCTTGGCCACGGCGTGCACATCGACCGCCGGGGCATTGGCAAACAGCGCAACGGTTCGAGCCCGGCCGTCGACGGCAGCGACCACCTCCCGGGCGATCGACACCGGCACCTCGCGCGGGCTGCCCGGCACGAAGTTGATGCCAAGGGCGTCGGCCCCGGCCGACACGGCCGCGTCGGCCAGTTCCGCAGAGGTCAGGCCACAGATTTTGATCAGGGTGCTCATAACAGGCGGCGCAGTGTAGCTTCGGGGCGAATACGCCACCAGTGACGGCGCACCGCAGGAGCGGTGCGAGACGCCGCTAAGGCTGCGCCACGGCGCACCGCAGGAGCGGTGCGAGACGCCGCTAAGGCTGCGCCACGGCGCACCGCAGGAGC
>JBCDIK010000083.1:0-14748 GCA_038749065.1 Pseudomonadota bacterium | reverse complement strand
GCGGTGCACGCCGAGCACTACGATGCGGCGACTTTCGCGGACAAGCTGCACCGAGCCCTGACGGGCGACGGCCAGGGCCAGTTTCAGGCGCGCGGCCGCGCAAGTGCGCCGCACCCGGCGCGTAATCGCGTACTGGCACCCTTGCTGGCGGTTTCGATCGCGCTCGCAGCGGTGGTTGCTTACTGGTACGTGCAGTCCGCAGGTACTGCGAATGACGAAGCGCTTGCGGACACGGCTGTGTCCTGGCCCGCGACCATCGCCATTGCGCCGCCAAAGAACCTGACCGGAAAGGCGGACTTCGACTGGCTTGGGAGCGGGCTGTCGAACCTGATCTCTGACGATCTTGCGCGCTCGCGCTATGTGCAGATGGTGTCTGCGGTGCGCTGGCAGAATCTGACCGCGGCTGCGAGCGCCGCAGGCGGCGATACGGCCGATCGAGCGGCGGTGTATGCGACGGCCCGCGAGGCCGGTATTCGCTATGTGATCTCAGGCGAGCTGTTGCCGGGCGCTGACGGCGTCATGCTCAGCGTGCGCGCGAGCGATCTGCGGGCCGGGGTCGACATCGCCGCGCAGTCGCACCCGAACCTGCGTGGTGACAACCTGGTCAGCACGGCCCGCAAGATTGCCGTGAGCATTTCTCAGGCGCTGAACCTGCCGCGGGAGCAGGCGCTCGCGACCCTGGCGGCAGACTTTGCGGCCGACGACTTCGCGGCTTACGAGTCCTATATCGCCGGCCTCAACTTCTACAACGACTTCCGATTTGAGGACGCTGCGAACGCCATGCGCGCGGCGCTGACAATCTCGCCGGACTTTCATATGGCGCGCTTTCGCCTGGCGAACATCGAGCTGTCCGAGGGCAAGTTTGCAGAGGCGGAAGCGACCCTTGAGCAGATTCCGCAGGACGCGGCGCTGGAGCCTCGGGAAGCGGGCTACATCAACGCGCTGCGTCATCTGGCGAGCGGCGAGCTGGAACAGGCGGAAGGCACGCTGACCGCCCTGCTCGAATCCTATCCTTACGATCTGGAGGCGAGAATGCTGCTGGCGCAGACCTATCGCCTGCAGTTCAAGAGCGAAAAAGCGATCGCCGTTCTGCAGGCGCTCGGCGAGCAGGAGCCGGAAAACCACCACTTCTGGTCCACGCTCGGCTATCTCTCAGCGCTGGCGGGCAAGGATGCGCAGGCCGAGGAGGCCTATGAACGATACGCGGCCCTGGCACCATCGCTGCCGAATCCCTGGTCACTGCTCGGGGACCTCTCGCTCAAGCGCGGCGACTCACAGGCCGCTAGTACGCAGTTTGATCGAGCGCTGGCGATTGATGCGACCTTTGCGCCGGCGCTGCTTGGGCGCGCACGCACACAGGTCATGCTGGGTAGCTACGAAGCTGCGGAGCAGATCCTAAGCGGTATCGCCAACGATCCCGAGGCCTCGCCTCGCTATCGGGTGTCTGCCGCCTTCGATCAGGTCGCCCTGAGGCAAGCGGTGGGCGACTATGACCAGGTCGCGCCGCTGTTTGACCCGGTGGCTCAGGTGCTCGAAAACGAGCGCAGTCGGCGGGCGCTTGCGCTCACTGAGCAGGGACTGGCGGCGCTGCGCGCGGGAGACGCTGAGGCTGCCCGGACGCTGCTGACGGCGGCGGTGGAGGCGGCGCCCCCAGAAGGGGTCGCCACGCGCTATCTGTTCGCCCGCGGATTACTGGAAGTTGATCGAAGGGAGTACGAGTCTCTGCGCGTCACCATTGACAAGATTCGCAGTCTCGCCCTGCCCGAGGACGATCCGGACCAGACCGAGGCGATCGCTGCGCTGCAGCTGGAGGGCCTGGCGCTCCTCGAGCGCGGTCAACCACCGGCGGCGGTGGAGAAGTTCCGCGCCGCGCAGGCCCTCGAGGGCTATCAGTATCGTTTGGTGAGCACGATGCTCGCCGTCGCGCTGGAAGCCTCCGGTGCGGGTCCCCAGGCCATGGCGGCTGCCCGGACGGCGATGTCGGAATGGCCCGGGTTTCTCGCGTCGGAGCCGCGTCTTGATCTGGAAATCGATCGCCGCCGAGCTGCGGATGTTGGTGCCAGAGTCGCCTGTACGCTGCCCGACCGACAGGCGCGGGCGATGTTTGTCGCCGCTCTGTCACGTTGGCGACAGAAGATCCCGTCCGATTGTTGACTCCCCTTAAGTAAACTGTCAGTTTTTATCGATTAAGCGATCCCCCGGGTTCGCTGTCACTGCGAATTTTTGGAGAATTATCAAGTGCTTACCACAAACGTCCAGCCGCGTCGTCGTCGCCGCGTCTCACAATCAGTGATAAAAGCGATGGCTGTTGGCGCCGCGCTCTCCAGCAGCGTGGCCGTGGCGGCATCCCCCTGGCTTGGTGGCAGCCGGCCGATCTCCCTGTCGGTTACGGCACCGGGCAGCCTGCCGCCAGGGGCAATCCTGAACGATGCCGGCTGGTCGCTCGGGTTTCGCCTCGAAGCACGCGACTGGCTCGGCTACCAGGAAGTGCGGGAGCGTTTTCAGACGTCGCCCACCGGTGATCCCGGTGAAGACTTCGAAGTGCTGATTCTCGAGGACCCTGATGACTGTCTGGACCTCAGCCACACCGGCACGGTGCGTGGTCCCCTGAACAACAGTTGTCCCGGCGGTGCTGACGAGCTGTTCATCCGCTTTGCCCTCGATGGCAACGAGTCCCCCGGCGACATGGATCGCAACTGTGTGAACAGTGATCAGGCTGAAGCCTTGTTCGATGTGGCGTCGACCGACCTGCAGTCGCAGGGCGGGACAGTGCCCTTTGACCAAGCGAACAAGTCCTACGTGCTCATCGACGACTTCGGGCCGCGATTGGCGCCCGTAGGCCCGAACACCGGTGGTATCAACGCAACTGGTGCGGTGTTTGACTGCTATGGCTATGGCGTGAACGATGATCTGCCGAGCCTGGTCGTCATGGCGGACATCGGCGGCTCGCAGTTCGTAGATACCGACCTGACCTTCAAGCCCGGTCGGACCCGCAATATGGCGGGGCTGGTCTCCGGCGTCGGCTCAGAGTTGATCGACAATATGAATCGCACGGCGATTGTTGCGGAGCTCGACGTGACCGACCGCATGCTGGATCCGCTGATCTTCGTCGATCTGGGCGCCCTGACTATCGGCACCGTGTTTCCGATCGTCGATCCCGAGTTTTCGTACCGTATTGAAGATGGCGCCGTGCAGACGGTATCGCTGTCGGGCAGTTTTACTGAAGGCGAGCTGCTCGCTGAGATCCAGGATCGGGTGACCGGCTTTTATTCGGTTGTCATCCGCGCCGTGGTCGTCGAAGGAGCGGCCCCTGCTTTCATCGACGATATGGATGGTGATGGTCGGTTCACTGGTCGCGATGTGGCCATGTCCGGCTACACGCTGCTGTCAAATCAGGCGCGGGTGCGGGTGCGCATTCTGCCGCGGGAACTGCAGAACGTCGAAGAAGATGGCTATGAGTGCCCCAGCAATCTGATCTATGCGGATCTGAACAGTGACGGCCTAAACGGTGGCTGTCTCGATGGCGACGGATCGTCCCGCTCCATCCGTTCCGTGCCGCGCTAGCTTACCGACTCTCTAGCTGTCCTCGCTGTCCGGCAGCGGGTAGTGCAGACCGGGAATGCCGCCTTGAAGGGCCTGATACCAGTCAGGCCGCGGCTGCACCGGCTCATAGGGTGACGGTACTTGCGGCGTGTCCTTGTTCCATTCGTAGTGAATGGGCGGGATCTGCCAGGTGCCGTTGCTGGCGTTGGTGCCGCCGTCAACAAGCAGATCCACGCCGGTAATGTAGCTCGCCATATCGGATGCCAGGAACATCACCGGGTTCGTGACTTCCTGCATCTCTCCCACCCGACGCATGGGCGTACGACTGGCAATCCAGCGGTCCATGCCCATCGCTTCCAGCATGGGCCGCGTCATCTCTGTGACCACAAAACCGGGCGAGACCGAGTTGACGCGCACGCCGCGATCCGCCCACTCGACGCCCAGCTGCAGCGTCAGGTTGCGCAGCCCGCCCTTGGCCGCGGCGTAGGCGGCCACGTTGTTCTCGTTCGCGCCGCTCGCCAGAATCGAGCAGATGTTGACGATCGAGCCCGAGCCGCGCTCCAGCATGTGGCGCCCGCATTCCCGCGCAAAGTAGAAGGCACCGGTCAGGTCGACGGAGAGGATGCGGTTGAAGGTCTCGCCGTCGAACTGCTCGGCCACCACGCCGCGGGGATCGGCGATGCCGGCGTTGTTGATCAGCACATCGACCCGGCCCTGCGCGCTGATCGCCTCTGTCACCACACGCTGCACGTCCGTTTCGATCGAGACGTCGCCGGTCGCTACGGTGACCGTGCGTCCCATCTCCCGGCAGGTTGCCGCCACGCCTTCGAGCAGCTCCGCGGAGCGTGCGGTCAGCACCAGGTTCGCGCCGGCTTTGGCGAACTCGTAGGCGAACTGCTCGCCGAAACCGTAAGATGCTCCGGTGATCAGGACCACCTTATCGCTGAAATCGAACATGGCAGATGCCTGCTGCTGGGAAGTGAGGGCCAGATGATCCCAAAATCCATCGCGGAAGTGACCCCCGAGTGGCTGGGCGAGCAGCTCGGTGCGTCGGTGAGCGCTTTCGAGCCGGCACAGATCGGTCAGGGCGTCGGCATCATGGGCGATATCTTCCGAGTCGCGCTGAGCTACACCGATGACGCTGGGACGTCGTCCGCCGGGGGCGAACGGCCTGGGAGCGTGGTGGTGAAGCTGCCCTCATCCTTTGAGGAGAATCGGGCACAGGGCATCGCGCTCGGCATGTTTGAAGCGGAGGTGCGCTTTTACCGCGAGCTTGGCCAGGAAGTGTCCGTGGGTCTGCCGAAGATCTATCACGCCGATATCGAGCCTGGCACCGCGGACTTCGTGCTGGTGATGGAAGACCTGACGGACCTCATCACCGTGCCCCAGGCGCAGGGCATGAGCGCGGAGCAGGCGCTGGCGGCGGTGACGGTCCTTGCGCATGTGCACGCGACCTGGTGGGACAAGGCGCAAACATCCGCATTGGAGTGGATCCCGTCCATGACCGGGGACCGGATCGCCGGTCTTGAGCCGGTGCTCGCCGGTCTGCTGCCGAGCTTTCTCGACAAATTTGCCGACAAGCTGCCGGCCGGGGGCCAGGCGGTCTACGAGGCGTTTGCCGGTAACTATATGTCCATCATGCAGCGTCTCGCCGCGGACAGTCCCTGGACACTGGTGCATCAGGATTTCCGGGTCGAGAACCTGCTCTTTGGCACCGGCGCTGACGACCGGGTGATCGTGCTGGACTGGCAGGGGATCGGTCGCGGTCCCGGCGCCTACGATCTCGCCTATGCGCTCGGTGGCTCCATGACTTCCGCGCTCCGTCGCAGCGAAGAAGACGGCCTGCTCGCGGCCTACCATGCCCAGCTGACGGCGCTCGGTATCAGCGGCTACAGCCTGGCGGCACTGAAAGAAGACTACGCGCTCGCGCAGCTCACCGGCGGGCTCGCCACGCCGATCCTCATTGGCGGGGGCATGGATCTGTCGAACGAGCGCGGCGTCGAGCTCATCACCACCATGGCACGCCGGCATGTGCAGGCAGCGCTCGATCATGAGGGGCCCGCTCTGCTGCGACAGCTGGTCGGTTAGCCTTTCCGGTGCGCGGACAAGGCCGCGTTGCCCGCGTCGTCACAGCGGGGTGCACCCTTCTCGGAGTGCTATGGGTGCCGTTGCTCCTGGCACAGGAGCCGGCAGAACCGGTCCCGAGCTGTATCGACGGCGCCTGCACCTTCCGCTATGAGACGGCGTTTTTCGCTCGCTACGCACCGGTGACGGCGCTGGATCTCGTCAGCAACTTGCCCGGCTTTACGCTCATCGATGGAGAAGATCTGCGTGGCTTTGGCGCTGCGTCGGGAAATCTGCTGATCAACGGTGAGCGGATCACCGCGAAGAGCGAAGCCCCGTCGGCCATCCTGGCACGGATCCCGCTCGCGGATGTGCGCTACGTCGAGGTCATCCGCGGGCAGCTCGGCGGTCTGGACCTGCAGGGTCAGACGGTGGTGGCCAACGTGGTGCGCAGCGGCACTGCCGCCAGCGGCGCCTGGTCTGTTGGCGCAATTACCTTCCGCCCGGATACGCGTGTTCATCCCTTCGGGACGGCCAGCTACTCGGGAGAATACAACGCGACGCGCTACACGCTCAGCCTGGAGGCCGAGTCCTACCAGAACGTGCAGAGCGCTCGGGAGCGGGTGTTCCTACCTTCCGGGATGCGCAGTGATGACCGTCGGGAAGTGTTTGACGAACATGGCGATGCCTACGCGCTGGCGCTCACCGCAGCGCGCCCCATCGGCGCGACGCGCCTGTCTGTCAATGCGGCCGTTCGCCATTTCGATGAGTCAGGCGGTGAGCGTTCGCGACGCCGGCCGGTTGATGCGTTGCCCTTTGAGGTGTTTCAGGCCGATACCGATAAAGAGCTCAGCTACGAGTTTGGCTTCGATGCCGAGCGCGCTTTGTCGGAAACGCTGAGCGGCAAACTGATCGGCCTGTACCGTCAATCCGACTACACGGAGACCGGCGCGCTGGTTCGCCTGGTTCCCGGTGGAACGCCGGTTGTGGACTCGGACTTCCGCTTCGACAGCCTCAATACGGAGCGCATCGTTCGTCTGGAGCTGGACTACACCGCACTAGAGGGTCATCTGCTCGAAGCAGCGCTGGAAGTGGCTGCCAACGACCTGGAAAGTGACTTTGCCCTACGCGCCGCGATCGACGGGACGCTCACGTCGCAATTCGTGCCCGGTGCCCGCTCCCGGGTGCGGGAACGGCGAGTGGACCTGCGCCTCGCCGATGCCTTCGAGTGGGGTCCGATTGCGATCGAGCTCGCATTGGGGGCGGAACGTTCGAAGATTGAGCAATCGGGCGGCTTTGCGCGCAGCCGCAGCTTCTCATTTTTCAAACCCAGCATCGCGCTGAACTACGCCCCGAACGCTAGTACCCAGCTCCGGTTGCGGGCACTGCGCGATGTCGGCCAGCTCGACTTCTTTGACTTTGTCAGCAGCACCGATCTGGGTGACGTCGAGCTCGCGCTTGGTAACCCTGATCTGGCGCCGGAGCGAACGCGCACCATCGATGCTCGCGTGGAACAGCGCTTTGGGGCACTGGGCGTGTTCGCCCTCACCCTTTATCACGATCGCATCGTGGAAGTGATCGATCAGCTGCCTCTGGACGGCGTTCTCGAAGTGCCCGGGAACATTGGTGATGCGCAGCGCTGGGGCGTTGATACCACCCTGACGGCCCCCTTGGGCTGGACCGGTCTGCGTGGCGCGCGAATGGACTTTACGGGGAGCTGGCAGGGCTCGGCCGTCGACGATCCGCTGACCGGCCGCAGCCGTCCCCTGTCCGGGGAACCGGATTGGCAATATGTGCTGGCCGTCCGCCAGGATTTGCCGGCGCGGCGGCTGGCCTGGGGCGTGACGCTGTTTTCGGTGGATCGCGCTCCGCTGTTCGGTCTGGATGAGCTGGAAGGTCGGGGTCGCCGTTGGGATGTGGATGTCTTTGCCGAGCGGCGCTGGGCGTCGGGTCTTCGGCTCCGCGTGGGCGTGGACAACGCCCTGCGGAACGACGAGGTGCGGGATCGCCAGGTCTTTTCCGGCCGCCGCGATCGCGCAGCGCCGGCCTTTCGCGAGCGCCGCCGCCGCCGCCCCGCCCGCGAGTTCTATCTGGAGCTGACCGGCACGCTATAGGCCTGTGCGCCAGACCCTTGACAGCTCTGTGACGCGCGCCAGGCCTTCATAGCAGCCAGGTCGTGTGTAAATGAGAAGTGTTATGATCTGCGTCCGGCCACCGTCGGTTGCGGCTGCTGATCCTGGGGTGTGCAAACCCCGGAGAGGTTCGTAACGGGCTCAGACAGCCATGGGACGAACTTGTGATTACTGCTGCGCTGACAGCAAGCTATGCGGCGTTGGTCGCCTTTTATCATGCCAAGCCGAAGCGCGCGGATGCCGCTGTGATGGCCCGGCTCGGTCAGGAGCGACTGGCTTTGCTCCGTTGGCTTGGAGCCGCCTTGCTGATTCTGGCGCTGGGTGCCTGTATTGCTGCGGTTGAGGTCGCCCGGGGCATCACGATCTGGTTCGGACTGGTCAGCCTCGCCGCAGCGCTGTCGCTGACCTGTGCCGCGCTGCGGCCTGGATGGCACTTGCGATCGGTGGTCGTTGTCGTCCTTGTCGGTGTGTTCGCGGAATTCTTGCGGAGGTTGATGTGAGATTGCTGACGGTTCTGTTGCTGGCGTTTCTGGCAAGCGCAGCCCTGACCTCTGCCTACATCGTGGTTGGCAGCGGCGAAGTGCGCGAGCGCGCGTTCCTCACGGTGTTGATCACGCCGTTGCTGTGGGCCGGGTTCATGGTGTACGCCTATTGGGACCGTAAAGCCTGGCGACCGGCCGCAACCTGTGCCGGCATCATTGCAGTTTGCAGTGCGTTGATCGTGGCAGCACCGCCTCTGGCGCCCTGAAGCGACGGCGAGAAACGAGGGAATCGAGTCATGGAACAACAAAGACACAAACGCCTCTACGGCCTGCACGAATGGACCGGCAATCTGTTCGGGCTGTTTCTGTTTGTGGTGTCCTTCACCGGCACCGTGGCCTTGTTCTACGATGAGTTCACGTTCTGGGAAGCGACCGAGCTGCGCTCCGCGGCCTACGCCGGTGAATACATCGCACCGGAGTCGTTGGTCGATGCCCATCTAGCGAGCTATCCGGAAGGCACGACGTTCGCCAATCTCTTTCTGCGCTTGCCGTCAGAAACAGCGGGCTACTACGAGCTGTTCGGTCGTCACACTGCACCGGCGGCAGACGGAGAAGCGGCGTCGAAGCCGGAGGACATCAATGTCCGCTGGCACGCGGCCACCGGAGCCGAGCTGAACGACCGCGGCGACGGGCTGGCGCATTGGCTGGTAGATATTCATCGGCACCTGATGCTGCCGAATCGCACGATCGGGCGCTTTCTGGTCGGGATCGCAGGGCTGGTCATGTTGGTCTCCATCATCACCGGCATCTTCACGCATCAGAAAATTCTGAAGGAACTGTTCACGCTCCGAGTCGGGCGCTCTAAGCGGCTGCAGTGGAAAGACACGCACAATGCGCTCGGTGCCTGGGCGCTGCCCTTTCACGGAATGATCGCGTTCTCAGGCGCGTATCTGGGCCTGGTCGTGATTCTGCTGCCGGTGTTCGCCATGGTGGCGTTCAATGGTGATCAGGAAGCGGCCATCGAAACGGTGATTGGCAAACCGGTCGAGGCTGCGGGGGTGGCGGCGTCGCCTTACCCCATTTCTGATGCGGTGCAGGCTGTCGAGGAGAGCGGCGGCTACCGCGCGTCCGGTGTGCGGCTGGACCAGTACGGCGATACCAATGCTCGCTACGAAGTCTTCCTCGAGATTGATGACCGCTTACTGCTGAGCAGCACGGTACGCGTTGACGGTGTGACCGGTGAGGGCGCAGATCGCGCGCCGATGATCATCGAAGGTGGGGGGCAGGAAAACGCGACGGTCGCTGAGCAGGTGCTGAATGCGATGGTGGCCTTGCACTACGCCACCTACGGTGGAATCTGGCTGAAGATCCTCTATATCGGTCTCGGGGCGGCCCTGTGCATCATGGTGGGCACGGGGCTGATGGTGTGGGTGGAACGTCGAGCCAACGGTTCGATTGGCAACCTGTCACGACAGACCTATCTGCGCATCAGCCGCCTGAACACCGGGGTGATGATGGGCCTACTGCCTGCCACAGTGTTGCTGTTTTACGTGGACCGCCTGGTACCCGTTGCTGCCGACGAGCGCTTAACGGTCATCGGTTGGACGTATCTGGGAACCTGGATTGCGTGCACGCTGCTCAGCACTGTGATTCCGAACTCCCGCGCTTTTGTGCGGACTGTGCTGATCGCCAGTGGAGTTCTCGGGATCGGTGTTTTGCCTCTGGATGCGTTGACTCTGGGCGATGCCAGCCTGTTGGCGCCGGCGCAGCGCACCGCGCTGGGACTGGATTTCGGAGCGGTACTACTGGGGTTACTCGCGCTCTTCGTAGGCCTTGGCCTGAATCGTCTCTACGCGCCGAAAGTGCAGCGCGGTGGATCATTGGAACGCGCGGGCGCGACGGCTTTGCCTCAGTCTTGAGCCACACCACTGATAAGCGGTCGTTAAGCGGTGTTGCTTGCCCCCACGTAATGCAGAAAGCCTGCGAAGAACACGAGCATGGCTAGCGGGCCGCTCGCGACCATCAGCACTGGATACGGGCGCAGAAACCGTGCGCCCAAGAGCTGCAGCACCATCACGGTGACCAGCGGTGTTGTAAGCAGATAGGCGAGGCTGCGCTGGGTCAGCAGCAGGTCGGCGCTCCAGAACACCGTCACCAGAACCAGGCCAACGAAGCTGGCCAGTCGTAACCACGCGAACAGTCGACCCAGTGGTTCGATTAACGTTGGCTGTGCTTTGACGCCAAGTGCCATGAACACGTAGGACACGTGGAACGAGAGCGTGACCGCGACGTAGAAACAGTAGCTCAGTAGCAGCCCGGTCCCTTGCCAGCCGTTGATCGACGTCATCATCGGGACCAGCAGGAACCAGGCAGATACAGTCACCAGGCCGGACAAGCCGCCCCAGCGAAGGTAGCCGTCCGGCGTTTGTTGTATCGCCTGTGCACCGGGGCGCCCGTTCGTTTTGCGCAGCCCGTACATCATGAACGCGTCCCCGACCGCATTGGCGACGGTCGCGATCGCCAGTGCGAGCAGCGTCGGGGTCAGCACTGCACGGGGCGATTACTGATCGACAAAAGCGCGCTCGATCACGTAGTCCCCCTGCTCCCCCTGTGAGGGTGAGGCCTCGAAGCCGAGGCTGTCGAGCGCCGCGGCGGTGTCATCGAGCATGGCCATGCTGCCGCAGATCATCGCGCGATCGGTCTTCGGGTCGAGCGGCTCGATCTCGAGGGCTTCCGTGAGCCGACCGCTGGTGATCAGCGACGGGATGCGTTCCTGCAGCGGAAAATCCTCTCGGGTCACGATCGGCAGGTAGTGCAGTTTGCCGTCAATGTACTCGCCAAGCAGTTCATGCTTGGGCAGTTCTTCCGTGAGCAGCTCGCGGTAGGCCAGATCTTCCACCCGGCGCACGCAGTGCACCACGTACAGATGCTCGAAGGCTTCGTAGGTCGCGAGGTCCCGAGTAATCGAAAGGAAGGGCGCCAGCCCGGTTCCGGAGCAGAACATGAACAGCCGCTTGCCCGGGCGCAGATCCGGAATGACCAGCGTGCCTACTGGCTTGCTGCCGATGATCACGTCATCCCCTGGCTGCAGTTCTTTGAGATGTTTGGTCAGCTTGCCGTCGTCGACCTTGATGCTCAGAAACTCGAGGTGTTCTTCCCAGTTGGGGCTCGCAATGCTGTAGGCACGCAGGACCCGTTTGCCGTCCACCGGCATCCCGATCATCACAAAGTGCCCATTCTCGAAGCGCAGCGTCTGCGGCCGCGTGCAGGTGAAGCTGAACAGCTTGTCGCTCCAGTGGTGAATCTCCAGAACTTTCTCGGTACTGACGGCGGGCATGGGATGGCGGTCTCCTTGGGGCGCGCGATTATGCGGTGGCGGTCTCGCCGAGACCAGCAGGCGCTCCGATCGAGCGCTTCTATGGTTATGGGTGCCCGGTCAAACGTAAATAATACTCATTATCAACTGTCGCCCTCAACCCACGCCGCCCGCTATGATCCGGGCCTTGAACAATCGGAGCCGCACAATGCGCATGATTCTCCTGCTGACAGCCATGGTGCTGACCCTCGGCGCTTGTGGGGAGACCGGCGCACCGCCGGCCTCGGTGGCGAAGGACATTGCGCCAACGGCGCTGGCGACGCTCCCGGCGGACACCGTCGTGCTGGATGTCCGGACTCCTGAGGAGTACCAGGCCGGCCACATTGAAGGCGCGATCAACATCAATGTGGATGCCGCTGACTTCAAGGCCCGGGTGGCGCAGCTCGATCCGACGCGCAGCTACGTGGTGCACTGCGCGGCCAACGTGCCGAATGGTCGCAGTGCACGTGCGCTTGAGGCCATGGATACGCTCGGCTTTGAGCACCTGGGCAACCTCGTCGGTGGCTACAGCGGCTGGATCGACGCCGGTGGCGTCGCGACCCGGTAAGCCTCGCGATGCGCCCGTGGTTGATCGGCCTGCTGCTCCTTGCGTTGCTTATTGCCGCGGCTGCGGTCTTCTTTCGCGCCGAGCTGCAGCGCTTGCGCTATCAGCGCTCCCTCTTTACCGGCGCGCCGCAGCATGAGCATTTCGTTCGGCAGGAGGACTATTACCCGGTTAATGAAATGCCCGCTGCGCCGACCCCGGTTGCGTTCCTCGCTGGTCCCGCCTTGGCGCTGCCACGCACCTTTGAGCACCGGGGAGCGACCTTGGAAACCGCTGCGTTTCTCGAGCGCACGGACACGGCGGCGCTGCTGGTGCTGCATCGCGGCGCAGTTCGCCACGAGTCCTATGCGTTGTCCGGAGGGCCGGAGATCCCCTGGCTGACGCACTCCGTCTCCAAGAGCCTGGTCGCGACCGCGGTGGGAATCGCTTTGCGCAAAGGGCTGATCGCGCAACTGAGTGATCCGATTGATCGCTACGTGCCCGCGCTCGCCGGCAGCGGCTACGCGGGCGTCTCAATCCTCGATGTGCTGCAGATGGCATCAGGGATTCGCTGGAATGAGGATTACGCAGACCGCGAGTCAGATTTGAATCGCTTTGGCGCGGTGATGTTTCGCGGAGATTCCTACGATGCGTTCGTGGCGCAGCGGGTACGCGAGCGACCACCCGGGGAGTATCACAGCTACGTGGGCATGAACTCCCAGGCGCTGACCATGCTGGTTCGCGCGGTGACAGGCGAGTCTCTTGCCACGTTCCTGTCCCGGGAGCTGTGGTCCCCGCTCGGGGCGCAGGATCGCGCCTACTGGAGCACGGACCGGTTCGGGGTCGAGCTTGGCCTGGGCGGTTTGTCTGCGTCGGCGCGCGATCTAGCCAAGGTGGGCGAGCTGTATCGGAAGGGCGGGCAGTGGCAGGGCACGACGTTGCTCGACGCCGCCTTCGTCAAGAGCGCGACCTCGGTGACGGCAGCGCATCTCGCCCGCGGTCCCAACCCGGCCTCGGCGCATCGCATGGGTTATGGCTACCACTGGTGGCTGCCCGATGGCGATGAGCAGGACTACTCTGCTATCGGCATCTACAACCAGTTTGTGTACGTGAGCCCCGCGCATGACGCGGTGATCGTGAAGCTCTCGGCCTATCGCGATTACGCGACGAGCCATGAACCAAGCGCCTACCTGGAGGCAGAAACCTTTTCCCTGTTGCGAGCGTTGGCTCGCCTCGCCGCCAGTGAAGGCAACGGAGACCGCATCGCGGGATACTGACATCATGCTGTCAGTAGCGGATGCGTAAGGTGTTCGCACTCTTCTTCCGGGAAGGTTTCAGGAGGCCTTGATGTCAGAACCGCAGATCACCCTCTACACCCTCGGCGATGCCTTCGGCATGCAGAACGTCAGCCCGTTCTGCTTTAAGGCCGAGCTGCTGCTGACCCACCTCCAGCTGCCCTTTGACCTTCAGGTCGAGAAAGACCCGCGCAAGGCGCCCAAGGGCAAGATGCCCTACGCGATCATCAACGGGGAGCAGATAGCCGATTCGGAGCTGATCTGCCGCCGGCTGGATGAGTTGACTCAGGGTCGCGTGTACGGCGGCCTGACTCCGGCGCAGGCGGCCTATGGGTTGAGCCTGACGCGGCTTGCCGAAGAACACCTGTACTGGATCCTGGTGGCGTCGCGCTGGCTCGATGATGACTGGTGGCCGAACGTGGTCGATGGCTTCTTCGGCATCGTGCCGGCGCCGTTCCGGGGCCTGGCAGCTCGGGGCGCACGCAAGTCCATGCGGCAGACCTATGACCTGCAGGGCCTCGGTCGGCATACGCTGGCGGAGCAGGAAGCCTTTGCGCGCAGCGATCTTCAGGCGCTGCAGGATGCGGTCGGCGACGGGCCGTTCCTGTTTGGCGAGACGCCTTGCGTACATGACTTTGCCGTCGCCGCCATTCTCAGCGGCATCTATTACAACCAGCCGGCAACCTGGCTGACGCGGCTCGCCGGGGCGTACCCCGCGCTGCCCGCCTATGTGGCTCGGGTCGAGTCCACAGTCGGCGCTTACGCAGGCGCGCCACCCGCCTGATCGGCGCTGCCGAGCCAGCTCGGCAAGCTCAGCTCCGCAGCGACGAACTCTGTGAATAGAGCGATCTTGGCCGCCTGCTGGCGATGCCGGGGTGACAGCGCCGTCAGTTCCAGCGGCGGGCGCTCGTACTCGCGCAGCAGCGGGACCAGAGCGCCGGCGGCGAGCGCGTCCCCGACGATAAAGGTCGGCAGCAGCGCAATCCCGGTTCCGGCGAGGGCCGCATCGCGCAATACTTCGCCGTTGTTGGACCACATCACGCAGTTGATGCGTACGGTCCGATCGGCGCCATTCGGCTCGCGGAAGCGCCACTGGCTGCCGCTCGCCAGATAGCCGTAGTGCAGGCAGCGATGGAGGCGCAGGTCCCCCGGGTCCCGCGGCGCATCGGCGGCTGCGAGGTACGCCGGGGCCGCGCACAGCACCACGGGGATCTCCGCGAGGGCGCGGCCCGCAAGGCTCGTGCTGTGGCTGGGCGCGCCCACCCGCAGGGTGACATCGAACCCTTCCTCGATCGGATCGACATAGCGATCGCTGAGCATCATCTCGAGTCGG
>JBCDIK010000082.1:0-14924 GCA_038749065.1 Pseudomonadota bacterium | reverse complement strand
GGACGAGATGCAGCTCAAGATGCCGGGGCTGTTCGGCGCCCTGGGCTCACGCAAGGTCAACCCTTCGGCAGAGCTCGACGAGGAAACGCTGGGCAAGATCGCCAGCCTCACTGGCGGCGACTACTTCCGGGCCCGCAATACCGCGCGCCTGCAGGAGATCTACGCCACCATCGACGCCATGGAGCCAGTCGATCAGGACGCGGAGAGTTTCCGGCCTGTGCGCGCGCTCTACCACTGGCCCCTGGCCCTTGCCCTGATCGCGGGCCTTGCGCTGCTACTGCCAGCGCTGCGCCCCGCACTGCCACGAAGCGACGTTGCCCATGGTCGGTGACTTTCACTTTTTAAGACCGGAATGGCTCGCACTGCTCGTGCCGGTCGGCTACCTGCTGTGGCGCTGGCATCGTCGCGCCCGCCGCGCTAACCCGTTCGGCGACGCGATCGATCCTGAGCTGCTGCAGGTACTGCTCGAGCCCGGCACGCAGCGGGACCAGCGCCTGCTCACCGCGCTGCTCGCCGCCACCCTGCTGCTGGGGACTCTGGCCCTGGCCGGGCCGGCCTGGGAGCGCCTGCCGCAGCCGGTCTCGCGCGATGGCGATGCCCTCGTACTGTTGCTGGACCTGTCCCTGTCAATGTATGCGCGCGATGTCGAGCCAACCCGACTGGTGCGAGCCCGGCAGAAGCTGACCGACGTGTTGCGCCTGCGCAAACAGGGGTACACCGCGCTCGTCGCCTACGCCGGCGACGCCCACACGGTCGCCCCGTTGACGGATGACACGGACACCATCACGAATCTTCTGGGTGCGCTCGCGCCAAACATGATGCCCGTGCTCGGCAGCAATCCCGACCGCGCCCTGTCCCTGGCCCGGACGCTGTTCGAGAGCGCCGGAATGACCCAGGGGCGGATCCTGCTGGTGACCGACGGAGTCGACAACATGAGCGACGTGACCCGTCATCGCAGCCGCGATTTTCCCATCAGTGTGCTCGGCATCGGCACCGCGGAAGGCGGCCCGATTCCCCTGGACTTCGCCAATCAGCCTGGCCGGGTGCTGCAAAGCGATCAGGGCGACGTCATCCGGGCGCGCCTTGATGCACCGGAGCTCGAGGAAATCGCCTCCCTGTGTCATGGCCGCTACGCCACAGCGGGGCAGACGCGCAGTGACCTGGACGCCCTGCTCAACACGCCGCTGCCCGGCGTGGACGAACTCATCGAGAGCGAGCGACAGTTTGATCAGTGGGCCGACCGCGGCTACTGGCTGGCGCTGGCGCTGGTACCGCTGCTGGCGCTCGGCTTCCGCCGCGGTACCTTTGCCAGCCCGCTGCTGGCGCTGGGGCTCCTCGGCATGGGCCTGACCAGCGCGCCGCCCGCGCAGGCCGGACTCTGGCAGGACCTGTGGCTGCGCCCGGACCAGCAGGCACGCATAGCGCTTCGCGACGGCTCGCCGGAACGGGCCGCCGCGCTGTTTGAGGACGAGCGCTGGGCGGGCGTGGCTCACTATCGCAGCCGCAACTACGACGCTGCGCTCAACGCCTTCGCGCCGCAGGAAGACGCAGAATCCCTGACCGCCCGCTACAATCAGGGCAACGCCCTCGCTCACCTGGGGCGCTTCGAGGAAGCGATCAGCGCCTACGACGAAGTGCTCACGGTCGCCCCGGATCACGAAGATGCGGCGTTCAACAAAGCCCTGCTGGAGAAGCTGATGGATCAGCAGCAGCAGGTGGGTGACGGCGAGAGCAGCGAAAACGAACAGGGCGACCAGCGCGGCGAGAGTCAGCAGCAGCAAAACGCCGACAACAGCGACGACGGTGGTGCCCAGGCCGAGGGCGACAACGAGCAGCCGCCCGACGGCGACCCGGGCGAGGACGCCCAGGAAGCGTCCGAGAGCCAGGCGGAAGGCGCTGCGGACAGCGCCGAGCCCACGCCGGAGGCGCAGCAGGAAGAGACCGCCGGCCGCGATGCCAATGCGGAAGCGATGGAGCAATGGCTGCGGCGCGTGCCCGATGATCCCGGCGGCCTGCTGCGACGCAAGTTTCAGTACGAGACCAACCAGCGGCGGCGCCGCGGTGAAGGCGTTCGCGACGCCAAGAAGATCTGGTGAGCGTGGTGCGCGGCCTTTTGCTGATCCTGCTGGCCACGTTGGCCATACCCGCGGGTGCGGAGCTGCGGACCTTCGTCGACCCACGCACGCTCGATGAGACAGAAACGTTGCGCCTCACCCTGCGACTCGAAGGCACCCGCACGGCCGCGGCGCCGGACTTAACGCCGCTCGAAGACGCGTTCGAGGTGCTCGGCAGCAACAGCTCGAGCCAGTACCGCAGCCGCAATGGGCGCGTACAGGCCTGGGTGGAGTACCAGATCAGCCTGCGGCCGCGGCGCACGGGAACGCTCACGATACCGACGCTCACCTTCGGTGGCGAGCAGACCGAGCCGGTGACCGTCGAGGTGCGGGCCCTGGATCCGGCGCTGCGCGCCGAGATCGACCGCATGGTGTTTTTCGAAACCGAGGTCAGCGAGACAGAAGTGTTCGTACAGGCGGAGCTGGTCTACGAGCGGCGCCTGTTCTATGCCACCAGCGGCGGCGTGCAGATGTACAGCGATCTCCCCGGGCTGCCACAGGTACCCGATGCCGTGGTGCTGCCGCTCGGCGATCCCGTGTCCAGCACCACCGCGCGCGACGGCATCAGCTATGGCGTCGTCGCGCAGCGCTATGCCCTCTATCCGGAGCGAGCCGGCCAGCTCACCATTCCGGGCGTATCCCTGACGAGCAGCGTGCGAGTCCTGAAGAACGGCCGCGCGCGACGCAGCGGTATCCGGGTCGCAGCCGACCCGGTCACGGTCACCGTCCTCCCGATCCCAGTGGCCTACCCACCCGACGCTCCCTGGTTACCGGCGCGCAGCGTCAATCTGGTGCAGTCGGTCACCCCGGCCAGCGGCTGGCAGACTGGCGACACGGTGCAGCGGCTCATTCGCGCGGAGGTTACCGGCAATGTTGGATCGGCGATTCCGCCCCTGCTGGGGGACGCTGACGAGCGCGGCCTCATCGCCGCTGGCCTGCAGAGCTACCCGGAGCCTGCCAGCACCCTCGATCAGGTGCTCGGCCGCAGCAACCTGGGCGTTCGTGAAGAGCGCACGGGACTGATCGCCCTGCGCCCGGGCGAGCTGGCCCTGCCACCGCCAACGCTCACCTGGTGGAACACTCGCCTGCGCCGGGTCGAGCGAACGGCTGCCAATCCCTTACGTGTTGAGGTCACCGGCACTGCCGTGCCGGATGCAACCGCCACGCCGGAGCCGGCGGCAGCAGCGGGGACGGACGAGGTGGAGGAACCCCAACGTCCCGCGCTCTCCGAACCGGCTGCGCCGTTGCTTTCTGTGCCGCTGCTCCTCCTCGGGCTTTCGCTCCTGGCCGCCTGCGCCCTGGCGTGGCGGCGACGCGCCATGCTCCAGGCGCGGCTAGGCCGCCTCGCGGGTCGCCTCGAGAGTGCCTGGCTGCAGCGTCAGCGGACCCCGGACGCTGCGACGCGCTGGCTTGCGGGACAGCTCAAGGCGCAGCCGCCAACGGACTGGCAGGGTGCACTGATTGCGGCCGCGGCCCAGGCCCTGACACTCTCCCGTCAGGATGCGCGCAACCGGTTGCTGGCCAGCCCGGATGGCGCTCAGACGCTGACCGCGCTCGCTGCCTTGCGCTACGGATCGCCCGATTCCACGGCCACCACACCGCCCGCGGAGCAGGTGCTGGCGGCGCTAAAGGCCGTGACCGGTTCACCGCGAACCGGCGCTGGGCGGGCAGCCAGCGCGCCTGCCCTGCCCGGTCTCTACCCGGACACCTGACCCCGGCTAATCGTCGGCCAGGCTCTTGTGAACGATCTCGTAGACGTCCTTCGACAGGTCGTCCCGCGCTGCAATGGCGGCGAGTTCCGCGCGCATGAGATCACGGTGCGGCGCTGCGTAGCTGCGCCACTTGGACAGTGGGATGGCGAGCCGCGCCGCAAGCTGCGGGTTGCTGCCGTTGAGCGCGATGACCCGCTCAGCCAGGAAGCGATAGCCCTCGCCGTCGAGGCGATGAAATTGCCGGGCGTTGTAATGTGCGAAACCGGAGTAGAGGCTGCGCACCTTGTTCGGATTGAGTCGGTCGAAGGCTACGTGGGCTTCCAGCGCGACCAGATCCGCGACGCTGACCTGCGGCGCCATCGCCTGCAGCTGCAGCCATAGGTTGACCACCAGCGCTTCGTCCTGCCACGCCTGGTAAAACGCATCGAGCCGCCGACGGCGCTCCGCCGAATCGAACAGCGGGCTTGCCAGCATGACCGCCAGCGCACCACGCCGGTCGGTCAGGTTGTCCGCTTCTTCAAGATGGGCGAACAGAACCTCGCGCACACGGCCGCCCAGCCCGTCATCGCCCAGCGCCGCCGCGCCCGCTGCCAGATAGCTCAGTGACAGATTCGCCAGCCTGCGCCGGGCCATCGCGATCGGCGTCGGCTCGAAGACACCGAGCGCATTGTGCGCTTCGTAGAGCGTCAGCCAGCGCTCGAAGTGCACTTCGCCCAGCGAGCTCTCGAGGGCCTCGCGCGCATCCACGACCGCCATGACCGCAACCTCGTCCCGCTGCTCGAACAGATAGTTTTCCGTCGGCAGCGCCAGCATGTTGGCCAGCAGCGACAGGGGCTCGGCAGCGAGCGGCGCGGTCGCGGCTTCGTCCAGCAGCGCCGCGAACAGCGTCTCCACCGCAGCGCGCTGCTCAGCGGCCGTTGCCAACCCGTCAGCGGCGGCAAAGATCGCATTCACCAGCAGGTCCTGCAGCACGTCCCAGCGCGCGAAGCCATCGGGATCATGGCGCACGAGCAGCGCCTGCGCCGCAGCCGGGCGCGGATAGTCCACGCGCACTGGGGCAGAGAAACCACGCAGGAAACTGACAGCGGGCGGTTCGCTCAGACCACCAATCTTCAGCTCGGTCGCCTCTGAATCGAGCTCTAGCAGCAACGACTGCTCACCCTGGTGTGTCACCGCCGTATCGCTGCGAATGCTCAGAGCGCCCAGGGACAGCGGGCGGCCGTCGCTGCCCAGCAGTCCCATGCGCACCGGAATCAGAACCGGCTCCTTTTCCGGCTGTCCAGGGGTTGCCGGGGTGGTCTGCGCAAGGGTCAGCGTCAGCTCCCCGTCGTGGTAGGCCTCGCGGACCGACAGCACCGGCGTGCCTGCCTGCGCGTACCAGCGGCGGAACACCGACAGATCGCGGCCGCTGGCATTGGCCATGGCAGCGACAAAATCGTCAGTGGTCGCCGCCTCGCCGTCGTGCCGCTCGAAGTACAGATCGCTCCCGGCGCGAAACTGCTCTCGCCCGAGCAGCGTGTGCAGCATGCCGACCACCTCAGCGCCTTTCTCGTAGATTGTGACCGTGTAGAAGTTGGAGATCTCGATGTAGCGATCAGGACGGATCGGATGCGCCAGGGGCCCTGCATCTTCAGCGAACTGTACGGAGCGCAGGAAGCTGACGTCTTCAATGCGCTTATCGGTGGCACCGAAGATCTCAGAGGAGTACTGGGCATCCCGGAACACCGTGAAGCCTTCTTTCAGTGAGAGCTGGAACCAGTCTCGGCAGGTCACCCGATTGCCTGACCAGTTGTGGAAATATTCGTGCGCCACCACGCCCTCGACCCGCTGGTAGGAGGCATCGGTCGCCGTATCCGGCGTTGCCAGTACCACCGCGGTGTTGAAGATGTTCAGGCCCTTGTTTTCCATCGCGCCCATGTTGAAGTCATCAACGGCGACGATCATGAAGATGTCGAGATCGTACTCCCGGCCATAGGCCTCTTCGTCCCAGCGCATGGAGCGCTTCAGCGCGCCCATGGCGAAGTCGCACTGGCCGATGTTGTGCGGCTCCGAGTAGATCTGCAGCGTGACCCTGCGCCCACTGGCGGTGGTGAAGCTGTCTTCGATATGCGCCAGATCGCCCGCTACGAGCGCGAACAGATAGCTGGGTTTGGGGAACGGGTCCTCCCAGGTCACCTGCCGGCGCCCGTCGGACAGCGTGCGATCAGCGGTGCAATTGCCGTTGGCTAACATGGTCGGGTAACGACCGGCTTCGGCAACGATGTGCGTAGTGAACCGTGCCAGCACATCTGGCCGGTCCTGGTAGTAGGTGATCTTGCGGAAGCCCTCCGCTTCACACTGCGTGCAGTACATGGCGCCGGACTTGTACAGCCCCTCGAGCGCCGTGTTCGCTTCCGGATGGATCCAGGTCACCACCTCCACCTCGGCGGTGGCGGGGACCGCGAACAGGGTCAGGGAGGTCTCATCGACCTGGTACTCGTTGGGCCCGAGCACCTGGCCGTTGACGCTCACCCGATCCAGCGTAAGGTCGACGCCATCGAGCACGAGATCTGCAGGCGCCTCACCGCCGTCCCGGCGCTGCACCTGTTGCACCGCCGTGACCCGAGTCTCGCCATCAGCCAGCTCGAAGGTCAGTGTCACCGCCTCGGTCGCAAAGGTGGTGGGCTGATAGTCCTTGAGCAGAATCGCGCTGGGCGCGGCTTCCTGTGCATCCATGTTCTCGGGGCCTACTGGTCGGTGGTGTTCGGGACGAAGCGTGACGCAACGATAGCAAAGGCGTCGCGAACGCTAGAAGATTTCGAGCTGAGCACCGCCGGGCTCGCTGCGCAAGGACAGCTCGACCCGGTAGCCGGTGTGTTTGCGGACGTTCAGCGCACCGTCCGCGCACAGCAGGTACTGGCCCTTGATACCCCACAGCTCGCTGGCGAACTCCGGGCTCTTGTCCAGGCTGATGCTGCGGGCCGGGCCATAGCGCGCGACCGGATACAGGAACTCCGCTGGCGCGGCGGGCGCAAGGGTGGCGCCGGCGGGCAGCGCCCCGAGCTCGACGCGGGCGCGTTCCCGGGCCGCTTCGAGATCGATGAGCGGCGTATCGCCCGTGACCAGCCGACGCCAGTCTGTGCGATCGCTCAGGCTTTCACTCAGCCGGGCCTCGATCTCGCCGGCAAGCTGCCGACTCTCACAGTGTGCAAACACAAGGGCCTGGCGCGCGCCCTGATCCAGCCAGCGGCTTGTCTCCCGGTCCTTGCCAGTGATGCCGACCTTGAGCCCGCTCGAGTTGGCTAGGTAGACGCTGTGCGGCGCGAAGCAGAAGCCCTGCGCCCACTCCGGTTCGCGGCAGGTGCCTTCCGCAAAGTGACAGCGAGTGGGGCTGACAATGCACAGGTCACAACGCGCGAGCTTTTTGAAGCAGGGGTAGCAATAGCCCTGGCTGTAGCTCTTGCGGGTCTTGCGGCCGCAGTGCTGGCAGTGAATCTCGCCCAGAAACCGTACGCTCAGCCGTGCACCGAGCCCGGCTTTCAGGGGCACGAGCGTCTCGCCCACCGGCAACCGGGGCTCGACGGCGCCGGGCGCATCGGACGCGCCAACGTTGGCTTGCCAGATCATTTTCGAAAGTGTTCCGGTGGCACTGATCAGCTCAGCCATGTGCACCCACCTGTTCAGGGCGCACCATCAGGACCGCCAGGAGCCACCCCGCTACCAGTCCGCCCCAATGGGCCGCGTTGGCCACGTAAAGGCTGAACAGCTCCGTAATGCCCGTGCTGAACACCACGAGAAACAGCAGCAGACTGATCGCAAGACCCGGCTGCAGGCGCCAGACCTCATGCCGGGGCTGGCGCCGCGCCGCGAGCAGCACGTAGCCAAGCAGGCCATAGGCCACCCCGGACAGGCCGCCAAACCGTGGCCCATCGCCGAGCAGGTACTGGGCGAGATTGCTTCCGGCGGCCAGCAGCAGGATCAGCAGCACCGTGGGTCCGCTGCCCTGACGCGCTTCGATCCGTCGCCCGAGTTCCCAGACGATGGCGCCATTGAATGCCAGATGCAGGACGCCGAAGTGCAACAGCGCCGGCGTCAGCGGGCGCCAGAGCTCGCCCCGGGCCAGGGCTGCGATCAGGTGATCGTCCGCGCGGACGGGGTCGGCGATGGCGAGCGCACGGGTCAGCTCCAGACGAAAGTCCCCCCCAGCGGTCAGCAGGTAGACGAGCAATGCGAGCGCCAGCACTGAGATGACGACCGGCGCCACGCGCCAGGGCATCGGGGTCGACCGCGTTGCGGGCGCTCGGGCTGGCGGACGCTGCAGCTCGAGCTCGCCGCGGGAAAACGCCTCGAACAGCGCCTGGGCCGCGTCAACCTGACGCGCGTCGGCAAGCTCGACCACCTGCGAGCCGGACTCTTCGAAAATACGATGTGCAATCCCCGCCTGCACCAGCCCCAGACTGAAGGGCGCGAGGTCTTGATCGATCGGTCGCTGCAGCAGTCGGATGGCGGGCATGATGCTCGAGCGGCGGGGCCAGGCGTTCCTTGCGGTAAACTTGGAGCGGTTGCGCAGTGTACCCCGCAGGAGGTCTCATGAAAGCGGTCGATCAGGCCGTCATCGAACAGCTCGCCAGCTGGCTGCAGACCGGTCAGCGCTGCTGGCTGGCGACGGTCGTCGAAACCTGGGGCTCATCGCCGCGCCCGGTTGGCTCCCTGCTGGCCTGCAATAGTGATGGCCAGATGGTGGGCTCGCTGTCGGGCGGTTGCGTTGAGGATGATCTGCTCGCCGCCCTCACCGCCGGCGAGCTGGCGGCGCAGGCGCCGCTGTTTTACGACTACGGGGTCACCGCCGAGGAAACCGAGCGCCTCGGGCTGCCCTGCGGCGGGCATCTGCGCGTCTTTATTGAGCCCCTCGACCCGCGCCACGATCCCACCGTACGCACCCAGATTGATGCCCTCTGCGCGGCCCTGCGTGAGCGACGCTGGCTTAGGCGCGAAGTGCGCAGCGATGGGACGCGCAGCGATGTGACGCTGACCGCCGCCACGGGCTTTGCGCCATTGGACTGGCAGCATGCGCCGATCGCCCTCGCCCACAGCTTCGGGCCCCGTCAGCAGCTGTTTATTATCGGCGCTGGCATGGTGTCTCAGTATCTGGCAGAGCTGGCGCTCACCCTGGATTTTCAGGTCACCGTGTGTGATCCACGCCAGCATCTGATCGACGCCTTCGACAACCCGTCGGTCACGTTGCTGTGCGACATGCCCGATGACGCGGTCGCGCGCTGCGCCAGCGACGCCAACTCGGCCATTGTGGCGCTCACCCATGACCCGCGCATCGACGACATGGGGCTCATGCAGGCACTGACCACGGAAGCGTTCTACGTCGGCGCCATGGGCTCGGCCCGAACCTCTGCCAGTCGACGCGAACGCCTGCTGGACCTCGACCTGACCCCGGCCCAGATCGACCGCCTGCACGCCCCGATCGGCCTGCCGATCGGCAGCAAGACTCCGCCGGAAATCGCCATCGCCATCGCCGCGGAAATCATCGCGGTCGGCAAACAGCGAGCGACTGCCGGCGTGACCGCGGACGCCGCGCAAGGCGCCTAGGTGGCCGGACAGTGCCTGCTGCTGGCCGCCGGTCGCGGCACGCGCTTCGGCAGTGACAAGCGCCGGGCACCGCTCTCCGGGGGCTTATCAGTCCTGGCGGCGACCGCCCTGCGTTACAGCGCGCCCACGCTCCCAACACCGCTCGCCATCGTGATCGGCCCCCAGGACGCGAGCGTCGCCGAACACACCGACCAGTCTCTGCGCGCGGCAGGTTGTGATCGGCTGCCGCGCTGGCTGGTCGCACAAGACGCCGAGCTCGGCATGGGCCACAGCCTGGCAGCCGCCGTACATCAGCTGCTGCCGGCGGATCCCGACTGGCTTCTGGTCGGTCTCGGAGACATGCCCTTCGTAGCGACGCACACGCTGTTCGTGCTGAGCGAGGCGCTCGCGACCGCCGCGCCCGATGCCATGGTGCGTCCCCGCTATCACGGGCAGTCGGGGCAACCGGTCGGGTTCGGCGCTGCGGTGCTCCCGCGACTGCTCGAGCTGCACGGGGATGCGGGCGCGCGCTCGCTGCTGGCATCAGCGCCGGAGCAGGTCAGTTGGGTGGACGTGGATGACGCCGGGGTGACCCGGGACATCGATCGCCCCTCAGACCTGCCGTCCGCCTAGCCGCGTGGCCCAATCCAGCTTGCTGCGGCAGGACTCGTAGAAGCTGTGATCCCGTGGATAGAGCAGCTTGAGGGGGTGCGCATACTTCGCCACGTGCAGCTCATCGCCGCTGGTGAAGGGATGGTGCACCTGGCCGTCGCAGCTGGCCTGCGCGCTGAGCTCGCCGCGGTCGCCGATCACAATGCGCAGGCGCGATCCGCCACCGACCACCAACGGTCGCGACGTCAGCGTGTGCGGAAACATCGGCACAATAACCAACGCGTCGAGGCTCGGATGCATAATCGGCCCGCCGGCGGACAGCGCGTAGGCCGTCGAGCCCGTGGGCGACGCGATGATGAGGCCATCGCTGCGCTGCTCGTAGACAAACTTGTCATCGACCCACAGCGAGAACTCCATCATGCGCGCCATGGTGCCCGGGTGGACGACCACATCGTTCATGGCCGGCGAGCAGGACAGCTCCACTCCCTCGCGCAGTACCCGCGCCTCGAGCAGGAAATGGTCCTCACTCACATAATCACCGTGCAGGACTTCGATCAGCTTGGTGGCCATCACATCCGCTGCGATGCCCGCCAGAAACCCCAGGCCGCCGCGGTTGATGCCGATCACCGGCACGCGCGCTGCGGCCAGGTCCCGACCCACCCCCAGGATGCTGCCGTCGCCGCCGACCACCACGATCAGATCGCAGTGATCGCCCAGATCCTCGCGCGCATGAACGTCGGCGCCCGCCAGCGGCATTGCTTCCGCGGTCCGCGCTTCCAGCGTCACCGCAACCCCCTGCGCGAGCAGGACCTCGGCCACCTGACGCACACTGTCGACGACGCCGCGATCGACGGCCGGTATATGCCGGCTGCGCCGAGCGACCAGCCCGACCCGTTGAAACTGTGCCGCCATGGCTTGCCTTTCCTCGCATCACGCCCAACCCAGACGGGGCGTGATGCCCCGACTCGGTAAGCGAACACTGTAGAACAAATGACCGCGATGGACCTCTACTTGATTTCTCTTGCCCGTCCTCTACGCTGCCCCATCGCTTAGGAGCAGCAGCGGAGCGTAGGATGGCAAGCGCGGACACGGCCAACGCACAGCCAGGGCCAGATCAGCGGGTCGCCGACCTGCTCGAGAACGTACGCGCCAAAGCCAAGACGCCCATTGCGCTCGACGCGCTCTGGCCAACGCTCACTGAGGAAGCTGCGAAGAAAGCTGCGGAAGAGCCGATTCTCGGCAGCTACTTCTACGCCACGATTCTCAACCACGATTCCTTCGCCGCCGGGTTGAGCTTTCGCCTGGCGAGCAAACTCGACAACCCGATGATCCCGACCATGCTGATCCGGGACGTTGTCCAGGAAGCCATGGCCGCCGACCCGTCGATCCTGCACGGTGCCAAGGTCGACATTCTGGCGACCTACGCCCGGGACCCCGCCTGCGCCGACCTGTCCACCCCCTTTCTGTTCTACAAGGGCTTCCACGCGCTCCAGGCCCATCGCGTCGCCCACTGGCTGTGGCACCAGGGTCGCCGCACGCTGGCCGGTTTCTTCCAGAGCCAGATCAGCGTCAGCCTTGGCGTCGATATCCATCCGGCCGCGCGGCTCGGGACCGGGATCATGTTCGATCACGCGACCGGCATCGTGGTCGGAGAAACGGCGGTGATCGACGATGACGTCAGCGTGCTGCACTCCGTGACCCTCGGCGGGACGGGCAAGGAGGCCGGTGACCGGCATCCCAAGATTGGCCGGGGCGTCCTGCTCGGTGCCGGCTGCAAGGTCATTGGCAACCTGCGGGTCGGCGCCGGCGCCAAGGTCGCCGCTGGCAGTGTGGTGCTGAGCGATGTGCCCGCGAACACCACCGTCGCCGGGGTGCCTGCGAAGGTGGTCGGGGACAGCGCCGAGGCGATCCCTGCGCACGAGATGAATCAGAGACTGCCCGATTCATGAGTCAGGCGGCACCGCGCTGTCCCAGCTGCGACCTTCAGGGCATCGAGCACATCGTGTCGTCGGAGGGCAGAGAGCGAGCGCGGGACCGCAAGCCCTGGTTCATTGTCGTGCACTGCAACGGCTGCGGGCACGTCTACAACGTGCTGGCGAAGCACGTGTTTGCTCAGAACACGGCGCCGCGATTGACCTTGCCCGATCCTTGAGCCTCAGGTCAGGCGCTCATGTGCCCGGCGCAGGACCTTCAGCAGTACATCGTCACTTTGCACTCCGGGCAGCGGGTAACGACCGGCCAGCAACATGGCCGGCACGCCGCTGACCTGATGCTCCACCGCAGCGGCCAGATCCTCGGCGACAGGCGCGACCCAGGCCTCACCGTGCAGCGCCTCCTCAATCACGGCGGAACTCATCCCCGCCTCCTGTCCGATCCGCGCGAGCACGCTCTGATCAGCCAGATCCTCCCCCGCGCAGAAGTAGGCGACGAACAGCGCATCGGCCAGCGCATGCTGCACGCCGTCACTGGCAGCCGCGGCGAGGAGCCGGTGACCGGGCAGCGTGTTCGGGACCCGGGCCATGCGGTCGTAGCGGAGCTCGATGCCTTCGAGGTGAGCTTCCTCCCGCAAGCGCTCCGGAACCGCATCAAGCCGGGCGCTTGCACCGTAGCGCTGCTGAAGGACCTCCAGCCGGTCGACGCCGTCCAGCGGTAAGCCCGGTCGCAGCTGGTAGGCCCGCCAGCGCACCTCGATCGGGAACTCGAGCTGTGCGGCGATGCGATCCAGGCGGCGCTTGCCGATAAAACACCAGGGACAGATCAGGTCACTGAAAACATCGATGGGCAGCAAGGGATCCTCCCGCGCACGGCTGAGCGTTGCCCCGCATTCTGTGCATGCGACCAAGGGCGGCGACGACATCGGTCACCGCGGAGCCTGCTCATCATAACGGGTCGCGAGACCGGAGCGGGTCAGCGCGGTGCGGCGGCGCATCGCCGCAGCTGCTACGGAATGAATCAGACGTCGCCGCGCAGCAGTTCCTGAAGCCGGCGGCTGCGGCTGCGTTCCTGGTTGAGCGCGCTGCGCAGCTTGGCGATCTCGTCCCGAGCGACTCGAAGCTGGTCCATGTAGGCCTGCTGCTGCGTCTGCAGCTCGCGCCGAAACTGCTGAGCGACCTGCTGGAGCTGTTCGTTGTGCGACTGGATGAGTGACTGGACATTGATCTTGCCACTGCCATCGATGGTGCGGGCAAGCCGGCTCTGCAGATTCGCTGCGGTCGCCTGCAACTCATCTTGCTCGGCAAGCTGCGCCATGCGGGATGCACGGGGTTTCAGCTCCAGCTTGTTGCGCCACACGGCCTTCTGCAGTCGCATCGCGGGATGCACGTCCCCCACGCCCTCAGGCTCCCAGAGGCTCGATGCATGCCAGGGGACTGGACAGTGGCCACGGCTGGCCATGCGAATACGCTTGCCCGTGCCCAGGTCCGGCCCGGGACCCGCTTGCTTGGCCAGATAGCGCAGCGGCACATTGAAGCGGTCATCAACGTACCCGTCCTCGTCGACTCGAAGGCGAAAAAAGACGACCGCGCGCACGGTCAGGGCTTCCCCTACCACCACATAGGCGGCGCGCACTCGCGCGGCTGCAAACTGGGCCAGACTGGCGCTGCGATTGAGCAGGGACTCGAACTCGCTATAGCGCATTTCCGAGGCGAGCGCGGAAAGGTCTTCCTCGAAGAGAAAGATCAGCTCATCCAGCTCGTCCTGTGTGCCCATGGGGATCCCTGCCTGCCTGCGACCGGCCCTTGCGGCCGCGCGGCAGGACACCGCGCACAGTCACAGCGGGTATTGAAGCAGCGCCCGGACAGCGGCGCCGCGCGCCGGGTCACATTGCGCGGCCCCTTAGGGATCAGGCGCGGCGTACGGGTGCGACGAGGTGAGCGATATCTTCGAAATGGAACGCACGCCGCGGTTCGGCCTGGGCCGATGCCACGCAGTGTTCCGCATAGACCATGTAATTGCCGTTGAAGTTGCGCACGTCAACGATGCGAAAATCATCCTGCTTGAGGGAAAACTGCTTGCCGATCAATTCGTTCATGATCGTATCCATCTCGCTACTGCCTGGAAGCATTCAACATACCCCAAGGCTGCCAGCGGAACGTTCGACCTTGATGAACGTGCGTAAGACGCATGTAAACGGTGCGCTTGGCAGAACTGACCACCATGTCGCCGGATTCGCCACGGGGCAGCGCGCGCCACAGCGCACTTTAGTCAATAAAATCATATAGTTATGAGCGATCCCGGCGGCGCCGGCACAGGTCTTGCAGATGCTGAGTCACCCTTCTGCGAGAACACTCACTGCTCATGCGAACGCTTGCCTGGACCGCTCTCGGTATTGTCTTCACCCTCATCGGCTTGATGGGTGTCATCGTCCCCATCTTTCCCGGGGTGATCTTCATGGTGGCCGCCGCCTTCTGCTTTCTGCAGGCCGGTCGCACGCGGCACCGCCCGAAAGCACGGCGCGGCCGGGTCGCACGTACCGTAGGCCGCCTGGAAGATCGCATCGATCGCGCGGCCGCGCCGGCACTGGCCGGCGCCGACCGGGTGCAGCTGGGGTTCTGGTTGCTGTGCCGCAAACTGCTGAACTTGCGTCCGTCCGCAGGCCAGCCGCACAATGCCGCCCCCGCCAACGCGCTCTCCGCAAGGTATTCGGCCCCTGACCCAGCCGCACACCCCCACCGCACCGCCCGTGCTGGTCTGCGGCGCCCTGGCCTTTGATCATATTGGCGAGCTGACCCCAGACGATGGCGCGTTCCTGAGAGAGGGAACGTTCTATGCAGCCGCACCTGGTGCCGGGGCAGCTGCGACGGGCGCGGCGCAGCCGCGACTGAATCTCAAACTCGATGCCCTGTGGCAGCAGCTCGGCGGGTGCGCCCTGAACGTCAGCTACGGCCTGGCGTGCCAGGGCCTGGGGGCGCGCCCGCTGGCCGCCGTC
>JBCDIK010000081.1:0-15006 GCA_038749065.1 Pseudomonadota bacterium | reverse complement strand
TGTCGCTCGGTGCCTTTGATCCGGCCGCAGCGCTTGACCTGATCGAACAGCACTCGGTCACGCACACCCTGGGGGTGCCCGCGATGCTGGCCGCCATGGCCGAAGAGCAGCACGCACGGCCACGCAATCTCAGCAGCCTGCGCTACATCGCCCACGGCGGCTCGCCGATCGCGACCCAGGTCGTACGACGCTTAAGCGCGGTCATGCCGCACACGGAAGTGGTCGAAGTCTACGGCGCCACGGAGCTGTCACCGCTGACCACGGTGCTGCGGCACGAAGAGAAACTGGTGGACGAGCCGGCCGGCCGCAGCTGCGGCACGCCGATTCCAGGTACGGACATCGCGATCCTGCGCCCCGATGGCTCCTCCTGTGACCGGGGCGAAGTGGGTGAAGTGACCTGCCGCGGTCCGAATGTCATGCAGGGCTACTGGAACAAGCCGGAGCAGACCGCAGCGGTTCTGCGCGACGGCGCCTACTGGACGGGCGATCTCGGCTACATGGATGAGACCGGGCACGTGTTCCTGGTCGATCGCAGCAAGGACATGATCGTCTCTGGCGGCGAGAACGTGTACTGCACCGAGGTCGAGGAAGCGCTCTACACCCATCCGGCGGTACTGGAGGCCGCTGCCTTTGGCGTGCCCGATGAGAAGTGGGGTGAGGCTGTGCACGCAGTGGTCGTGCCACGGCCGGAGCATGCGGACGTAGATCCCGCCGACATCATCGAGCACTGCCGAGCACACATCGCCGGCTACAAGGTCCCCAAGGGGATCGATCTGCAGAGCGAGCCCCTGCCGAAGTCCGGACCGGGCAAGGTACTCAAGCGCGAGTTACGGGCGCCGTTCTGGGAAGGGCACGAACGCAGCGTGAACTGACAGCGCCGGATTTTCGCGCTCGGCGCCGAAATTCTGCGCCGGGCGCCGCAACGAAAACGGCGTTCTGTGGCGCAGGTTCCGGCGCAGGATGGATGCGAACGCGCGCGGCGCCGATTTTTTGTCGGGCAGAGCGGGCGGAGCCGTCGAATGCCGCCAGAATGGTCTGTATTCCCGCAGCACCCACCCCTTAAAACTCCTTACACGCATCGGGCACGGAAGCTGCACTGCTTAGCGCATCAATAATCCAGAGCTTCGATGACCGATGCGCCACTTCAACCGACTGAATCAGCTTCTCCCCGCCGCGGCACTCTCTGCAGCGATGCTAGCGTGCACGCCGTTGGCTGCCGCAGAGCCGCCTGAGCTTTCGTCCAACTACATTATCCAAGGGGCTGAGGTCGCAGCGCTGCGCGCCGCCGTTGCCGACGTTGGCGGTGAAGTCCTGCGCGAGCTGCGAATCATCGACGCGGTGGGCGCTGCGCTCACCCCGGCCCAGCTCGAGGTGCTGCTCGCCAGCCATAACCTGCGCGCGCATCAGGACGAACGGGTTCGGCTGAATCATGCCGCAGGCAGTGCCTTTGATTTCGACAAGAAGAAGGTGGACTGGCAGGTTTCCGGTTTTGAGGCCGGCACGCGGATTGAGCAGCTGTCCCTAAGCTGGCCGGCGGCGAACGGTGACCTGAAGAAGGTCAAGCTGAACGGTGAAGAGATCTTCAAGGGCAAGCTCAAGGGTAGCTCCGCGGTCATTGATGGCGATTGGCACGAAGACGCCGCGCGACGTCTGCTCAGCGGCTCCGAGGCGACTGTACGGCTGGAATTTGAAAAGAACGCAGTCTCTGATAGCACGGCTTATGAGATCGATCTGCAGGGGGCCGCAAGCACTGACACCGCTGTTGCGTCCTGTGGCATCGTCGACAGCGGCAAACGCGAATTCAAAGGCAAGAAGCTCAAGTGGGAGCTTGAAAACAACGGCGGCGCGGAGTTGACCCTGACCGCCATCTCTGCGGGTTGGCCGCGCGACAACGGTGACCTCAAGAAGATCAAAGAGGGCAAAGACGAGCTTTTCAAAGGCCGCCTCGAAGCCCCGGCGGCTACCGTGATCGACCATTGGAAGGCCGATGAGAAGAAGCGTTCTGTCAAGGCCGGAGATTCCTTCAAGCTCGAACTTGAGTTCGACGAGGACATTGCCGAGGCCCAGGATCTGTACACCTTAAGCGCCAGCTTTGGGCCGGACTGCACCATCGAGTTTGAGGCCGGGAGCGCTTCCATCTCCACCAAGGGTATCGACAAGAAGGCGCGGGTCACTCGCTACACCGGCATGGTCGGCGCCGATCTGCTGCATGCGCAGGGCATTACCGGTGCTGGCGTTGGCGTGGCGATCCTGGATACCGGCCTTTGGGAAGATAAGAAGAGCGAGGATTGGCTCGAAAAGAACATCGCTGGCCAGGCGCGGGTTGTGGCCTACAACGCCATCGACGGCAAAGAAGGTGATCTGAAGAAGGTCGACGATAAGCACGGTCACGGAACGCACCTGGCGAGCCTGATCGGTTCCAGCCGTCGCGCTGAGGGCAACGACGGTCGCGCGAAACCTAACGGCGTTGCACCTGATGCCACTCTAGTGGTTGTTAAGGCCTTCGACGACGACGGCAGCGGCACCTACATGGACGTCATCAACGGCATCCAGTGGGTACTCGACAACCGCGATGCGCACAACGTTCGCGTCATGAACCTGTCTTTCAGCGCGCCGCCGCAGTCTCACTACTGGGACGACCCGTTGAACCAATCGGTGATGGCCGCGTGGGAAGCCGGCATCGTGGTCGTTGCGAGCGCCGGTAACACCGGGCCCTCGCCTATGACCATCGGCGTGCCCGGCAACGTGCCCTACGTCATCACCGTCGGTGCCATGACCGACAACCGAACGCCCAGTGACCTCAGCGATGATCGCCTGACGAGTTTCTCCTCCGCGGGCCCGACGCACGAAGGCTTCGTGAAGCCGGAGATCGTTGCACCCGGTGGTCGCCTGCTCGGGATCATGGATCAGAAAGGCCGTATTGCGATGGATCATCCTTCCTTTCACGACGGCGATTCCTACTACTACATGTCCGGCACGTCGCAGAGCGCGGCGGTGGTGAGCGGCATTGCGGCGCTGCTGCTGCAGGCTCAGCCGGACCTGACGCCGGACCAGGTCAAGTGCAAGTTGATGTCCACAGCGCGCCCGGCGATCGCAGCCGACGGTTCACTGGCTTACTCCGTGTTTCAACAGGGTGCCGGGCTCGTGAATGCGGCACAGGCGCTGACCGGTGGCGAGACGTTCTGCGGCAACCAGGGTCTGGACGTGGTCGCTGATCTTGCGGGCCAGGCACACTTCCGCGGCCCCGCCAACCAGCGTGAGGACGGCTCTTTCTACATCGAAGGCCTGCCGGAGCAGGGCGGCACGGGCTACGTCTGGGAAGATGGGCTGCTGTGGGCGGATGGCTTTCTCTGGAGTAACGGCTTCCTTTGGTCCAACGGTTTCCTCTGGAGCAACGGCTTCCTCTGGTCGAACGGGTTCCTCTGGAGCAATGGCTTCCTCTGGTCGAACGGCTTCCTGTGGAGCAACGCGAACACCGCCAGCGTGAACAGCTGGGTACCGCAGGAGTAACGACGAATCACCGTGGAGGGGCGGTGCCCTTTCGCCGCCCGGCGCTTCGTAGTACAAGGCCCTGACGACCCAAGGAATCCCCGTCATGGACCACGAGCGGCTCGAAGCGCTGCGAGCGAAGTACAAAGGCGCGGGTGCCACCGCCATCGCCGACCCGGTGTTTGCAGAAGCGGCCGGCAGTGCCTTTGATAGTGAAGGCCGCCGGCGCATGCCCTTCGGAGGGCTGCCGACACTGCTCGATTTTCCCGCCGTGAACGATCTGAGCGAGCTGGATATTGCGCTCGTCGGCATTCCCATGGACCTCGGCGTCACCAATCGCACCGGGGCCCGGTTCGGTCCCCGGGCGTTACGCACCATCGAGCGAATCGGCCCCTTCAATCATGGGCTGCGGGTGACACCGGGCACCCACGAGCGCATTGGCGACGTGGGCGATGTGCCGCTCCAGAGCCGGTACTCGCTGAGCCAGAGCATGGCCGACATCGAGACGGAGTTCGCCCGCCTGCACCAGGCGGGGTTGCGGACCCTCGCCGTGGGCGGCGATCACTCGGTCACCTATCCCATCCTGAAGGCGCTGGGTGCTGACGCACCCCTGGGCATGGTGCATATCGATGCGCACTGCGATACCGCAGGCCCCTTTGAAGGTGAGAAGTTTCATCACGGCGGGCCCTTCCGCCTTGCGGTGCTGGACGGGGTCCTGGACCCGGCGCGCTCTATCCAGATCGGGATCCGCGGCGCCTCGGAGTACCTGTGGGAGTTCTCCACGGATGCCGGCATGACGGTCGTTCACGCCGAGGCTGTAGACGAGATGGGAATCGAGGCCCTGATCGCGCAGGTGCTGGACGTGATTGGCACGGGCCCCACCTATGTGACCATCGACGTGGATGGCATCGACCCGGCCTACACGCCGGGCACCGGGACCCCGGAGGTCGGGGGGCTGACGCCTCGGGAAGTACAGCGCCTGCTGCGCGGGCTGGCAGCGGCCAACATCGTCGGCGGCGATGTGGTTGAGGTTGCGCCCCAGTACGACCCGAGCAGCAACACCGCGCAGGTTGGCGCCCAGATGCTCTTTGAGATCCTGTCGCTCATGGCCCTGACCCACCGGCGGGACTCGCACGGCTCGAAGTAACCCTTCTTTACAATTCACAGGGAACTTCTCGCTCGCGCTCTGTCGCGTTGTGTCTCATTCTGGACAGATCGGATCACTTGTCTGACATACGCTTGGGTCGTCGTCAGGAAGTTTTGCAGTCTTTCAGGAGCCATCTATGAGCGAACCCGTCGATCCCCAGGCACCCAGCAGCGATTCCCGCCGGGCCTTTCTGCGATCCACCGCCGCCCTCGGCACCCTCGGCGCCGGTAGTGCTCTGATGGGGACGACCGGCACCGCCCGTGCCCAGAGTGCCCCCATCGTCAATCAGGCCCCGCCCAACCCGCTGGATCGGGCTCAGGCGGCCTTTGAGCTGCGCCAGCGAGTCGCTGCGGAGCAGTTGGCGACGACCAGCAAGCTGCCTTGGCAACGCGCCAATGGGGACGATGATCGCTACGCCGGTGAACGCTTCTACGCGAGCTTTACCAAGACGCTGCCCAGTAACGAGTTCGGTGAGGTCGTGCCCTGGACCTACTGGCGCCTGCGCCGGGCCATGCGCACCGGGGCGGCTGAAGACTTCGAGCGCATTCGACTGGATGCCTCCGCCAGCCGCCGTCTCGCGAACCCCCAGGGGGCCTTTCGTCTCGTTTACGCGGGGCTCGATGGGCACGCGACCCGCATGCGTCCCGCACCGACCTTTCGCGGCGCCGAGACCGCGGCAGAGATCGGCGAGGTGTACTGGCTGGCACTGACCCGGGACGTTCCCTTTGCCCGCTACGACAGTGATCCGAACATCGCGCTCGCCGTCGCCGACCTGAATCGATTCAGTGCACCGGTGGGACCGAAAACGGCCGGTGCGATTACCGAGCAGACGCTCTTTCGTGGCGCGACACCGGGTGATCTGACCGGCCCCTACATCAGCCAGTTCCTGTGGAAGGACGTGCCCTACGGCCCGAGCCTGATCGAGCAGCGCTACGAAGTGCCCCTGGCCGGTCGCGATTTCATGACCGGCGCTGCCGACTGGCTCAACATCCAGCGGGGCGGCGCGCCGCTCGAGTCGCTGGCTGTCGATCCGGTGCGGCGTTACATCTTCGACAACCGCAGCCTCGGCGAGTACGTCCATCGCGACGTGCTGTTCCAGGCGTACTTCAATGCGGCATTGATCGCGCTCGGCTACGGCGCGGGGGTGCTGGATACCAACAACCCCTACGTTGCCGATATCGACAACCAGGGGGCTTTCACTAGCCTTGGGGCACCCTGGGTGCTCGATCTGGTGACGCAGGCCGGCAACCTGGCTCTGGCCGGCGCCTGGTATCAGAAGTGGCGAGTTCACCGTCGCCTGCGGCCGGAAACTTACGGTGGTCGAGTGCATCATCACTTGAGCGGCAATCGCAGCTATGAGCTCCATCCGGACATCCTGAACAGCTTCGCCGTCTCGAAAGTATTCTCCCGGCAGGGGAGTTACTTTCTGCCTATGGCGTACACGGAAGGCTCGCCGACGCACCCGGCCTATCCCGCCGGTCACGCGACGGTGGCCGGTGCCTGCACCACGGTCCTGAAGGCGTGCTTCCGCGAAGACTTCGTGATCCCCGATCCCGTGGTGGCGAACGACCGCGGCGATGCGCTGGATCCCTACGGCGGCGCGGCGCTGACCCTGGGCGGTGAGCTGAACAAGCTGGCCAACAACGTCGCGCTCGGCCGCGATGCCGCCGGTGTGCACTATCGCAGTGACGGCGAAGACGGCCTGCTGGTCGGGGAGCAGCAGGCGATCGTCCTGCTGCAGGAAAGCACGCTGGCGCTGAACGAGTTCTTCGAAGGCTTCCGGCTGACCCGCTTCGACGGCTCGCGCATCAGAATCGTGGGGGGCGAAGTCCTGCCAGACTGAACGGCCGATCGCGGCGGGTCTATTGCCCCTGCATTGCGCCGCCGTCGACGAAGAAACCCTGCCCGCTGACGAAGCGGGCATCATCGCTCACCAGAAAGGCGATGGTGTCCGCGATGTCCTGCGGTGCGCCCAGGCGCTTGAGGGCGGCCTTGTCGGTCCAGTAGGCGGCGAACTCCGGTTGCGCATCGAAGGTCGGACGCGTCATCGGGGTATCGATCGCGCCCGGTTGCACGCAGTTGACCGTAATGCCGAAGGGGCCGAGTTCACTGGCTGCGGAGCGCGTGAGCCCCAGCACCGCGTGCTTCGACGCGCCGTAGGCGGTCATGCCCGCGGCACCGAATCGCGACAGGGTCGAGCCGATGGTGACGATGCGTCCTGCTGCAGAGGCCTTCAGGTAGGGGAGCGCTGCGCGAATCATCCGGAACACGGCGTGCAGATTGATGTCGAGCATGCGTTCCCAGGCGTCATCGGTGATCGATTCCAGCGGTGTTGCGCCGGTGATGCCCGCGCAGGGCACGAGAATGTCCAGACCACCCATATTCGTCGCTGCGGTCTCCACCAGCGTCTGACAGAACTGCCGATCGGTCACGTCGCCGCTCACATCCACGCTGCCATGCAGATCGCTGGTCGTGACCGTCGCACCATCGGCCGCGAGGCGGGCTGCAGTCGCGGCACCGATGCCTGAGCCTGCGCCCGTCACCAGCGCGGTTTTTCCCTGTAGTCGACTCATGATCCCCCCGTGATTCGCCCGGCCGATGGTGCGTTCAGGCGCGCCGCAGGCGGACGACGCGCATGGTTTCAAACTCCAGGCCGCCGACCGCTTCCGTCTGCGCGTAGTAGGTCAGATTGACCCGGGCGCCCTCGAGCGATCGGTAGCGTTTCTTGCGCTGGTACTTGAAGGGCACGTCGTAGCCCTTGAGCATCAGCGTGTTCAGGATCCAGTCGTCGGTCGCTCGCTGCACGTGGCTTTCCACCTGCGCATCCTCGAGGTGATTGAGAGACTCGTGTCTGCGCAGAAGCGCTTTCGCCTGCCTGCTCATGAGTAATGTTCCTCCCCGCGGGGCGTTGTTCCGCCCCTTGGTCGATAGATTCCACAGTGCCCTGCGTGCGGTTCCCGCGCAAGTGCGCCACCGTTGACATCGAGGGAAAGTACCGGTGTGCTCTCGGGACCTATCGTCAATGGGAAGGGGCGCCGTGCCTGCACGTAAGTCCGATGACCACTACATCGATCTGCCCGAAGGGCTGGGACGCGCCGATCTCATGGCGCTGGTCGAACGGGCGGCAGAGCGCGCGGGGCTTTACATTTCGCACATCGGCGGCTACTCGCGAAAAAAATATCCGAACTCCGTGCACTGGCATTTCAAGCGCGATCCGAAAGAGCCCGGCCTGATCGATGCCACGTTCTGGGATGTGGAGCATCTGTTCTGGCTCATGGTCCGGCACAGCGAGCCGGCCTGGGTCCAGGCGATGGTGCCGCGCCTGTTGCGTGCGTTCCGGCGCGAGGTGCGGCAGCTGGGCGCCAGGCCATGACTGAAACGCCTCTGCGGGTGCGCACCGCCGATGCGGCCGATGCAACGCGCTGCCTCGAGATCTACGCGCCCAGCGTGCGCGACACTGCGACGTCCTTCGAGCTGGAGGTTCCGACCGTTACGGAGATGGCGCGACGCATCGAGATGGCCAATCGACAACACTGCTGGCTGGTCGCTGAGCTTACCGGGAGGGTGGTTGGCTACGCCTACGGCGGAAAGCTCCGGACTCGCGAGGCCTATCGCTACGCGGCAGAAGTGTCGGTCTACGTCGCAGCGGAGACTCGGCGGGGTGGTGTTGCCGGTGGTCTTTACACCGCCCTGTTCGAGCGGCTGGATGCGCTCGGATACTGCCAGCTGTATGCCGGAATCACGCTACCGAATGGCCCCAGCGTCGCGCTGCATGAACGCTGCGGGTTCAGCGCCGTCGGTCGATTCCCTAACGCGGGGTTCAAGTTCGGTCGCTGGCACGACATCGGCTGGTGGCACCGGGAGCTGCGCAGCGCGCCACTGCACCGCTAACCGATCAGGCGTTCTCCGCCTCGATCCGGTCGATCTGCGCCTTGAGTGCCTCCGCTTCCACGACGAGGGTTTCGTTGCTGCGAATGTCTCCCCGGTGCATGGCGTGCATGGCCTGTTCCATCTTCTGACGGTAGGCCTTCTTCAGTTTCCGGGTGGGGTCGCGGCGAAAAAAGGGCATAACGCGAGTGCCTTGTAACTTAGGCCCCAGCTTGCCGCGTCAGGCATGATCGGGGCGTAAAGCCGTCGGCGGTGGTTTCCGGCCGCGCTTGTCCGGGGAATGTAAGTCTGTGCGCGGTGCCGCTACAAGGCGGTGCGTTTTTTCACGGGGGGCGCTTGCTAGGGTGATGTGAATCCCATCACTGATGTGAGCGCATGGACGGCGCCCTGGAGGACCGTCATGCGTCACCGAACTGTCTCGCTGCTGCGCCGCTCTGTGCGCCGCTCTGTGCACGGATTGCTGTGTACTGCCATGCTCACGATTGCTGGGCCGGCACCGGCGACCACGCCGGCCGTAGAGGCCGCAGTCCCGGTGCTGCTGGAGGAACTCGACGCTCGGGGCGAAGCGCGCAAAGCCGCGAATATCCAGAAGCTCCTGAAGCTGCTGGATGTCTGGGGCACGACCGCTTCCCTGGGACCGGTCATCGCTGATGAGTTCGCCCTGTCGCTCACCAGCGACAACCCAGAACTCGACCAGGCTGTTTCAGCGTCTTTCCGGCAGGCACTGCTCGACGTGCTCGACAGCGATCTGACCAATGGCGAGAGCCTGTTGCGGCAGTCCTATGCGGACCTCTATGACCGCAACTTCTCCAGTACCGAGATCGAAGAGCTGGTCGCCTTCTACGCGTCCAGCACCGGGCAGAAGTATGTGCGCCAGCAGCGTCACCTGGTCAACGATTCGGCCATGGTGCTGCAGGCCTGGCTGAACGGGGCCAAGGAGCGGGTGATTACCCGCTTCGAAGAGCTCATGGCGCTCAGCAGCGCTCTGGACGAAGCGTCCGCGACCAACTAGCGTATTCGCAACGGCCCGTTGCGCGATCAGGCGCACCAGGCCTTTGCCGGGTGGTGCCGTGACGTCCGATTCAATGCTGTTTTCCTTAGGTGGGCGCCAGGCATTCGTGAGCGGCAGCAGTCGCGGGCTCGGCTATGCCATGGCCCGGGCGCTGGCGGCGGCCGGTGCAACCGTCTGGATCAACGGCCGGGATCGAAAGTCCGTGGCCGACGCTGTCGCGACGATCACCGACGAGGGCTGGCGCGCAGAAGCCGCGGTCTTCGATGTCACCGATCACGCCGCCTTCGATGCGCTCTGCGAGCACAGCGGGCCGATGCAGATCCTGATCAACAATGTTGGCCTGCGCGACCGGCGGGTGCTCGAGGATTTTGCTCTGGACGAGGTGCGTGCGCTGCTGGAAGCCAATCTGGTAGCCCCCTTCGCGCTGGCTCGGAGCGCGGCTGCGCGAATGAGCGCCGGGGACCGCATCATCAACGTCACCTCGATCGCCGGCCCCATCGCCGCCAACGGCGATGCGGTCTACACCATGGCGAAGGGTGGCCTGGATGCGCTGACCCGGTCCCTCGCGGCCGAGCTGGGACCGCGAGGTATCGGGGTCAATGCCATTGCGCCCGGATACTTCGCGACGGAGCGCAACGCGGCCATGGTCGCCGATCCGGCCACGGCCGAGTGGCTTGCCCGGCGAACGGCGCTCGGCCGCTGGGGGGAGCCGGCGGAAATCGCCGGTGCCGCGGTCTTCCTGGCCAGCGCGGCTGCGTCCTACATCTCAGGACACACCCTGGTCGTCGACGGGGGCTACCTGAGCCATTTCTAGGCGCTGCGGCAGGGAGGCGCGGCCCGGCGCCGGGAACCCTGCGATTTTGAACCCTGTTGCAGTATCATGCGAGCCAACGTACGTACGGACCGGCCACACGGAGGGTTATCCATGGCAGATCAGGCAGTTGATGTGAATGCCCAGGCAGCGGCGGAGATCGCGGCGCTGGTCGCCCGTTCGCGCGCAGCCCAGGCGCAGATCGAACACTACACCCAGGAACAGGTCGATCGCCTGATCCGGGCCATGGTGTGGTCCGTCGCGCAGCCCGGCGTTGCCGAGGAGATTGCGCAGTTCACCGTCGACGAAACGAAGCTTGGGAACTACGACGGTAAATTCCTGAAGATCTTCCGCAAAACGCGCGCCACGCTCTACGACATCATCAACGACAAGTCGGTGGGTGTGCTCGAAGAGGATCCCGAACGCAACATCGTCAAGATCGCAAAGCCCATGGGCGTTATCGGTGCGCTTTCGCCCTCGACGAATCCGGAAGCGACCCCGGTGATCAAGTCCATTCACGCGGTAAAGGGACGCAACTCGATCATCGTCGCGCCGCATCCTCGCGCGAAACGCACCAACAAGCTGATCTGTGACCGCATGCGCGCCGCGCTGAAGCATTGCGGCGCTCCGGAAGATCTGGTGATCGGGATCGAAGAGCCGTCGCTCGAGACCACCAACGAGCTCATGCGACAGTGCGACCGGGTGCTTGCCACCGGTGGTGGCGCGATGGTGACCGCGGCTTACTCCAGCGGTACCCCTGCGCTGGGCGTGGGCGTCGGCAACGCGGTCGTGACGGTCGATGAGACCGCCGATCTCGACGACGCTGCGGACAAGATCAAACTCTCGAAGACCCTGGACCTGGCTGCGAGCTGTTCATCGGATAACTCTGTGCTGCTCGTCGATGCGATCTACGACGAGATGCTCGAAAAGCTGCAGGCGCGCGGTGGCTGCCTGCTCGACGAAGCGGACAAGGCGAAGCTGCAGGCCACCATCTGGCACGACGGGCACCTGAACACGGCGATCGTGGCGCAGCCGGCACAGGTCCTGGCAGAGACCGCGGGCTTCACCATTCCTGCCGGTACCGAGTTTCTCATCGTGCCGGAGACGGGTTATGGGCCGGAGCATCCCTTCAGTGGCGAGAAGCTCTGTGTGGCTATGGCGCTCTACCGGGCGCGGGATATCGACCATGCCATCGAGCTGACCAATAACATCCAGGCCTACCAGGGCCATGGTCATTCCTGCGGCATCTACTCGAACAGCGATGCCAACATCATGAAGCTGGCCAACGCCACGCGCACCTCGCGCGTTATGGTGAACCAGCCCCAGGCGGCTTCCAACAGCGGTAACCTGTGGAACGGCATGCGGCAGACCTTCTCCTTGGGTTGCGGCTCCTGGGGTGGCAATGGCACCAACAACAACATCAGCTGGCGCGACCTGATCAACGAGACCTGGGTCTCGAAGCCGCTTGCCGAGACCAAGGTGGTGCCCGATGACGAGGCGCTGTTTGGCGGCGTGATCGACGAGCTCAAGGATCTCTCGGTCTGAGACGCAGCGCGGTCGCCGGGGCACGGCCCTGACCGCGCTGGACGTGCTCGCTCACAACGGCCGCGCCTGGGATGCCCAGGCGCGGGACGGTTCCAGCCCCTGGGTCCAACCCGCAGACCCGGCCGCCATCGCCGCGGCTCGCAGTGGTGACTGGCAGATCATTCTGACCCCGTGCAAATCCGTTCCTCGGACCTGGTTTGCCGGTGCCCTGGATGGCCGCGACGTCCTGTGTCTTGCCTCCGGGGGCGGCCAGCAGGCCCCGATTCTCGCCGCTGCTGGCGCGCGCGTGACCAGCTTCGACTACTCAACGGCCCAGCTCGAGCTCGATGCACAGGTGGCGGCGCGTGAAGCGCTCGCCCTGCGCACGATTCAGGGCGACATGGCGGACCTGTCGGTGTTTGCCGACGGCAGTTTTGATCTGATCGTGCACCCCGTCAGCAATGTGTTTTCGCGGCAGGTGCGGCCCGTTTGGCGAGAGTGCAGCCGGGTGCTGCGTCCTGGCGGCCGGCTGCTGAGCGGATTCATGAACCCCGACTACTATCTGTTCGATCACGCGGCCATCGAATCCGGTGGGCCGCTCGAGGTGTCCTATGCGCTCCCGTACAGCGATGAGCGCGACCTGCCGCCGGAGCGCCGGGCGCAGATGCTCGCCGAGGAAGAGGCCTTCGAGTTTAGCCATTCCCTCGACGAACAGATCGGCGGCCAGCTCGACGCCGGCCTGGTTCTGCGGGGATTTTATGAGGATCGCTGGAGCGACGACGCCACGCCGCTGAATCGCTACCTGCCGACGTCCATGGCAACGCTGGCGGAGAAACCCGCCGCTGGCTAGCTGGTTGCGCGTAGCGTCTCGGCAATCGCGTCAGCCACCACGGGAACCTTCTGCTCTGAGAGTCCGGCCGCGTTCATACGGCTGGATTTGAGCACGTACACCCCGTGCTGCTCACGTAGGTGCGCGACAGCAGCCTCGCTGATGCCGAGCAGCGAGAACATGCCGCGCTGCGACTCGATGAAGGAGAAGTCCCGGTTGACCTGACGCTCCGCCAGCGCGGTGGCCAGCGCACGGCGCATGCCGTTGATATGATCGCGCATGGCGTCCACTTCGCTGCGCCAGAGCGTCTCCAGCTCGCTGCTGCCCAGGATCGCTCCGACGATGCCGCCGCCATGATAGGGCGCCATGGTGTAGCTGCGTCGGGCCAGCGCGAGGGCGTGGCTGCGAGCGGCATCCGCTTCCTTGCGATCACGTCCTGCGAACAGCATCGCGCCGGTACGTTCGCGGTAGAGGCCGAAGTTCTTGGAGCAGGACACGGCTGCCAGCACGTTCGGCAGCCGCTCGATGGCGGCGCGGATTCCGTAAGCGTCGTCGTCGAGACTGTTCGCGAATCCCAGGTAGGCGCTATCGATAAACGGCACGAGCTGTCGCTCGGCCATGAAGGTTAAGAGCTGATCCCACTGGGCGTGACTCAAGTCTGCGCCGGTGGGGTTATGGCAGCTCGCGTGCAGGAGCACCAGATCGCCCGCCCGAGCCGCCTCGAGTCCCGACAGCATTGCGTCGAACTCGATCGCGTCGTCCGCTGCGCTGTAGTAGGGGTAGGGCTGCAGCTTGAAGCCCGCGGCCTCGAGCAGGGGGTAGTGGTTGGCCCAGGTGGGCGAGCTGGCCCAGATCTGCGCCGCTGGGTTGGCCGCATGTGCCACCTCTGCCGCGATGCGCAGGGCGCCACAGCCGCCGGCGCCCTGGACGACCGCGACCCGGTCGGCGGCAGCCTCGGCCAGCTCGCTGCCCAGCACCAGGCGCGTGATGCCGGTCAGGAACGACGGGTCCCCCGCCTGGGGGATGTACGCCTTGGTGGTCTGCGCCTTGAGCACCTGGGCTTCCGCTTGCCGCACCGACCTAAGGATCGGCGTGTTGCCGCTGGCGTCCTGAAAAACGCCGACCGACAGGCCGACTTTGGCGGGATTGGGGTCGGCGGCAAACTGCTGGCCGAGGCCGAGAATGGGGTCCGGGGGCAACAGATCCAGGTGCTCGAACATGAGAGTCTCCGGCGGCGAAAAACGCGGCGCGCAGTGTACTGCGTCGGCGCTTGCGGGCCTATCCCCGAGCGGCTGGATCGCCGCAATCGATTTGCGTTCCGGCGAGCATCGAAATCGGTGGGTCGAGGCCCTAGACTGCGGCGCCGGAATCATTGGACGCGGTAATGACCCTCAACGAGCAATTTGACCAGCTGGCTGACCACACCCGGGCGCTGATCGGCCTGCTCGAGGAAGCGGACCATCGGTTCTGGATCAGCTATCTGCAGCGTGGGCTGCGGCAGGTCGAGGAGCGCAAACTGGCCGGCGCGACCTTCATCCTGGGCTGCTTCGGCGGGTTCGAGACCCTGTCGGATCTGACCCTGGCGGAAGAGTCCCGCGATAGTGATCCACTGCGCTATCGCAATCTGAATGCGCGGCTGGCACACCTGCGCACCCAGACCTTCGAGGCCGCGAACGCCATCGCCGCGCGGCGGTCCTGGTAGCCGGACGGCCGCGCCTGGCGGTCTAAGGCGGTGGGTCCGCCGCCCCATCCACCAGGCCGAATGCACGCAACAGGAAGGCGTACTCGTCGGCGGCCTCCTGCAGCGATTCAAAGCGGCCGGACTTGCCACCGTGTCCGGCACCCATGTTGATCTTCAGCAGGAGCTGAGCATCGTTCGTTTTCAGCGTACGTAGCCGCGCGACGTACTTCGCGGGCTCCCAGTAGGTGACGCGGGGGTCGTTGAGACCGCCGGTCACGAGCATCGGCGGGTAGCGGCCGGGCGCGAGCTGGTCATAGGGTGAGTAGGACGCGATGTGGCGGAACGCGTGCGCGTCCTCGATCGGATTGCCCCACTCCGGCCACTCCAGAGGCGTCAGCGGCAGCGACGCATCGAGCATGGTGTTGAGGACATCGACGAAGGGGACGTGTAGCACCGCGGCACCCAGCCATTCGCGGGCCTGATTGACAGCCGCGCCGACGAGCTCGCCGCCGGCGCTGCCGCCGACCATCGCGATGCGCCCGGCGCCGCTGTAGCCGCGCTCGATCAGATCCCGGGCAACGTCCACGAAGTCGTTGAAGGTGTTGGTACGCGCATCGAGCTTGCC
>JBCDIK010000080.1:0-15007 GCA_038749065.1 Pseudomonadota bacterium | reverse complement strand
CGGGCCTCTCTTGACCCCCCTGCCCGGGCCTCTCTTGACCGCCCTGCCCGGGCCTCCTAGGGTCCAGATCCCGACTGTGCAGCCGCTGAGAGCACGCAACCATGGCAGAACAACCGGATCTGAGCAGCCTGTGGATGCCCTTCACCGCCAACCGGGCGTTCCGCAAAGCGCCGCGTCTGATCAAGGCGGCCCGCGGCCACTACTACACCAGTATCGACGATCGGCAGATTCTGGATTCCTTTTCCGGCCTCTGGACCACGGGCCTCGGGCATTGCCACGAGGGGATCGCCACCGCCATCACCCAACAGCTGGCGGAGCTCGACTATGTGGCGGGGTTCCAGGTCTCGCACCCGAAGGCCTTTGAACTTGCGAGTGCGCTGATCGAACGCGCGCCGCCGGGGTTCAGCCAGGTCTTCTTTACCAACTCAGGCTCTGAATCGGCTGATACCGCGCTGAAGATTGCGCTGGGCTACCACCGCTGTCGCGGCGACGGTACACGGGTGAAGTTGATCGGCCGGCAGCGCGGTTACCACGGCGTGAACTTCGGCGGCATGTCCGTCGGTGGCATACCGGCCAACCGGGCGATGTTCGGCACGGTCATGCTGCCGAATGTGTTTCATCTGCGCGCCACCCACGACCCCGCGCGCAGCGCCTTCAGCCGCGGCCAGCCGGTCGCAGGGGCAGATCTGGCCGAAGAGCTGGAAGCCATGGTGCAGTTTCATCGCCCGGAGAACATCGCGGCGGTCATGATCGAGCCCGTGTCCGGGTCCGGCGGCGTCGTTGTCCCACCGCGAGGCTACCTCGAGCGCATCCGCGAAATCTGCACGACCCACGGCATCCTGCTGATCTTTGACGAAGTGATCACCGCCTTCGGTCGCATCGGCGAGTACTTCGGCTGCCAGCGCTTCAACGTGATCCCGGACATCATCACCACGGCCAAAGGGCTGACCAACGGCGTGATCCCCATGGGCGCGGTGCTGGTGCGCGAGGAGATCTATAACGCCTTCATGCACGGGCCAGCGGAGGGGATCGAGTTCTTTCACGGGTACACCTACTCCGGACACCCGGTCGCGGCCGCGGCCGGGCTCGCAGCGCTGACCGCCTACGACGAAGAGAAGGCCATGCCGGCTGCGCGTCAGAGCGAACAGCACTTCGAAGCAGCGATCCACAGCGTGGCCGAGGCCAAGAACGTCATCGATGTTCGCAACCTCGGCCTGATGGGCGCGATCGACATCGCTCCGCGGGACGGCGCCCCGGGGGCCCGTGGCTTCGAAGCACACCGGGCCTGTTTTGCGCGCGGGCTGATGGTCCGCCACAGCATGGACACGCTGCAGTTCTCGCCCTTCCTCGATTCGAGTGGCGCCGACTTCGAGGAGATCTTCGGCACGGTGCAGGCCGTGCTCAACGACATCGACTGATCGACCCAGTGGCCTCTAGGGACGGGAACGGGCCTCGCGTCGCTCATCGGCGGGATCGATGGGCGCCGGCCAGTCTGCCAGCTGTTCGAGCAGGTCTTCGGTTCTGAAGGGCTTTTGCAGGAACCGGCAGCGCGGCGTCGCGACGACCGAGCCATCGGTAAACGCCGCATTGCCCGAGATGTAGAGCACGTGCAGACCGGGGAGCTGTTCGCAGAGCTGGTTGGCAAGTCGATCACCGCGGGTGCCGGGCATGACGATATCCGTGATGAGCACATCGGGCGTGACGATGCGGCACGCCTGCAACGCTTCGGCGCCGTTGCTCGCTAACGCCACGGCGAACCCGGCACGAGTGAGCGCCTGATGCAGGAACGCCCGCACGGAGTTGTCATCATCCACCACCAGCACGGTGACTTCACCGAGGCGCCGAGCCGGGAGCAACCGGCCGGGGCTTTGTAGCTCGTCTGAGCGACGCAGCGCACCCTCGCTGGGCAACAGTGGCAGTGTGACCGTGACCGCGGTCCCGCGGCCCGGCTGGCTGTCGATCGCAACAAAACCGCCCGCCGTGCTCACCATGCTGAAGACGTTGGCGAGCCCCAGGCCACTGGAGCGCGTTTGCTGTTTGGTCGAGTAGAACGGGTCGACCGCGCGCCGCCGCACATCCTCATCCATGCCCTGACCGGTATCTTCGACAGTCAGATTCACGTAGGCGCCACTGGCCAGATCACCGTCGTCGCTGATCTCCGTGCGCACTGTCCGCAGTTTGAGCTGCCCGCCATCGGGCATGGCTTCCCGGGCGTTCTTGCAGAGATTGAGAATGATCTGGTGCAGCTGCCCGTCGCTCAAGGGGACCGGGAGGCGCCGCTCCCCAGGCTGCTGGTAGTCCACAGTCACACTGTCGCCCATGAGGCTGCGCACCATGGGCATTATGCCGGCGAGCACCCGCCCCGCATCCGCACGCTCGCCCGCCGATTCCCCGGGGCGGGCGTAGCTCAACAGCTGTTGGGTGAGCTTGGCTGCCTCCTCCGCCGCCGTCACGATCTCGTCGCGGGCATCGGAGCGCTCGAGCAGATCAGCGAACCCCAGGATCACGGTCAGCAGATTGTTGAAATCATGCGCGACCCCCGCCGCCAGCACGCCCACGCTTTCGAATTTCTGCATTTCGGTCCAGCGCTCGCGTTGCCGCCGCTCTTCAGAGATGTCCCGGGCAGCAAACAGCCAGCTGTGCGCCTGGACACCGAAGGGAATCGCGTAGGCCTCGAGCCACACCCAGTGCCCATCAAAGTGCCGCAGCCGCACCTCCTGTCGGAACCCCTGTCCCGGTTGGCGCAGCAACCGGTCGGAGATCGGCGTCGCTTCGTCCGGATGAACGTAGCTCAGTAGCTCCCGGCTCATGAATTGCTCCGTGGGGTAGCCGAGCAGGCGCTGCACGCCGTCACCCACGAACACGAGGCGGCCACTAATCGTGTGAGCAATGCCGGGGAAAGCCGCATCGGCGAAGGCCCGCAGCCGCTCCTGCTGCGTCGCCAGCTCCTGGGTGACCTGCTCGAGCTCGGCCCGCGCGTTGCTGCGCGAAGCTTCCAGGATCACCAGAGCAAAGCCCAGCACCAGCACCACCACCGCGGAGCTCCACACCAACCCGTAGTAGAGCGTCGCCTCCGCCGGAGTGCCCAGGCCCACCCAGCCGATCCAGCCCGCAGAGGCGAGGGTCCAGAAAGCGCCCGCGCGCTCGCTGATGAGCGCCGTACTGATGATCGGAATGGAGAAGATCGCGAGAATGCTGAAGAAATTCTCCGGGCCAAAGTCCACCATCACCTGGGCAAACACGCAGGCGGTCAGGTAGTGACCCGCCACGGCGGCGGAGCGACTGACCCAGAGAACAGCGAGCGTCAGGGCACTGGGCACCATGCCCAGCAGCACCTTGTGCATCAGCGCCGCATTGCCCATGGAGTGGAAGATGGCGGCGACCGGCAGCGCGGTCAGCACCGCGAACAATGTGGCATAGGTGACGAGGCGCGCGCGCCGATAGGCCTCGGCCGGGCCCTCGCGCAGCCGCAGCGGAATCACCGGATCGATGCGATAACCGCTCACCGGCCTGCTCCAGCGACGGCCTGCAGCAGTTCCTCGGCGCGATAGGGCTTGCGCAGGATCGGGACCCGCGGATAGCGCGTGGCGAGATCCTGCGGGTCGCCGGTCAGAAAGATCACCGGCACATCGTCTTGCCGGGACCGCAGAACGTCGTACACCTCGTCGCCGCCCATCTCGGGCATATGCACATCGAGAATGACCATGTCCGCGCGCTGTGAGCCCAGGTAGTCGAGCGCTTCCGCGCCGGAGGGCGACGTCACGACGGAGTACCCCGCGTGCTCGAGGATGCCCTTGCCGATTCGGCAGCTCAACGCGTTGTCGTCCACGAACACCAGATTGCCCTGGCGGACCGGATCCGGTGCGGCGGTCTGCGGCGCTTCGGGCACTGCAATCTCAGCCTCCAGCGACCCGGTCTCAGCCGCAGGCGACGCAAGCAATCGCCATCGCCCAGCGTCGAGATGCGCCACGGTGACCGCCACGGGAAAGCTCTGACCCTTACGGTGACGCCAGCGCAGAGTTGCGGTGCCCGCGGCCAGAGGCTCCAGGCCGGCCAGCGCGATGGCGCTCTGATCAGCAAACAGCCCGGCCGGATCGATGCGGATCGCGGTCGGGGAGTAGCCCGTGAGGCGTTCGACCGGGCCGTGCAGCTGCTCCAGGCGGTTACCCGGTCCGAACTCCATGAGCACTGCACCGGCCAGCGCCAGGGCATCTTCCAGCAGATCCTGCTGGGCGCGGGCCGTGGCATCGGTCGCCGTCTTGGCGAGGCGTACGCGCTGGACTTCAAGGGCTCGCTCGGCCAGCGCGTCACGGATCGCGTCGTGGCTGTACAGGCCATAGATCCGACACAGCGCGTTGCTGAGCAGACGCTTCAGCGGCGTCCAGAATCCGGGCTGATCACGATAGGTAACGCGATAGGACAGCGCATCGCGCCCCGATTCCGCCTTAATCGCCCGTGCCGGTGGCGCGGCCTGGTCCAGAAACGCTTCCAGAGCCCCCAGCATGATCAGGAAGAAAGCTCGACTGGCAGTGTAGCCATCCTCCATCACGACAGTGACGCGGATATCCCCGGGCTCGGCCTCCACCGCCGCCAGCGCACAGGCATAGTCCACATCGGAATGAGGGTAGATCACCAGGCGAAAGGTGTCCTCGAGGGTGAGCAGGCGTTGGGACCAACGAACCCGCTGCGCCATGCGTTCCGCCTGCAGGCCGCGGGCACCGATGGCTTTCAATGCAGCCTCATCGAGACGGCGCTCCGCCAGCTGCAGCATCATAAGCGCCTGCGACCAGGGCAGGCGGGTGACGGACTCCCGAAAGTATTGCGCGCTGGGCAGGGCCGCGGGATCGCAGCCGTCAGCGATCAAGGCGTCGTAGAGCGGCATGATCGCCTGTGCCGAAACTTCCCTACCGACGTACTTCTCCAACATCGCCGTCTCCCCGAAAGTGGCCGATGCTTGAACGCCTCGTCAAGATAGCGGCCGGCTGCGGGCAACGCAACGCGCACGCGCGTCCCCGCGCGCAGCCGCGCCCGGTGCCGACCTAGGGGAAATCCCTGAGTTGCCCGCGCAGATCCCCGCGCTGTGCGCGCGCGGACGCGCTGGCCTAATGGCACTGCGGCTTCGGGCGCGACTCGCCCGGCACCTCAACCCACGCGCTGTGCCGCCAGCACCAGGAGAATGCGATGTTCCTCGATCACCCAGAAAAAACCCTGGCCATCGGCACCGGCGCCCTCGTCTTCGGCGCAGCGCTGATCGTGACCGGCATCTACGCGCTCAGCGTCCTGCTTCCGGTGGGCTAAGCCAGCCGCCGTAACGCAGCGCGGCGGTCAGGGCTCGCCGAGCTCGCCGCCGAGGGCTCCGACCCGCAGCTCCCCGTGCCGGGTCTGGCCGCCAAGCTCTAAAAAGCGCTGCATGTTGCGCTGCGCTGCGTCCGTGCGCAGCAGGCGCTGGAACAGGTAGGCCTCATCGCGCAGCCCATCTTCCAGGGAGGCCTGGTCAGCACCGTTCACCGCCTCCTTCGCCAGTCGCACCGCTTGCGGCGGAAAGGACGCGATGCGCCCGGCGAGCGAGCCGACCGCGGCATCGATGGCATCGGCTGTGTAGATGCGATTCAGGTAGCCCCAGCGCTCGGCGGATTGCGCATCCAGATCGTCTCCGCCGAGCACGATCTCCAGCGCTCGCCCGCGACCCACGAGCCGCGGCAGGCGCTGGGTGCCGCTGCCGCCGGGCAGGATACCGAGCGGCACCTCCATCTGGCACACGATCGTTTTGTCGATCACGCCGAAGCGCATGTCGAAGGACGAGACCAGCTCGCTGCCACCGCCACCGACGCGCCCTTCGATCTGCGCGATGGTGATCTTATCCATGGTGCGAAAGCGCTCGCACATCTGGTGATACCAGTTCAGCTCCACATCGCGCTCCGCCGGCGTGTCCGTGGGAAACTCAAGAATGGCCGCGACATCGAAATGCGCCAGAAAAAAGTCCGGGTCGGCACTCTTGAACCGCACCACCGTCAACGCCGGGTCGGCCTTGAGCTCCACCGCCAGCGCCGACAGCTCCTGGGCGAGCGGTAGGGTGATCAGGTTGATGGGTGGATTGTCGATGGTCACCGTTGCGAGGCGCCCCTCGATGTCTACCCGCAGCAGCTCGTAGTCGTAAGCCATGGTCCCCTCCCTCGTGTTCGGCCGGGGCCCAGTCTATGCACAGATGGCAGGGCAAGGGTATGGTCGGTGTTCCGCGCCTCGGCTGCCCGCCCGAGGGTGGGTGACAGGACACAGCAATTTCGAACCTTGCGCTCTTTGGCTATGGCTCCCTGATCTGGCGCCCGGACTTTCCCTATCTGCACCGGGAACCGGCGGTCATTGCGGGCTATGCGCGCCGGTTCTGGCAGGGCAGTCATGACCATCGCGGCACGCCTGAGGCGCCCGGGCGGGTCGTCACTCTCATCGATGCCCCCGAGGCCCGCTGCCGGGGCATGCTCTACGAAGTAGACGCCGCCGTCGCTGCGACCGTCCTGCGCGGGCTCGACCACCGGGAGAGCAACGGCTACGAGCGACTCGAGCTCACCGCCGCCACGGACCAGGGCGCCTCCCGCAGTGTAGTCGTCTATCGCGCCGCGCCGGGCAACAAAGCCTGGCTGGGCGATGCGCCCGCGGCGCAGATCGCGGCGCAGATCGCCCGCAGCTGCGGACCCAGTGGGCACAATCGCGACTATCTGTTCGAGCTCGCTGAGGCGCTGCGGGCCCTCGACGACTACGATGCCCATGTCGCCGACCTGGAAGCGCGCGTTCGCGTTCTGGAAACACTGGAGCAATCCCCATGAACATCGACCTGCAGCCGCAGCACGAGGCCTTCCGCGATGAGGTCCGGCGCTTTCTCGACGAGTCGCTGACGGACGAGCTACGACAGGCCCAGCGGTTCTGCCCGGGACTGTTTCTCGACTACGAGCACAACATCCGCTGGCACCGCATTCTGCACCGCAAGGGCTGGGTCGCCCCGGCCTGGCCGGAACGTTTCGGCGGTCCCGGCTGGGACCTGCTGCAACGGTACATCTGGACCACCGAATCGACGCTCGCAGGTGCCCCGACCCTGGCACCGATGGGCCTGGGGATGTGCGGCCCAATGCTGATCGGGTGTGGCTCTCCGCAGCAGCAGGCGGAGTACCTGCCGCGAATCCTCTCCGGTGAGGACTACTGGTGTCAGGGTTACAGCGAGCCCGGCTCAGGATCGGATCTCGCCTCCCTGGCCTTGAAAGCCACCGTCGATGGCGATGCGCTCGTGTTGAGCGGCACGAAGATCTGGACCACGCACGCTCACGTAGCGAACCGCATGTTCGCGCTCGTGCGCTCAGACGACAGTCGCAAGCCACAGCAGGGCATTACCTTCGTTCTGCTCGACATGGCATCGCCGGGCATTACGGTCGAGCCGATTCTCTTCGCTTCCGGCACGCACGAGGTGAACCAGGTCTTTTTCGATGAGGTCCGAGTGCCGCTGGATCAGGTTGTGGGTGGTCTCCACGAGGGCTGGCGGGTCGCCAAGTATCTGCTTGAGTTCGAACGGGGCGGCGGCGGCAGCGCCAGCCAGCGCAGCGCGCTCAGACGGATCGCCCGGCTGGCCGGGAACACCGCCAGCGGCAGCGGCGGCACCCTTGCTCAGGACCCGGCCTTTGCTGACAAGCTGGCCAACGCGGAGCTGCAGCTGGCGGCGCTGCAGGCGGTCGAGTTCCGGGTCATGGCATCCCTCGCCAGCGGCGCCTCACCGGGGCCGGAGTCATCTATGCTGAAGACGCTGGGCGCGAACGCGGGGCAGCGCCTGACCGAGCTCGCAGTGGAGGCGATTGATCACGCGGCGCTGGCGCACCAGCCCCAGGCGCGCACGGTCGGAAGCAATGTCCCGGTGATCGGGCCGGTCGAGGGCGTGGTGGCCTTCCCCCGTTATTTCAATCTGCGGGCCAGCTCCATCGCCGGCGGCAGCAACGAGGTGCAGAAAAACATCATGGCCAAGCTGGTGCTTGGCCTGTGACCCACGCGGAACCTTAAGGCAGTTCCGAGGCGTCCTTGATGATGCTGCCGCAGAGACCGTACTCAACCGCCTCTTCCGCGCTCATCCAGTAATCGCGAGCTGTATCTGCGGCCACGCGCTCGAGCGGTTGGCCGGTACGGTCAGCGATGACCTGGTTAATGCGCTCGCGGGTCTTGAGGATCTCCTTGGCGTGAATCTCGACGTCTGTCGCGTCACCACCGAACCCGCCCGCCGGCTGGTGGATCAGGAAGCGTGTATTCGGCAGGCAGTAGCGATCCTCGCGTTCCGGTGACAGGAAGATGTGCGTGGCGATGCTGCCCACCCAGCCGGTGCCGACGACACGGACCTTCGGCTTGATGAACTGGATCATGTCGTAAATGGTATCGCCGGACTCAACGTGGCCACCGGGGGAGCCGATATAGAGCGTGATCGGGTCATCGGACTCGTAGGACATGGCCAGCAGGCGCTCCGCCAGACGACGTGCAACCTCCTGATTAACCTCGCCGAACATGGTCAGCGTACGGTGCTTGAGCAGGGTGTTTTCCAGCCGGTTGAACTGCTTGGCAGCGTCAGCGACGTCCTGCTCGGCGTCCATACGGTGTTGATCTGCGGCCATGGGGCCTCCTGTGGTGGCTGTCAGGGCGAACTATGCGGGCGTTTGGCCGGATCTCAAGGGCGGCTCGCCACGGCGCGGGCAATCGTTGGCAAAAGAGCGCCGGTCGCGCATTCTACCGGCAATTCTAGCGAAAACGGTGAGGGAGACGCTGTGAAGGAGGTTCCATGCCGCTAGCTCCTGAGTATCAGGCCATGCTGGCCCAGCTGGCAGAGGCTGATGGCCCTGCCATGCGCGACATGTCGCCCGCACAGGCCCGCGAGGCCTACCGGCTCATGCGGCCGCTGAATCCGGCGCTGACCGGTGTCACCGTGCGCGACGACAGCTGTGAAAGCCCCGGCGGCCACCGGATTCCGCTGCGAATCTATCGCCCGGAGGGCCCCGGCCCGTTCGGTGTGCTGGTCTACTTACACGGTGGGGGCTGGGTGATCGGCGATCTCGACTGCGCCGACGCAGCCTGCCGGGACCTGGCCGCCACGGCCGGCTGCGTTATCGTGTCCGTGGATTACCGGCTCGCACCGGAGCACCCCTACCCGGCCGCCCCCGAGGACTGCTACGCCGCCACCTGCTGGGCGGCGTCGCAGCAAGCTTCCCTCGATGGGAACGGCAAGCTCGCTGTCGGTGGCGAGAGTGCTGGCGGTAACCTCGCGGCAGTGGTCAGCCAACGGGCGCGGGCAGAACAGGGCCCGACCATCGACTTCCAGCTGCTGCTGTATCCCGTCGTGGACGCGGACCTCACGCGCGCGTCCTACCAGGAAAACGGTGAAGGCTATCTGCTCGACACGGAGACGATGCGCTGGTTCTGGGAACACTACTGCCCGGACCCTGCCCAACGGCTGGAACCCACCGCGTCACCGCTGCGCGCAGCGGAGCTGGGCGGACTGCCGCCAGCGCTCATTCTGACGGCCCAGTTCGATCCGCTGCGGGACGAAGGCGCCGCCTACGCCGAGGCGCTTGCGGCTGCGGGCACCGCCGCCGAGTACCAGTGCATGGATGGACTGATCCATGACTTTCTCGCCGTCGCCGCCGTCTTCGAGAGCGCGCGCCCCGGCCTTACGCGTGCGGCCGAGGGCCTGCGCGCGCACCTGAGCGTGGCCTCGACATGAGCGGGCCGGTCGCTGTGGTGCTGGGCGTCGGGCCTCTGGACGGCCTGGGGGCGGAGCTGTGCATGCGTTTCGCCGCGGCCGGTCTCGACGTCACCGTCGCCGGGCGCAGCGCAGACAAACTGGAAGCGGTCGTTGCAGCCATCACCGCGCAGGGCGGCCGGGCGCGCGCCGCGGTCGCCGATGCCACCAGCGAGACGCAGGTGAACGCACTCTTCGATGAGGCCCCGGGGCCGGTGGACCTCGCGATCTACAACGCCGGTAACAACGTGCCGGGGCGCATTATCGACATGGACCTGGCGACGTTCTCGCACGCCATGGCCATGGGCCCCACCGGCGGCTTCCTGTTCGGGCGGGCGGCCGTCCGGCACATGGTTCCGCAGCGCACCGGCACGCTGCTGTTCACCGGTGCTTCCGCTTCCCTGCGCGGCCGGGCGCGGTTCGGCGCTTTCAACGCCTCAAAGGGTGCCCTGCGTAACCTGGCTCAAGCCATGGCCAAGGAGTACGCAGAAGAAGGTATCCACGTCGGTCACGTCATCATCGACGGCCCGATCGGTGGCGAGAAGATCAAGCAGGGTTTTCCCGAGTACGCGGCCAAGCTTGGGGAGGCCGGCATGATCAGCCTCGAAGGCATTGTGGACGCTTTCGAATACCTGTACCGACAGCAGCCGCGCGCCTGGAGCTTCGAGGTCGACGTCAGGACGTCTGCGGAGCGCTGGTAAGGCGATTCGTCCACTCGCCCGGATAGGCTCCGGCCAGGGCCAGAAAGCGATCGCTCCGGCGCAGGAACGCGCTTCGGGTTTCGGAAAAGTCCCAGCGCCGGAGTCGCAACCGTCTCGTTGCGGTTTCGAACAGCAGCTCATTCACGGAGTTCGGCGCTCCCATGCGCAGCCGATCGGAGACCGCCGTGCCGGCGTGCACCAACCACAGCGGGCGCGGCAGTCCCTCGAGGGACGCCTGCAGGGGCAGCGCATAGGGCAGGTGAATGTGCCCACCCAGCACTAGGTCTGCACCCGCGCGGCCCCAGGCGAGCGCAGCCTCCCGGCCGCCGTGGAGGAGTCGCTGGCGCTGCGAATGGGCGGGGACGGCAACGGGTTGATGGACGACCACCACCTTGAGCCGCGCATCATCCAGCGCGGTCAGGGCGGCGGCGATCGCTTCTCTCTGAGTCACCGTCACCTCGCCATCGACCCGTCGGCGCGGCGTGCTGGTATTGACCCCGAACACCACCACGTCGTCGCTCTCGAATCGGCCTTCCGGGGGCGCTGCAAAACTGTCGCAGTAGAGCTGGTAGGGGGATCGCCAGCGAGCCCAGAGATTGATCAGCGGCACATCATGGTTGCCAGGCACCAGCAGCTGCGGCGCGTCATCGGTCACCGATCGCAAACGCTCGAAGAAGGCCGCCGCCCGGCGGAACTGCGCGGGCCGGGCGCGCTGGGTGAGATCGCCGGAGACCACGCACAGATCCGGCGACTGCGCGGCTGCGAGACGTAGCAGCGCTTCCACAACCTCCGGCCGCTCCGCACCAAAGTGCGGGTCAGACAGGTGCAGCAGACGGAATGCCGGAGGACGCGATGACGCAAGCATGGCTAAATGTACCAAGTTGACCGGCACCGAACAGCCGCTGTTTCGCGAGCGATGATCATGGACACCACACCCAGCTACGACCGAGCCTGCTTTGCCTATCGCTCCTATCAGGGCGATGCCGTCGCGGAGTGCGATGCGCTCCTCGCGCAGGACCCGGAACAGCTCGATGCGCACCTGCTGCGAGCCTGCGCGCTGGTGCTGAGCTCCGAACGGCAGTACCAGGGCGAAGCCGCCGCCGGTGTCAGTGCCGCCCAGGCGCTGGCCGCGAAAGCCAGCCCCGCGCAACAGGCCTGGACGGCGGCGACCGCGGCGCTGGTGAGCGGCCAGTGGTACCGCGCGGGCACGCTGCTCGATGAGACCCTCGCGCTGGCACCGACCCACGTCGTCGCGCTGCAGACCGCGCACGTGCTCGACTTCATGCTCGGCGACGCCACCAATTTACGGAACCGGCCGGGGCGGGCGTTGCTCAACTGGCCAGCGGAGGACCTCGCCTACTCCTACGTGCAGGGCATGTATGCGTTCGGCCTGGAGGAGTGCAACGAGTTCGACCAGGCCCTGGCGGTGGGCGAGCGCGCGGTTGCAGCAGACCCGCGCGATGCCTGGGCCACTCACGCGGTCGCCCACGTCCTGGAGATGCGCGGCGAGGCAGCCAGCGGTGAGCGATGGCTTGCGGACAGCGCGACGCACTGGCACAGCGACTGTGGGATGGCTTGCCACAACTGGTGGCACAAGGCGCTCTTTCACATCGATCTCGATGATGTGGCGGCGGCGACCGCGATTGTCGATGACGAGATCCTGCCAAACCTGCAGGGCGCGAGCCTCGAGCTGCTGGACGTCTCTTCCATGCTGCTGCGCCTGAAGCTGCTCGGCGTTGCGGTGGAGGATCGCGCACAGGGCATCGCTGCACAGTGGGCGGGCAAGCTCGAGCAGGAGCCCGGCTACTACGCCTTCAACGATGTACACGCGGGCTTTGCGTTCCTGCTCGCCGGCGACCTGGAACGGCTGGCAGAACTCAAGGCCCGCGCGCAGCTGGCACAGCCGCGCCTGGGCGAGACCAGCGCCCGCATGAGTGCAACGATCGGCGTGCCGATACTCTCTGCGCTACTCCGGCTCGGCGCGGATGATGCGGCGGGCGCGGCGGATCTGCTGGAACCGGTGCGCGCTATCAGTGTCCGCTTCGGGGGCAGCAACGCGCAGCGCGACATTCTGAACTGGTTGCTGATCGATGCCAGCGCGCGGGCCGGACGCCACGCCCGCGCCCTGCAACTGCTCGATGAGCGGCGAGCGAGCCGGCCCGAAGCAGCGTTCAGCCGGCGCTGGCGCGAGCAACTGCGCAGCGCCTGACCGGCCGCTGCGGACTTACGGGTCGATACGCGCGGCGGCGTAACCGGACAGCACCACGTCGCCGTCCTGATTGGTGGTGCTGACCGTCAGGTTAACCACCCGCCGGTCGCCATCGTCGTCGATGCTCTCGACGGTCGCGGTCGCATTGAGCGTGTCACCGGGCCAGACCTGTTTGGTAAAGCGCACGCCGTACTTTGTCAGGCGACCATCACCGACGTAGTTGGTCAGCATGGCACCGGTCATCCCCATGGTCAGCATGCCGTGCGCGAACACGGACGGATAGCCCGCCACCTGGGTCGTGAACACTTCGTCGGTATGCAGCGGATTGTAGTCGCCGCTGGCGCCGGCGTACTGGACGATCTGCGTGCGCTTGAGGTCTTCCACCAGGCACTCGCTGTAGCTGTCGCCGATGGCGAGGGTTGCTTCGGATAAAGCCATATCGATCTCCTACTGGTCCACCGGTCGCTCGGTACGCACGCCGACGCCGCGCGCGGTGATGACCAGCTCACCGTGCTGGTCGCGGTACTCGGTCACTGTTTCCGAGAACACCAGCTTGCCGGAGCGCTTGCCTTCTTTCTCCCAGGTCTTGCCGGGTTTGACCTCGGCTGTCAGCACATCACCGGGCGAGATATGACGGTGGTACTCGAAGTGCTGCTCGGCATGCAGTCCGCCCCCGCCTCCGCCACCACCAGAGCCGCCCTCTTTTTTCTTGATCCCCGTCGCTTCCCCGCCACTGCCAAACCAGGGTTGCCCGATCTTGGGCCGCAGGAAATAGTCTGGATCGAACTGCGCGCTGGCCTGCGCGAAGGTCGGCGGCGCGATGATGGCGCCGGGCTCAGTGCTCTTGGCGTGTTCCGCATCTTCGTAGATCGGGTTCGGATCCCCGACCGACCGGGCGAACATCAGTATGTGGCTGGCTTCAACAGGGAAGCGATCAACGGCCATGGCCCCTCTCCTCAACGTGGCTTGCGCTTCGAGTATCTGTGATGGCTCAGGGGCGTTCAACCGCTCGCGGTGGCCCCCTCGCGCCGGCGTTAGCGGCCCTTGAACTGCGGCTCGCGCTTGTCGAGGAACGCGCTGATGCCTTCGACCTTGTCTTCGGTCTGGACCAGCGCGCCCTGGGCATACTTCTCGAACATGAGCGCCCCGGCCAGGCTCGCCTCCATGCCGAAGTGCACCATTGCCTTCATGGTGCGCGGCACGAAGGGGGCGAAGCCCGCGAGCTGGCCCGCCATGCGCCGGGCCTCGTCGAGCAGCGCTGCGCGCTCGACGACCCGTGTGACCAGGCCGATCTGCAGCGCGCGCTCGGCGCTGATGGGATCCCCCATGAGCAGCATTTCCATGCCCCAGCCGCGACCCACGATCCGCGGCAGGCGCGCCGTGGCCCCACCGCCGGGGATGATGCCCAGCTTGCCCTCGGGCGTTGCAAAGCGTGCGTCCGGGGTACAGATGCGCAGGTCACAACCCAGGGCCACCTCCAGCCCCCCGCCCATGCAGATGCCGTTGATCGCGGCGATGACGGGCTTGGGCGTCCGCTCCAGCTGATCCGCAAGGCCCTGCACGATGGGCTCAAGGGCTTTGCGAAAGTCCCGATCGATCACTTCGGAAAGATCGGACCCGGAAGCAAAGGCCCGCTCGCCGGCGCCGGTGATCGTGATGACGCGCACGGCCTCGTCCTCCGCCGCAGCCGCTGCGGCCCGGCGCAGCTCCGCGAGCGTCGCCAGCGAAATGGCGTTGTGCTTCTCGGCACGGTTGATGGTGATGAGGGCCATGGGGCCCTCGACTTCGTAGAGGATGTGCTCGTAACTCACGGTGACGGGTCAGCCCTGCAGCAGCGCCATGTCTTCGATGAACGCCTGCGATTCGGCAATGGAGGCCTCCATCTCGCGGATCAGCGTGCCGACGTTGGCCTCGATGTCACCGAGCTCAGTCTTGAGCGAGGCGATCGCCTGGGCGTTGAGGTTGTGCTTGAGGAACAGCACGTTGTCGCGAAAGGCCACCAACACCGGCTCCATGCGCGACTCGGCGCGGCGCATGGCCTTGATCAGGTCGGCGTACTTGGCCTCGGACTGCTGCAGCTGCTGCGCACTGGCACCGCGCAGCTTCGCGTTGCTGATCTGGTCGAGTTCGCCCCGCCACTCCTTGAACAGGTCTTCGGAGACATCTTCGACGTCGTCGATGCGCTCGCTGACTTCCTCCGCCCGCGATTGCGCGTCCTCGAAGGAATCGTTCAGGCGCCCGTAGGTGCTCTTCAGATCGCTCTCACCGATGTTGACGACCGCGCTGAAGCGTTCGAGCGCCGAGGAGAACTCCTCTTTGGCGTCCTCCTGCGCTTCCTGT
>JBCDIK010000079.1:0-15070 GCA_038749065.1 Pseudomonadota bacterium | reverse complement strand
GCTATCGTGCGCTGGTGCTCTGGTCCCCCTCCGCCAGCAACGGTGACGCTGCCATCGCCCGGAGCTTTGGCGGCGCGGCGCGCTTTGCAGAGCTGGCGGCGCAGGCGAACGCACAGGGCTTTGTCCCCTACGAGACCGATTGGGGCCAGAAGCAGCAGCTATCTGGTCGCTGGTTTGCCGATCTGGCGGCCTCGCGCCCGGCGGATGCGCTGGCGGCGTTTGCGGGTGACCTGCTGGTGCTCTACGGCGACGCCGATGAGGTCATTGATCCGGCGCTGATGCACGCTGCGGCGCTCGGTGCGCCAGCGGCCCGCTCCGTGCAGGAGATCATCTTGCCGGCGGCCCGCCATGGGCTCGGCCTGTTCAGTGAGGACCCGGCGAGCGTTGCGCGAGCGGTGTCGGAGACGGCTCGCTTTCTGACGGAGCATCTGGCTGCAGCAGTTCCCGCCGAAGTTTCAGCGGGTCCATGAGCAGCGTTTCCCGCAGGCGGGCGACCTCATCACCGGTAAACGGCTGGTAGCCGGGCACCTGGTGGTAGCTGTCGATGATCCAGTTCAATACCTCGCCGAGCCGCGCGTGGGAGATTGGTGCCTGGAAGGATCCGGGCACCTGAACCAAGTACGCGCGGCCTTCCTGCGTGGTTGCCAGTCGATCCACGTTGACGCGCAGGTCGGGCACTTCCGGCGGTGAGCCGCTGCCGTCCTCGAGGTGGCAGCCGCCGCAGTACAGCAGATAGTCGGAGCGTGCATCGGCATAGGCGCCTGGCACACTGCACAGCAACGTCAGCAGCAGCGTTGCGGCAAGGGTCGCGCGACGAAGATTGGCAGTGATCACAGCTGCGCTGCGGCCCGGCGCGCGGCTAGCCGGTCGCCGCGGGACCATCCGCCTCACCGAGCACCAACGCCAGGGTGCAGTGGTAGGCGTGACTCTTCGAGCCGAAGCACCACAGAATGCTGTTGGACTTAGACGGGAAGTAGACAGGCCGGTCTCCTTCGCTGCGGTGACAGCTGCAGCGCCCACAGCTGCTCTTGCCGCAGCAATCGTTGTAGGAGATCAGATAGTACTTGCCGTCCGTGGCGTTTTGACAGGTGCCCACCCAGGAGACGGAGGCCACCTCAGAACCAGGCGGGCACTGGGTCGGAGAGCCACCACAGCACCCGCACAGGGACCCGCTGAAGGCGCAGTAGCGCCAGTAGTCGCAGCTGTTGGGATCCCCCATTTCCGGAATGTTCGCGCTGGCGGCGGCCTCGCGGTAGACGGGCAGCATGGGAAAGGCACCGATCCCCGCGGCGAAGACCCCTGCTTTCTGCAGAAAGGAGCGCCGCGAGGAACCGCGGGCAACGCGACGAGCCCATTGGCTGACCTGCTCATCGAGCTGTGCCGGCCAGTTGCCCAGGGTTTTCAGCCAGCGACGCATCAGCCTTGCTCCTGCGGCAGTTCGCCCTGGGCGACCAGGTACTCCTGCACCGAGGGGAAGCCGCTGTCCATGGCTTCGACCAGGCTCTCGAGGTGCTCGCGGCTGTTGACCAGGCCCTTCGAGCGGAGCACGCCCTGGGCATCGATCAGCGCCGCGTAGGGGAGCTTCGCGACCTCGAATGCCAGTCCCAGATCCATGCTGACCACGTAGGGCACGGCTCCAAGTCCCATGTCTGCCACATAGGCGGCGTGCCGCTCCGGCTCGCCACCGTCACTGCCGAGCACCAGGTCGAGTCGCTCGGAGCGGGCCATGGACAGGGCCGCGGGCAGCAGCTCCTTGCAGATGGGGCAGCCGGGCGCGACGAAGAGGATCAGCTGAGCGCGAGTGCGCGGGCCACCGATCGTGACCAGCGCGCCCTCGAGTGTGGGCAGAGAAAGCTCCGGCGCAGGGGCACCGACCTTGGGCCCGGCACTCGTCATGAGCGCGCCGGCCGGTGCCAGCCGGGTGTGCAGGATGCCGATCTGGCGCGCCAGTGCGATCACCAGAAACAGCAATGCCAGGACCGCGATCCAGAGCAGGACGTGGCTGACCAGAAACAGATCACTCATCGGGGGCCTCCCGGGGAACGAGAACGGATGCGTTGGCGAGCAGCTGCTCAGCGGCGGTGTAGATCAGAACCAGCACCACGGACGCAGGCAGGGCCACGAGACAGTCCCGCAGCCCGGCCGTCGGTTCCGCCAGCGCGATCAGCAGCGCGGCGAAGATGAGCACCAGATTGCGTGCGAGCAGCGCGGCCGATAGCGGTTGTGGCTGATCGCCGCAGCCACAGTCGATCTGGTGGCGGCCGCGCAGCAGGTTGACGGCCATCGCGGCCAGATAGAGCGCGAGCAGCGCTGCCGTGCCCGTTGCCGCCAGTGGCCAGGCGGGCGGGACCAGCAGGGCCGCGGCCAGCAGCAGCTCGACGGCGGCGAGTCCCAGGCCGACCCGGCGCAGGGTCGAAAGGGGCCAGGCTTCGGGCAACAACTGGTACGCGGCGAGTTGGGCGGCGAACCGCTCGCCTGCGCGCAGCTTGTGGAGCGCGGCCGTGGTCAGCACGGTCGCCAGCGCGATCGCGAAGGTCAGGGCGACGGTGCTCACGGGCCCAGATCCAGGTTCTGAAGCAGGCGCACGCCCATCTCTTTCAGGGTCCGCTGGTGGGCGCCGGTCCGACCGTCGTAGATGCGCAGGGCTTTGTCTTCATCCGGCGCGACCATGAGCAGTGGCGTCGCGTCCTGGGTCAGCTGCAGGCCGCTGCCGAGCACGGGTGCCTCGTCGTCCTTGCCCTGAAGCTTCAGGCGATAGCCGCGGCGTTTGCTGTCGAGGCTAAAGGCCCAGACCTCGCTACCGGGATCTTCAAAGGTTTCCTGCCCGCCGCCCTCGTGTACGAGCGCAACGAGCATGCGGTTGGGTGCGTTGTAGGCGAAGGGCTGGTAGCCGCCGATGCGCCACTCGCTATCTTCGTCCTCGCCCGCGAACAGGGACCAGGGCTCGCTGATCTTCAGCGCAGCGCCATCGAGCGTGACTTCGTAGACAAGCCCGTCGAAAGACACCATGAGCCAGCCGTCTTCCGTCGGTACCGCGTAGTCATAGACCGGGTCTTCGTCGATCTTGAAGAAAGCGTCGCTGCGGATGCGACTGACTTCCCGGCCGTCCGCATCCAGGCGGATGTACTGCAGCGTGCCGTCGCCGCAGGGCATCATGAAGCCTTCCCCCATGGGGTAGACGGCGGCGCAGCCGGGTGTCGAGATCTCGCCCACGAACTGCTCGGTCTGCAGGTCGACGATACTCACGGACATCGCCGGCGTGATATTCCAGACGCCGATGAAGCGGTCACCCATCAGCCCGATCATGCCGCTGTGGCCGATGCCCGCGGACTTGGCAGGGATCTCGATCTCGACCACGGGCGCCAGCGTCTTCGCGTCGTAGCCGACGACCAGGTCCGTGCGGTCACCGTAGTAGGTCCGGCTGTAGTAGCTGCCGTACGCGTAGATCCGGTCCTGACTCAGATGCGGCTGCATGGCCGGCGTAAACATGGACAGGGTCATGGTGCCCTGCACCGTGCCGTTGTCACCGTCCACCAGATAGCCAATGTGCCGGCCGCGCGCGATGAACCAGTGCGGCGTGGGTGTTTCCGCCTCCACCACCGCGCCTAGGATGGAGTCCCATGATTTGGGTGCAGGTGCAGGTGCAGGTGCAGGTGCAGGTGCAGGTGCAGGTGCAGGTGCAGGTGCAGGTGCAGGTGCAGGTGCAGGTTGGACCTGGGCGGGCGGCGCTGCGCTCGGCGGAACCGGCGTCGCGTCCTCGGCGCCCGTGGGCGCACTGATCAATAGCGCAACGGCGAGCGCGCAGGCTCGCACCAGCGGTCGGTGGCTGCTGCCGTTGCTTGCGATCTCCCCGGCGTCCATACGCGCCCCCTCTGTGGCCCTCACGAAACGGTCGTGTACGAAGTGGTTTCACCAGTTTCGCTTTACCAAAATTTCATGCGAGTTCTATGCCATGCTCGAATCCGCCGAAGGCAGCTTCGCGCGTTGCGTTGGCATCGGCAGATCAACGGCTTGCCGCTGGTCGGGCAGAACGCACCACCGTGCACCCTTCAGCGGTGTGCCATCGTGGTGCATGATCGTGAGTGAATTCGAATGCGGTGCACCTAAGTGAAACAGAACGCGATGAGCGCTGCGGTGCCCGACGCAGCAGGGGGCTGGCAGGCCGCGCTGTCCTTGCGCTTTACGGCCGGTGCGGACCGGACCCGCATGCATCGCGAGGTGGGTTGTGGCCCGCTGTATGTGCAAAAGCCGTTCTACCCGGAAGGCCCGGTATGCCATGCCTATCTGCTGCACCCACCCGGCGGCGTGGTCGGTGGTGACGCACTCAGGATCAATGTCGCCGTCGAAACCCAGGCCAGCGCACTGCTTACCACCCCGGCCAGCAGCAAGTTCTATCGCAGCACCGGCGCCCTGGCACGGCAGGACATCCGCATGTCCGTGGACGATGACGCCAGTTGCGAGTATCTGCCCCAGGGGACGATCGTGTTTCCCGGTGCGAGAGTACGCAGCAGCGCCCTCTTCCAGCTCGCGCCGCACGCTCGCTTGGTGACTGCGGACGTGCTCTGCCTTGGACAGCCTGCAAACGATCAGCGCTTCGATCAAGGCAGCTATGAGCAACACCTGCGCATTGAGCGACGCGACCCGCAGACCGGTGCAATGCGACCATTGCTCAGCGATCGACTGCGGTTCAAGGCCGGTGCGTCGCAGCAGCAGGCGCCCTGGGGTCTGGACGGCCGCTACTGTCTGGGCACATGCTACGCCACGCCGGTGGATGCCGATCAACTCGCGCTGCTGCGGGAACGACATCCCCGTCTGCCGCTGACCTGTGTTCGCTCAGTGCTCATCGCGCGTCTGCTGGACGATGATCCGGAAACCGTGAGCCTGGCGTTGCGCGCGCTATGGAGCGATCTACGGCCGATGCTGCTGCAACGGCCAGCGCTGGCCCCGGCTATCTGGAGAACCTGAACCCATGGACTTAACGCCCCGAGAGAAGGACAAGCTGCTGCTGTTCGTTGCCGCGCAGCTGGCGCAGCAGCGTCGCGACCGGGGCGTCAAGCTCAACTATCCCGAGAGCATTGCCCTGATTTCCGCAGCGATCCTTGAGGGCGCGCGCGATGGGCGCACGGTGGCCGAACTGATGCAGTTCGGCACCACCATTCTTGCGCGCGACGATGTGCAACCGGGCATTGCCGAGATGATCGACGAGGTCCAGGTGGAGGCCACCTTCCCTGACGGGACCAAACTCGTCACGGTGCATCAGCCGATCACTTAATCGCGCAACAAGAGGAGACCGCAGTCCCGTGATTCCCGGTGAGATCATGACCGATGGCGAGCCGATCGAGCTGAACGCTGGCCTCGAGCGAACCACCCTGCGGGTCGCCAACACCGGCGACCGACCGGTCCAGGTTGGATCGCACTATCACTTTGCCGAGACCAACGGTGCGCTCGAGTTCGACCGCGCTGCGGCGCGCGGCCTGCGTCTCGACATCCCCGCTGGCACCGCGGTCCGCTTCGAGCCTGGCCAGGCGCGCACGATCACCCTCGTGCCCTACGGCGGCGAGCGTGCCGTCTATGGCTTTCAGGGAACGGTGATGGGCCCGCTGGACGCATCCTCATGAGCACCATGGATCGGGCGGCCTATGCGGGCATGTTCGGGCCCACCACCGGCGATCGGGTGCGGCTGGGCGATACCGATCTCATCATCGAGGTCGAACAGGATCACACGGTTTACGGCGATGAGGTGAAGTTCGGCGGCGGCAAGGTCATCCGCGACGGTATGGGCCAGAGCCAGCGGCCGCGCAGCGAGTGCGTGGACCTGGTCATTACCAATGCACTGGTGCTCGATCACAGCGGGATCTTCAAGGCCGACATTGGCATCAAGGATGGCGAGATTGCCGCGCTCGGTAAAGCGGGCAATCCGGACGTGCAGAGCGGCGTGGCCATCTGCATCGGCCCCGGCACCGAAGTCATCGCCGGCGAAGGCATGATTGTGACCGCCGGCGGGATCGATGCCCACATTCACATGATTTGCCCGCAGCAGATCGAGGAAGCGCTGACCTCGGGCATCACGACGATGCTCGGTGGCGGGACGGGGCCGGCGACCGGCAGTAACGCCACGACCGCGACGCCGGGGCCCTGGAACATTCATCGCATGCTGCAGGCGATCGATGCCTTCCCCATGAACATCGGCTTGCTCGGCAAGGGCAACGCCAGCCTGCCCGCAGGGCTCGAAGAGCAGATCGAAGCGGGCGCCATAGGCCTCAAGCTGCACGAGGACTGGGGCACGACACCGGCCGCGATCGACTGCTGCCTGCGCGTCGCCGATGCGGCCGATGTGCAGGTGGCGATTCACACGGACACGCTGAACGAGTCAGGGTTCGTTGAGCAGACCCTGGCCGCCATCGGTGGCCGCGTGATCCACACCTATCACACCGAGGGCGCGGGTGGTGGGCATGCTCCGGACATCATCCTGGCCTGTCGCGAGCCGAACGTGCTGCCGTCATCGACCAATCCCACCAGGCCCTACACGGTCAATACCGTCGACGAGCATCTGGATATGCTCATGGTCTGCCATCATCTGGATGCGCGCATTCCTGAGGATGTGGCTTTCGCGGAGTCGCGGATTCGCCTGGAAACGATCGCCGCGGAAGACATCCTGCAGGATCTGGGCGCGTTCTCTATGATCGCCTCGGACAGTCAGGCCATGGGCCGTGTGGGCGAGGTCATCATCCGCACCTGGCAAACCGCGAGCAAAATGAAGGCGCAGCGCGGCCCGCTACCGGAGGACAGTGATCGCAATGATAACTTCCGGGCGCGGCGCTACGTCGCCAAATACACCATCAATCCCGCGCTCACGCACGGGATTGCGCATCGGGTCGGGAGCGTGGCGCCGGGTCTGCTGGCGGATCTGGTGCTGTGGAAGCCAGCGTTCTTCGGCGTTAAACCCGCGCTGATTCTGAAGGGCGGTATGATCGCTGCCGCGCCGATGGGCGATCCCAACGCGTCCATTCCCACACCGCAGCCGGTGCACTATCGGCCCATGTTCGCAAGCTTTGGCGGCGCTGTCGCGGCGACGGCAGAAACCTTTGTTTCTGCGGCCAGCGTGCAGGCGGGCGTTGCCGATCAGCTCGGTCTCGCCAAGCGCGTCAGTGCTGTCTCGGGTACGCGCTCCCTGCGCAAGGCTGACATGGTGCTCAACACGCTGCAGCCGGCGCTCACCGTTGACCCGCAAACCTACGAGGTGCGGCTCGATGGCGAGCTGCTGACCTGCGAGCCGGCCACGACGCTGCCGCTGGCGCAAAGCTACTTCCTGTTCTGAGCGCGACCGCAGAGATCGTGAGCGACCTTACCGACAGCGCGCTGTGCATCTTCACCGAGGTCGGAGTGAACGCGCCGCCTGCGGGCGCGCAGCCGCGTGCGGTCGCCCTGCCCTTTGCGGCGCGCCAGAAGGCGCGGCAGCGCATCACTTTGCCCTGCGGCACGCCGGTGGGGCTGAAACTACCGCGCGGCACGCTGCTGCGGGGTGGCACGCTGCTGACCAACGCGGCCGGTGACTGGCTGCGCATTGATGCCGCGCCGGAGCCCTGCAGCCTGGTTTGCAACGCGGATTCACAAGCGCTCGCGCGCACCGCCTACCATCTCGGCAACCGCCACGTGCCGGTGCAGGTCGGCGCTGACTGGTTGCGCTACGGTCACGACCGGGTGCTGGACGAGATGGTGCGCGGGCTCGGGCAGACCGTGCAGCGGGAGCAGGCACCCTTCGAGCCCGAGGGCGGTGCCTACGGCGGAGGCCATGCTCATGCCCACTGAGCCCATGACCGGCGCCATCCCCGGGCTCGCGCTCGAAGCGCGCCTGTGGCTGCTATTGAGTCCGGCCTTGCCGATCGGTGGCTACAGCTTTTCGCATGGCCTGGAGTCCGCCTGTCGCGCGGGCCTGGTGCACGATTCGCACAGCGCCGCGCGCTGGTTGCTCGAGCTGGGTCGCAGCATGCTCGGCAGCGTCGATCTGCCGTTGCTCGATCGTCTGCTCGATGCCGCGGCGCGCGCTGACGGCGCCGCCTTCGCGCGTTGGAACGATGAGTTGCTGGCGCAGCGGGAGAGCGCGGAGTTGCTGCGCGAAGACGAAGCGCAGGGCGCGGCCCTGGCGCGGCTGCTGCCTGCACTGGCCGTCACGCCACGGGTACCGCTACCGCGGCCGATGAGCCTGGCCGCAGCGTACGCGCCGGTGGCGATGTCCTGGCGCCTCGAGCCGGCGCGGGCGCTGGCCGGCTATACCTGGATCTGGTTTGAGCAGCAGGTGGCCGCGGCAACTCGCATCGTGCCCCTGGGGCACAGCGATGCGCTGGCGCTGCTGCTACAGATCGCGGATCAGCTCGACGCCCTCGTCGACGGCGCACAGCAGATCGAAGATGATGAGATTGGCGCCGCCGCACCGGGCCTTGCTGTCCTGAGCAGTGCCCACGAGCAACAACCCGCCCGTCAGTTCCGTTCTTAGCGGTCCCTGCCGGGTCTGTCCGCTAAGGGAGATCGTCATGGCGCCGCACGCGCAAGATCAAACCGCCATCGGCTCCGAGCACGACCTGCTGCGCGTAGGGCTCGGCGGCCCCGTTGGCGCCGGCAAGACGACGCTGGTCGAGGCCCTGTGCCGGGCCCTGCGCCGGCACTACGACATCGGCGTGGTCACCAACGACATCTACACGCAAGAAGACATGGAGATCCTGCTGCGAGCCCAGGCGCTGCCGCAAGAACGCATCATCGGCGTCGAGACCGGTGGCTGTCCGCACACGGCGATCCGGGAAGATGCCTCGATCAATATCGCGGCGATCGATGAGCTCGTCGTCCGCTTTCCCGAGCTGCAGATGATCCTGATCGAGAGCGGTGGCGATAACCTGAGCGCGACTTTCAGCCCGGAGCTGGTCGATCTGACCCTGTACATGATCGATGTCGCTGGTGGCGAAAAAGTGCCGCGCAAGGGTGGCCCAGGTATTACTCGCTCCGACCTGCTGATCATCAACAAGACCGATCTGGCACCGCACGTCGGCGCCTCCCTCGAGGTTATGGCCGCTGACGCGGCGCGTCAGCGCGGTGACCTGCCGGTCGTGTTCACCAATCTGAAGACCGGTGAGGGCGTGGCTGCGATCTGTCAGTTTCTAATCGACGAGGGCATGCTGGTTGCGCGCGAGCGCTCGTCGATCAGCGGGTAACGCATCTCCAGCTGCTTAAGGCGTGCGCGGAGCGCTGCCCGGTCATGCTCGGCCTGCCAGTCCGTGAGCACTGCGGCGCGGGCCGCCTCGAAGGGGAGTGGCGCTCTGTCATCGCGGCCCGTCAGCCGCACCAGATGGGCGCCGCGCGGGGACCGGAGGGGGCCGATCCATTGATCGAGCGGAGCCTGCCAGAGCAACTCGTAGAAGGTGCCGCCAAAGTTGCTGCGCAGGATGCTCTCGCCGTAGCCCTCGAGCCGATTCCCGAGCCAGAACGGATCGCCGGTCAGAGTTTCGCCCGCGCGCAGCTTCTCCAAAGCACCCTCAGGTGCACGGCCGGCAAAGAAAACCTGGTCGAAGCTCAGCCGGGGCTCGCGCAAGTAGCGTTCCCGGTTCGCCTGGAAGTAGCCCTGCAGCGTTGCCTCGCCAGGCGCGTCCCGCGTGTCGCGCCACAGCTGCCGTAGGGTATCGATCAGGCGTGCGCGCACCTTGGCGTCGCTGCGGTGCAGATTCAGGTGCAGGGCCTCGCGGAACAGCTGTTCGTCCTCCAGCCAGCGCGCGATCAGCGCGGCGCGCTCCTTGGCATCCGGCGCCCGCCCCTGCAGATACTGAAAGTCGCTCGCGAGACGCTGTTCAAGAGCATCCGTCAGCACGATTGCGTTCCCGCTGCTGTCCGCTGCATCGCCGCCGCGCCCCGGCGCCGCGATGCGCTCGATGGCGAAGATGCTGCCGCCGAGCAGCAGAAAGGCAATCAGGGGGTCGCGGGTCCAGGGACGGCGATACCAGGCAACCATTGCTGCGTTCCCTACACCTTGAGGTAGCGATCGATGAGCGGTGCGTCGAGCGCGTCCATCTTGCCCTGCGCGACCACCGCGCCGCGCTCCAGCATGATAAAGCCATCGGCTACGCGCCGGGCGAACGGCAGCTTCTGTTCCACCAGCAACAGGGTCATGCCCTGCTCCTTGCACAGGCGCGAAAGGACCGTCCCGATATCGGCGACGATGTTTGGGGCAATGCCCTCACAGGGCTCATCCAGAATCAGCAGGACCGGATCGAGGACCAGCGCCCGGGCGATGGCGAGCTGCTGCTGCTGGCCGCCGGACAGGTCGCCGCCGCGTCTGTTGGCCATCTCCGCCAGAACGGGAAACAGCTCGTAGATGCGCTCCGGCACCGAGCGCAGGCGGGCGGCCCGCAGGGGCAGCTCGAGATTTTCCGCGACGGTGAGCTGCGGGAAGATCATCCGCCCCTGCGGCACGTAGCCGATGCCCAGCGCTGCCCGTCGCTCGGCCGGTGCACCGGCAAGGTCTAACGGCCCAGCCTCAGGCGCCTCGAACTGCAGCAGCCCCGTACGAATTGGCAGTAGCCCCATGATCACATCGAGCAACGTCGTCTTGCCCACCCCGTTGCGACCCATGATGCAGGTGCACTGTCCCGCCGGGACCTGCAGGCTGATGTCGCGCAGCGTATGGCTGCCGCCGTAGTACTGGTTCAACGACTCTACCCGGAGCATCTATTCCCCCAGGTAAACGCGGGTGACCTCGGGATGCGCCTGCATGGCATCGAGGCTGCCTTCTGCAAGGACCGCACCTTCGTGGAGCACGGTCACCGTGCGGGCGATTTTGCGCACGAACGCCATGTCGTGTTCCACAACGATCACCGTGTGGTCGCCGGCAAGATCGTTCAACAGTGCCGCGGTGCGCTCGGTCTCCTGGCCGGTCATGCCGGCGACCGGCTCGTCCACGAGCAGCAACCGTGGCTGCTGGGCGAGCAGCATGCCCAGTTCCAGCCACTGCTTCTGGCCGTGCGACAGGGTCGCAGCGCCAGCGCCTGCGCTGTGCGCCAGCCCGATCCGCTCGAGCAGGGCGTCGATGGCGTCCGCTTGCGCGGGGCGCGATCGGCTGCGCAGCACCGGCCAGACCCTGCGGTCGGCAGCCAGCGCGAGCGCCAGGTTCTCCCGCACGGACAGGGGCTCGAAGACCGTTGGTTTCTGGAACTTCCGGCCGATGCCCAGCCGCGCAATCGCGGCTTCATCGAGGGTCGCCAGGTTTTGGCGCTGCCCGTACCAGACGCTGCCCTGATCGGGGGTCGTACGCCCGGTAATCACGTCCATGAGCGTGGTCTTGCCGGCCCCGTTTGGACCGATGAGACAGCGTAGCTCGCCCTCATCGATGGTCAGGGACAGATCGTTCAACGCCCGGAAGCCGTCGAAGCTCACGGTTACGCTGTCGAGATAGAGGATCACCCCGTGCCGGGTATCCGGTGCCGCTGTGCCCTTGGTCATGACGACGTGTCCGAACGCCGGAACGCGCCGAGCAGGCCGCGGGGCAGGAACAGGGTCGCCAGGACGAACAGCGCGCCGAGGGCGAACAGCCATAGCTCCGGCAGTGCCGCCGTAAACACCGTCTTGCCGTAGTTCACCGTCAGGGCGCCGAGCACGGCGCCGTGCAGGGTGCCGCGGCCGCCAACGGCCACCCAGATGGCGTACTCGATGGAGTTGAGGGGCGCGAACTCACCGGGGTTGATGATGCCCACCTGTGGCACGTACAGCGCGCCGGCAATACCTGCCAGCATGGCGGATAGCGTGAAGATCCAGAGTTTGTAGTGCTCCACGCGGTAGCCGAGAAAGCGCGCGCGGTCCTCGCCGTCACGAATGGCCAGCAGCACGGCCCCGAATTTGGAGGTCACCAGATAGCGCCCGCCCAGGTAGGCGGCGGCGAGCGCGAGCGCCGACAGCGCAAAGAGCACGCAACGGGTCGCCGGCTCCGCGATGGGGTGGCCGGCGATGTCCTTGAAGTCTGTCAGGCCGTTGTTGCCGCCGAAGCCCATCTCGTTGCGGAAAAATGCCAGCATCAACGCAAAGGTCAGGGCCTGGGTCATGATCGACAGGTAAACGCCGCTGACCCGGGCGCGGAAGGCCAGCCAGCCGAACACCAGGGCCAGCGTGCCCGGCACGAGCAGCACCATCAGCAGGGCTAAGGGCAGCGCATCAAAACCCTGCCAGTACCAGGGCAGCGCGTCCCAGTTCAGAAAGACCATGAAGTCCGGCAGCAGCGGATCGCCATAGACGCCGCGGTCGCCGATCTGCCGCATCAGATACATGCCCATGGCGTAGCCGCCCAGCGCAAAGAAGGCGCCGTGACCGAGGCTGAGCATGCCGCAGTAGCCCCAGACCAGATCCAGAGACAGCGCGAGCAGTGCAAAGCACAAGAACTTGCCGAGCAGCGTCACCGTGTAGGAAGACAGGTGCAGGGCCGAGCCGGGCGCCGGCACCAGCGCCAGCAACGGCACCAGCACCGTGGCCCCAAGCAGCACCGCCAGCAGCACCTGGCCGGCGCGATTGCCTGCGAGGATCGGGGCCAGCTTCATGGCGCGGTCGCGCCCCGGCCCTGGGGTGGGAAGAGCCCCTGCGGGCGGCGCTGGATGAAGACGATGACCAGGACCAGCAGCGCGACCTTGGCGAGCACGGCGCCCAGCGCCGGCTCGAACAGTTTGTTGAGCACGCCGAGCGACAGCCCTGCCACCAGCGTGCCCCACAGATTGCCCACGCCGCCGAACACGACCACCAGGAACGAGTCGATGATGTAGGCCTGCCCCATGTTGGGGCCGACGTTGGTGAGCTGGGACAAGGCGACGCCAGCGACGCCGGCGATACCGGCGCCCAGGCCGAAGGTGAGCGCATCGATGCGGTGGCTGCGCACGCCCAGGGCACGGGCCATGCGCCGGTTCTGGGCGACCGCGCGGATCTCCAGGCCCAGGCGTGAGCGGCGCAGCAGCAACTGCAGCGCCGCAAAGACCAGCAGCGCGAACACGAGGATGACGATGCGGCTGTTGGTAAAGCTCAGCCCCGCGGTCAGCTCCACGGAGCCCTGCATGAACTCGGGCGATGCGACGGAGCGGTTCAGGGGCGAAAACACCGTGCGCACCGTTTGCTGCAGAATCAGACTGATCCCGAAGGTGGCGAGCAGCGTTTCCAGCGGCCGCCCGTAAAGGTGGCGGATCACGCCGCGCTCGATCGCGATACCCACCGCGGCAGTGATCAGGAACGCCGCGGGCACGGACAACAGCAGGCTCAGGGCGAGCTGGCTCGGCAGCAGCTGCTGCAGCACGTAGGTGGTGTAGGCGCCAAGCATGATCAGCTCCCCATGCGCCATGTTGATCACGCCCATGACACCGAAGGTAATGGCCAGCCCGATAGCGGCAAGGACCAGCACTGAGCCGAGACTGAGGCCGAAGAACAGGGTTTCCACCCGCGCGTACCACTCGAGTTTCTGCCGAGTCACCGTCAGCGCCTGCTCGGCGGCGCTGCGCAGCGCCGGGCTTGCCTGCGGTGATGCTGCGAGTTCCTGCAGCGCGCGACGGGCGGCGGGCTGCACGATTCCGGCGAGGCGCTCTGTCGCCGCAATCGCCAGGGCAGAATCGGCGGCGCTCAGATCGGCGATGGCGAGGGCCGTAGCGATGGCAGCGCGCACCTGCGCATCGTCTTCGGACCGGAGCTGCGTTTCGAGCCGGGTCCGCACTGGGCTCGACAACGAGCCGCTCAGCGCCTCGACCGCAGCCAGTCGCTCCATTGCGGCCGGCGCGTTGAGCCCTGCGAGCGCCTTGAGGGACGCAAGCTCCGAGCGCAGGGCGTTCGTCAGTGCAATGCGACGCACGCGCCGGCGGGGCACGGGCGGCAAAGCCTCGCCGGTGTCGATCGCGATGAGCGCGTAGTTGCGTCCCTCACGACGACCGATCACCAGCCGATCTTCGGGTCGCAGGCGATACAGATCGCCGGCTTCCAGCGCAGCTAAAGCACGCCGCGCCGCGGGGTCCGAGGCACCCACAAGCCCTGGCAGGGCCGCTGCGACAGCGGCCGGACTCCCCTTCGCCAGCGTCGAAAGTGCGGCGCTCGTGTCGTCCGCCGCCCAGCTGATGTTCGCCGCGAGACACAGTAGCGTGAGGCCGAGCAGGCGCGCAGTCTGCGCTGCGGAGCTGGAGCGACGGGGCTTGCGCACCGTCCGGTGCGTGTTCACTGGCTCAGACACTGCCCTTTTTGCACATCAAAGTTCCCGCAGCTCATGGGTGCCCGCCAGTCGGCGATCAGATCCTTCGAGCCCTCCAGGTAGTCCGACCAGGCATCCCCGGGAACCGTGCCGGGGGTTTGCCAGACCACCTGGAACTGGCCGTCGTCCTGGATTTCGCCGATGAGCACCGGCTTGGTGATGTGATGATTCGGCATCATGGCGGCGAAACCGCCGCTCAAGTTCGGTACCGCCACGCCGATGATCGCCTCGCGAACCTGCTCCGGGTCGGTGCTCTGCGCCTTCTCAACGGCCCGCGCCCACATGTTGAACCCCAGGTAGTGGGCTTCCATGGGGTCATTGGTCACGCGATCCTCGTCCTCGATGAAGGTAATCCAGCGGTCGATGAAGTCGAAATTGGCGTCCGCCTCGACGCTCATGAAGTAGTTCCAGGCCGCCAAGTGACCCACCAGCGGCTGGGTGTCGATGCCGGACAGCTCTTCCTCTCCGACGGAGAAGGCGATGACGGGGATGTCCGTGGCGCTGATGCCCTGGTTCGATAGCTCCTTGTAAAAAGGCACGTTGGCATCGCCATTGATGGTCGAGACCACCGCGGTTTTCTGGCCCGTGCTGCCGAACGCTTTGATGTCCGAGACGATGGACTGCCAGTCCGAATGGCCAAAGGGCGTGTAGTTGATGCGGATGTCCTCGGCGGGCACCCCGCGGCTTTTGAGATAGGCCTCGAGAATTTTGTTGGTCGTGCGCGGATAGACATAGTCCGTGCCTTCGAGCACCCAGCGCTTCACGCCCTGGCTCATGAGGTAGTCCACCGCCGGGATCGCCTGCTGGTTCGGGGCGGCGCCGGTATAG
>JBCDIK010000078.1:0-15083 GCA_038749065.1 Pseudomonadota bacterium | reverse complement strand
GCCGAGCTGCGAGCCATCTGGGCCGGCTGCGAGTTACGCAATGACCGGATCCTGGCAACGCTGCCCGTGAGCTTTCGTCCCTACGAGACCTCCCTGCGCGACTGCGTGGAGTCACTTATCGCCATTGGCGGCGTAACGGTCAGCCAGCGCAGCTAGCCCGCGCTGACCAGCGCGCGCTCATCGGCGCGCGCGGCGATAGTGTCGGTCGATGTCGGAGACCACGTCGTCGAACAGCGCATTGGGCACCGGCAGCGCGAGGTTGTACTGCGCGATGCGCCAGCGCCCGCCCTCCCGCACCAGCACCCCAGTACCGCGGGTCTCGCCGTAGCGTTCATGCAGGAGCCGCTCCTCGAACCAGGCCGTGTTCTCGAACTGATGGACGAAGCGCTCCGTTGGCCGGTACGTCCAGCCCTGCCCCGTCGCAAAACGCTTGCGCGCGTAGCGTTCGAACTCCGGTAACGGCCAGTACTCCGTGCGGTCTGTGCCCAGGAAGACCGCATCTGGGCGATAGAGCGCAAAGTAGCCGTCGCCATCCGCGGCCGCTGCCAGCGTATGCAGCGCATCGAGCACGCGATCGATCGCGGCGCGATCGGCGGCCACCGGCGGTGCCGGATCGGTCGTTGCCTGACAGGCGGGGGCTAACACCAGCCCCAGACTCAACAGCAGCAGGCGCAGGGGCGCAGCCAATCGATCGCTCATGAGTGTTCTTCAGTGACGAGCAGAACGCGCACGCTAGCACAGGATGCCAGCGATCCAAGACGGAAAATGGTTACACTACAGCGTGGCTGACGCATCCTCCGTACCCAACGACGCCGCCGATCCGGCACTCACCGCCCAGACGACCGCGGAGCCCGCACTTGTCGATGCGGCGTCCGCAGATCAAGGGGCGCCGGCGATCGAACCCGATTCCACACCGACCAGCCCGCTCGGCGAACTGCTCGCAGAAGGCGAGCAGGACTCGGTTCTCGAAGAGATCGTTGCCCTGGATGATCTGTCCACGGTCACCGGCAATGTCCTGGCCTGGATCGAAACCCACCTGCTCACGATCGATGTCGCGATCCAGCTCGGTCTGATCAGCGGCGCGCTGCTGCCCGCGCTGCTGTTCGGACCCAAGATCAAGAAGCAGATCACCAATGCGCTGGGGCGTACCGACCAGCATGGGCTGATCCGCCGCGCGGTTGACGCGCTGGCCGTGCTCGCGACGCCCATCGCGCTGTACCTGATCCTGACCGTATTGCGGATCGGTCTTGGGTCCGCCGGCCGGCCGAGCGAATGGATCTCCGGCACCCTGGCGCTGCTGAGCGCCTGGATCGTCGTGCGCATCGTCACCCTGGTGATCCAGTCGCAGTTCTGGTCCCGGGTCGCCTTCTACGTGGCCTGGCCCATTGCCGCGCTCGACGCCTTTGGCGCCCTGGCGCCGGTGGTGGAACAGCTCCAGGCCCTGGCGATCCCGCTCGGAGAGAACAGCAACGGCGAGCCGATGAACATCAGCCTGTTCGATGTCATTCGGACACTGATCTACTTTGCGCTGCTGTTCTGGCTGGCGGGCTTCTTCAGCAAGCTGATCGAGGGCAAGCTCGAAAACGCCTCGGACTTAAGCCCCTCGCTGCGCACCATGATCACCAAGATCATGAACATTGTGCTCCCGGTGCTGGCGCTCCTGATCGCGCTGCAGATCGTTGGCTTCAACCTTGCGACGCTCGCTGTGTTCAGCGGCGCCGTCGGCCTCGGCGTGGGGTTGGGCCTGCAGCGTATCGCCGCCAACTTCATCGCCGGCTTTACCCTGCTCGCAGACCGGTCCATCAAGCCGGCGGACGTGATCGAGATTGACGGCAGCTTCGGCTGGGTCACCGACATGCAGGCCCGCTACGTGGCCATTCGTACCCGGGATGGTACGGAAATGCTGATTCCCAACGATCGCTTCATGAGCGAAGGGGTCACCAACTGGTCGCGCTCCGACCGCGTGGTGCGCCTTCATGCGCCCTTCGGTGTGACCTACGCGACGCGCGATTTGCGCGCTATCCAGAAGCTCGCCATCGATGCGGCCCTGAGCGTGGATCGCGTCCAGCAACATCCACCTCCAGCCTGCAATGTCATGGAGTTTGGCGATAACTCCGTCAACTTCGATCTACGCTTCTGGATCCTCGATCCCCAGAACGGCATGGCCAACGTGCGCAGCGCTGTGTTCATTGCCCTTTGGGACGCTCTGGCTGAAGCCGGCGTCGAGATTCCCTTCCCGCAGCGCGACCTGCACATCAAGAGCTGGCCCGAAGCGCCTGCTGCGGCACCCGATGGCGCACCGGGGAGCGCTCCCTAAGCGCTTCCAGCGCTCTCGCGGATGCGCTGCGCCTTGCGATTCGCCCCGACGGCAAAGAAACCCATACCGGCACGGAGCAACGGGTTCAGGCGATTCCAGGGCGATTCGGCCCTGCGATAAAAGTCTGCGACATCTTCAAAGGGGCCCCAGCACCTGGTGCTGATCGGACGCGGGTCGTTCATATTGAACTGCGCAAACGCTGGCGCTTCGCCATCCCATTGAGCGGTACCGGTCGCGTGCACGCCGTAGCCCATAAGTCCCCCTTCGCGGCGCAGCCGGCGCTGGGCGGGACCAAACAGGTCGTCATCCACGATATAGGCATCCGTTGCGATCCAGCGATCACTTAAAAAGACCTCGACATAGGAGTGATCGACATAGGGAGTGCCGGGATCCAGCAGCCCCTCAAGCACGCTGGCGTGAATATCGACAAAAACCTGTCTGGCCGGGATCCCTGCGCCCCGCAACAGCGCGATGAACAGCGTTGATTTCGTGTTGCAGAAACCCACCCCAGAGGCGAGCACGTCAGACGCCCGGTTGTCCCAGAAGCCAACTCGAAAGCCGAAGCGAATCCGCTGCCGCACAAAGCCGAACAGGGCAAGGGCCTTCTCTGTGTCCGTGGCACAGCCAGCGGTCAACGCTTCAACAACGGCTCGCACCCGGGGGTGCTGAGAATCAATATGGCGCGTCACACCCAGCCAATGCTCAGGGCGGTCAGCGAATGCTTGTTGTGCAGTCAGCGGCAAGACGGCGGCTCCGGTGATGGCGGTCGCGCTCAGAAGCAACGCTCGGCGCGAGAGGGTCATGATCCGGCGCGGTCCTGGCACAGGAAAATCACAGCAGGGAATCTTCGGATCATCGGGCGAGGCACTCAGAATGAATATTGTTCATTCTGAGTCTGCTGGCGCCCGCCGTCAAGACTGAATATCATTCATATTGTGAATCGACGACGTGAAATGAACCCCCAGGGCAAGCGCAACGCGATTCTGTCGGTCGCAGAGCGCCTGTTCGCCGAGCACGGATACGGCGGCACATCGATCGCAGATATCGCAAAGGCTGCGGACGTCGCGGTCGGCTCGGTCTACCGTCTGTTTCCAGACAAGCCGTCGCTGCTTGCGGCGCTGCATCAGCGCATGGAGCAACGGTTTATCGATGCGATGACAACCGCCTGGGACTCCGTGGAAGGCTACTCGGAGAAGTTCGAACCTCTCATCGCCGCGCTCCTGCGCGAAGCCGAAATAGCCCACGAGTTCATGCCGCTGTACACACTGACCAAAGACATGATCGGTACTCAGGACTATGTGCCCGGTGCGCTGATGATCGAAGCGATCGAAGACCTCTACGGTCAAGGGGTCGATGCTGGCGTTTACCGACCGGTGCGGGCGGGCATTTTAGGTCCGCTCGCGCATGCGATGGTTGAGGGCGGAATGCGCGCCTGGATGATGAAACCGACACGAGCGACAAGAAATCGCGTCCAGTCAGAGCTTGCGGAAGTCTTCGAGCGGGCGTTTCTGGCCTGAGCCGTGCCAGGTCGGTCGCTAGGACCAGAGTTGCGCAAGCAGACCGAGTGTTGCCGCCAACGCCAGGTACCCCAGCCACAGACAGCCAACCACCAGTCCCAACACCACGAGGACCGCGGCCCACAGGAACCACCGTGAGCTACCCGCGGTCGCAACCGGTTGCGCGGCGTAGGCTCGCAGCAGCGTGGCGTTGCGGGTATTGCTCTTCCAGACCATATCAAACAGATCACCGAGCACCGGAATCACACCGATAACAGCCTCGATGAGCACATTCAGCAGCATGCGCAGCAGTACCGCTCCGGGTACGGCGGCACGCCAGGCCTGCAGAAAAATATAGCTGGATGTCCCGAGTCCGAGCGCATCGCCGAGGCCGGGCACCAGTCCCACCAGACTGTCGACCCCGATGCGATAGCCGCCCGGCAGGGGAATGGAGTTATCGAGTAGCCAGGCCAGTCGATCCACCCGCGCCAACGCCGGGTCCGCCTGTGCCGCAGGCTCACCGGCCGGATTCGGCGCGGTCAGGTCCCGCTCAGTGCCAGCCACAACAGAAACGCACCGCCCGCCGCCCAGGCATACCAGGCGAAAACGTAAAAGCGCTGCGAGCGCAGCAGCCAGACGAAGGCCACCAGTGCGAGCAGTCCGCTGATCAACGCGGCGGTTCCGCCCGCAAAGATATGGGTCATCATGTCCGGCGGCGCGTTTGCCAGATCTGGCAGCAGCAGAACTGCCGCGCCCGCCATAGCGATCACACCCATCAGGAAGGAGAACTCGGCCGCCGCCAGGGGCGACATGCCCAGCGCCATGGCAACCGCGACCGTGGTGCCGCTGCGGGTGATGCCCGGCAGAATTGCAAAGGCCTGAGCGCAGCCAATCAGCAGCGTGTCACGCCAGCTCGGCTCCTCGAGGGTGCCCCGGGTGATCGTGTAGCGGGTGCTCCAGACGATGGCGCCGGTCACGAGCAGCAGGCTTCCGGCGACGGCCGGGGTAGCGAACTGAGCTTCGATAAAGTCGCGGGCTACCAGCGCGACGGCGATGGTCGGCAAGGTCGCCAGTGCCAGCTTACCGATGTAGCGCCAGGCATCGGCGGCGCCCTTGAGCGCGCCCAGCGCCAGCGCGAACACGCGGCGGAAGTAGAACAACACGATCGCTACCAGCGTCGCGAGATGCAGCGCCACCTCGAACAGGATGCCGCCCTCCGGCGTGGTGCCAAGCAGCGCCTGGGTGATCACCAGATGCCCGGAAGAAGACACGGGCAGGAACTCCGTCAGTCCCTGCACGATGCCCAGAATGATCGCGTCCATTAGATCCATGGGGGCGCAGTCTAGCGGTAGACTGAGGGGCGCGCAGAGAAACAGGTAACACCATGCCACTGACCACCGAGGCCGCCGTCTTCAGAGCCGATAGCGGTGCCCGCTGCGAACTGCGCCCGGTCCTGCTCGCCGATCCGGGCCCCACTGAGATGGTGGTGGAGATCAAGGCCTGCGGCATCTGTCATACGGATGTCGGCTTTGCCGAGCACGTCACACGCCCAGCGGTGCTGGGGCACGAAGGCGCCGGCATCGTGCACCAGGTGGGTGCCGCTGTGACGCGCTTCACGCCCGGCGACCGGGTCACGTTGACCTTTTCCGCTTGCGAGCAGTGCGCGACCTGCGAAAGCGGTCATCCGGCGTACTGCATGACGCACATCGCCCGGAACTTTGACGGCGTCCGGCCCGATGGCAGCGCGGCCCTGATGACTGAGGACGGCCGGCCCCTGTTCGGAGCCTTCTTCCAGCAATCGAGCTTCGCCCGCCACGCGCTGGTGCAGCAAGACAACGCCGTCGCCATTCCCGCCGATCTCGACTTTGCGCTGGCGGCGCCGCTCGGCTGCGGCATCCAGACCGGCGCCGGAGCGGTCCTGCGCAGCTTCGATGCGCGCGCAGGCGAGCCCATCGCGATTTTTGGCGCCGGTGCGGTCGGCCTGGCGGCGGTGATGGCGGCCCGGATTCGCGGCTGCGATCCGATCATCGCAGTCGATCTCAGTGAAAACCGCCGCCACCTCGCGCGCCGCCTCGGAGCCACCCACAGTTTCGAGGGCACCGAGCCTGAGCTTGCAGACACCCTGCGCAGCCTCAGCGGCGGCGGGCTGCGCTACGCGCTGGAAGGCACCAGCCATCCCGATGTGTATGCCATGGCCATCAATGCTCTGCGTCCGGGCGGTATCTGCGGCACCCTCGCCTATCCCGGCGAATTCGGTCAGCCCGTGGCACACCCGGGCGGGTTCGCCTTCATGAACACCACATCTCTGGGCGTGATCGAAGGCGACAGCGACCCCGCCACCTTCATCCCGGAGCTCATCGCCCTGGCCGAGCGTGGCGACCTGCCCTACGCGCAGCTCATTGAGCGCTACCCCTTTGCGCGCATCAACGATGCCCTGGCGGACGCCGCGACCGGCAGGGTCATCAAGGCGGTGCTCAAGTTCGACTGAAGCGCCCTCCCGGTCCTTCACCGTCCCGTCACAATTCGCCGCATACTGCAGGCTGACCTATCGCAGGAGCGAGCTTCATGCCAACCGTTGCCATCAATGGTCTGGGCCGCATCGGGCGCCTGGCCGTGCGGGCGCTGCAGCCGGTCGAGGATCTCGAGCTGGTCGCCGTCAACGAAATCGCCGGGGATGCCGCCGCCGCGGCCCGGCTGCTGGCCCGAGATTCCGTGCACGGGGCCTGGGCGACGCCGGTGACAGCCACAGAAGATGCGCTGCAGATCGCCGGCGCGTCGGTGCGCTATAGCCGGGAGGCGACGCTCGCCGAGTTGCCCTGGCGCGATCTGGCGCCCGACCTGGTGATCGACTGCACTGGCCAGTTCAAGAACCGCGAGCGACTGGCCCCCTACGCTGAGGCACTGGGCGCCCGGGTGCTGGTCTCCGCGCCGCTGGGGGACGACATTCCGAACATCGTGTTTGGCGTAAACGAGACGAGCGTCGATCTGGCAAGCGCGCCCATCCTGTCCGCCGCATCCTGTACCACCAACTGCATCGCGCCCATTGTGCGAGCACTGGTGGACACGCACGGCATCGCCCGCGGCACCTTCACCACCGTGCACTGCTACACCAACACCCAAGCGCTGCTCGACCGCTTTCACAAGGACCCGCGCCGCGCGCGCGCCGCCGGCACCACGCTCATTCCGACCACCACCGGCTCCGCAGCGGCGATCGGCCGAGTGGTACCGGAGGTCGCTGGGCGCCTGGATGGACTCGCGATTCGCACGCCGGTCGCCAACGCGTCCCTCGCCGACTGCGTCTTCGAGCTGGAACGATCCAGCGACCTGGCTCAGGTACGCGCCACCCTGGATGCCGCGGCAGCCCGGCTGCCCGACGTGCTGGGCGTGGAAGACGAGCCGCTGGTCTCCGTGGACTATCTGGGCGATACCCGCTCGAGCGTGGTGGACGCGCCGTCCCTGCGCCTGCTCGATGGCACGCACCTGAAACTCTACGCCTGGTACGACAACGAAACCGGCTACGTGGCTCGCATGATCGACCTGGCGCGCGCCATGCTCACAGGCGGCGCCCACTGAGCGCACCCCTTGCGGCACTACCTGACCAGCACCCTCAGCTACTGGGCGTTCACCCTCACGGACGGCGCACTGCGCATGCTCGTCGTGCTGCACTTTCATCAGCTCGGGTATGCACCGCTGGCCATCGCCATGCTATTTCTGTTCTACGAGCTGTTTGGCCTGATCACCAATCTGGCCGGTGGACTGCTCGCAGCCCGCATCGGCCTGGCTCACACCCAGACCGTTGGGCTCTTGCTGCAGCTGTTCGGGCTGGGACTGCTGCTCCTGCCCACGCTCAGCTTGCCCCTGGTAATGAGCGCGCAGGCCTGCAGCGGCATCGCCAAGGACCTCACCAAGCTCAGCGCCAAGAGCGCGGTGAAGTACGCGGTCAGGGAGGGCGCAGACGATCGGCTCTACCGCGCCGTCGCCTGGCTGACCGGCTCGAAGAATCTTCTGAAGGGCGCCGGCTTCTTCCTCGGCGGAGTGCTGCTGACCGCGCTGGCGTTCAACGGAGCCGTGCTCGCGCTCATGGGACTGCTGATCCTGCCGCTGCTCGCCGGATTCTGGGGCTTCGATCCATCGCTCGGGCGAACCGCCTTCAAGCCGCGGTTTTCGCAGCTGCTCTCAAAGAGCCCGCGCATCAACTGGCTGTCCGCAGCCCGCTGCGCGCTGTTTGGCGCCCGCGACGTCTGGTTTGTGGTCGCGGTGCCCGTGTATCTGCAGGCGGTGCTGGGCTGGTCGAGCACCGCCGTGGGCAGCCTCCTGGCACTCTGGGTCATCGGCTATGGCGTGGTGCAGATGCTGGCGCCATGGCTCACGGGGAGCGCCCGCGGCAGCGCGCCTTCGGCGCGTAGCAGCGTGCTCTGGGGCGCTCCGCTGATCGGTGTGCCGGCGCTGCTCGCGCTGCTCCTGCCCGCGGACGCTGTGGCCAGTGGCAACGCAGGCGCGACGCTGGTAGCCGGCCTGCTCATCTTCGGCGCACTCTTTGCTGTGAACTCCGCCATCCACTCCTACCTGATCGTGCGCTACGCCGATCGCGACGGCGTGAGCCTTGATGTGGGGTTTTACTACATGTCGAACGCGCTCGGCCGTTTGATCGGAACCGTGCTGTCCGGTGGTATCTATCAGTGGTGGGGGTTGCCCGCGTGCCTCTACACGTCAGCGGTTCTGCTGTTCCTGGCGACGCTGGCCAGCAACCGGTTGAGTCACCTCGACGCGTCTGCCGCGCAACCTTCCAGGTAGAGGGACAGCATCTTCTTCAGCTCGCGCAATCGCACGCGAGCTTCGGCGGTCGGCAACGCGTAACTGCGATCCACGGTACTGCAGGTCGTTTCGATCACGAAGCGCGCGACCCGCGCGGCCGCGGCGTTGGATAACCCGAAACGTACCGCAAGAACGGCACTGGTGCGTTGCGCTGACAGCTTCAGGGATTGCTCCTCGACCGGTGCCAGCGCGTCATAGGTCTTCATCGCCTGGCGTAGCTCCGGCAAACCGGTGAAACGTTGGGCATGGTCCCAATAGCCACTGACCATGGCCTCGACCCACTGAGCGGGTGTAAAGGATGCTCCGAGGGTTTCTTGAGCCGACTGCAGCCAGAGCTGCTCCTGAGCCACAAACTCCTCGGCCAGGCCGACCAGTATGTCCACCTTATCGTCGAAGTAGCGATAAACCGTCGGTGGTGTGACAGCAGCAACCTCGGCGATGCGGTTGGTGTTCAGGCCCCGGATCCCCTCCGCCGCAAGCACGGACGCGGCAGCTGCCAGGATGCGACCAAAGGTTTCTTTTCCCCGTTTCTGCGTCGGCCGTTTCATCCCTTGCATTGTGAGTCATCGGGCGTTAGCTTATTAGTAGCATTTACTACTATTAGGAGAAAACGTGAGCGCAATCATCGCTTTCACCAACTACTTCCAGGCATTCGAAGCCGCCGTTGCCACCGGTCGCTGGGAGGACGTTGCCGATCATCTGGCTGAGGACGTTCACTATGCCGTGCTCAACGTGCCCTTTGCTTGCGAGCTCAAGGGACGGAACCAGGTGGTTGCGGGCATGCAGCGTTCGCTTGCCAACTTCGATCACCATATGGATGCCAGGCTCCTCGACATCGTCAGCCTATCGCGGCTCGATGAGACTAGGCTCCGGGCGGAACTGGTGTCCGGTTACGAGCGCGGCGACGCAGCGCTTCGAATTCCGGTAAGCATGGACATCCGGGCAGTGGACGGGCGCATCACGGAATTGACGGACATCTACGACCCGACCTGGGTTGCCGGCGCGTTGAGCTGGCTGGCGACACACGCCAGCGATCTGGATCCAAGCTACCAGTAGCGCGCAGCCCTTAGACCGTCTGTTTGCGAGGCGGCGCCACCGGATCTGCAGACTCGAAAAACTCGACGTAGTGATCGAGGATTTCCGGGCGCTCGAAGTGCAGGAAATGGCCGACATCTTCGACGAGCACACAGCGGCAGTCGGGCATCCGCTCCGCCGCCCGCCACATATCCGTCGGGTCGATCAGACGATCCCGGGCGCCATTCACGATGAGCGTGCGCGCGGTCAGCCGCGACAGGTCGACCCAGTCTTCCAGGTGCCGTAGCTGCAGGATATTGCGGCAATGCTCGTAGAAGGCGCTGGCGCTTTCATCACTGAGATTTGCAAACTGCGCCTCGATCTGGCGCTTGTAGGTGTGTCCGATCTGCTGCCCGAACATGCGAATGATGATCTGCGCGCCGGCCGCATAATCGCGCGCGGTATACAGTGCCTGTGCCTGCTCGACCAGGCGCGTCATCTCCGCTGTTGGCTTCATGCCAAAGCTGCTGAGCACCAGCTGACTGACGTTCTCTGGATAGCGCACGGCGTAGCCCATGGCAACGGCGGTGCCCCAACTGCTGCCAGACAGCGTCAGCTCACCCCGGGGCTGGACCTGCCGCACGATGGCATCGACCACACCGATCTGTTCTTCGAGCGTCACATGCGCGGATCCGGAGAGGATTTTCGACCGGCCCACACCGGGCATATCAAAGACGACGACCGTGAAGTAAGGCGAAAAGCGGCGAACCAACTCGCGCCAGACGGCCATGGTCTGCAGCACACCGCCAACGCACAGAAAAACGTCCGGGTGGTCACCGTAGGACCGCAGTGAGACCTCGAAGCGGTCATGGGTGAAGGTCTGCTTCTGCGTCTTCATCGATCGGCCTGCCCGGGCGTTCCGTTCGATCGCGGTGCTGACGCGGCAAACCGCGCGGCCGCACGATCTGCAGCAGCCGTCTTCCAGGCGAACCAGCGATCCGGTGCGATCCGGTTCGCCAACCGATCCAGTGGCATGGTGATGGCGAGCTGGCCAACGCTGCGAACTCGATCGCGCCAGCGAGAAGGCGCGGCCCGCAGGGATACGCCGATCCCCGCATCGAGATAGTGGAACTCGTGCCACCAGCCCGCAGGCATGTACAGCGTTTGCCCCGGGGCCAGCACCGCTTCGAACCCACGGGCGTGCGCCAAAGCGGGGTAACGATCTAAGTCTGGGCGGTCCAGATTCACATAACTGCGCACGGTGCAGGGATGGCGATAAAGCGCCGCGGCGTCAGTCGGTGCAAACAGGCGGATCCGGCGCCGGCCTCGAATCACCGTATGGCACACGTCCGCCATGTCGATATCGTAGTGCAGCGGCGTGGTGCTGCCCTGACAGCCGAAGAAACTGAATACGAACCGGCGGGAAAAGCGCAGCCCCATCGACGGCAGATGCACATCATTCAGCAGCGCAGGGATCTGCTGTGCCAGGTTGTAGAGGAACATCCGCAGGTCACGGCCCTCGATCTGCGTGGCACGCAGGAATTGCGCGAAGGGCATGCGGTCGATACTGCCCATGTACCGCGCCCCGGGCTCCCCGAAGCTGGCGTCGTAGACGGGAACCTCACGGTCGCCGTAGCGCTCCGCGAGGTGTTCCGGCGTCCAACGCGCAAGCGCAGGCCAGTCCTGCGCCAGCCCGTCGATGATCACCGGCTCACCGGCGTCCCGGGCTTTCGCGATCGCGGCCCGGTCGCTGAACTCGATCGTTCGCAGCGGCTGCCATTGCAGTGCCTGCGGAATACCGGGCGCATCCTCTGCGGTGAGCGGCGCGGACGCCGCAGCACCGGCACGAAGCGCCTGCGCGCTCACGCGTCGTCCTCGGCAGTCAGCTCAGCGAGCAGCTTGTCACGATCACAGACCGGCTCCTCACCAAACCAGATGGACCAGATCAGCTTGGCAAAGGCGGTGTCGCTGGCCTCGAATGCGCGCTCGCCGTTGAACTCGGCAAACAGTCGACCGCCATCGAGCCACACGATTGAAAAGCGATCGCCCTTGCTGGCATCGCGATCGATGGCCGCAAGGAAAGCATCGATCGTCGGCTGTGCCGCCTCCAGCCATTCGGGCTGCCCGTTGAGTCGGAGACTGGCATCGAATTCCTGACGGATCTGGTTGACCCGAAGCTTGCGCAGGAACCGGATAGAGATCGCTTTGGCCGGCCCATCGTCGATGACGTTCGCAACGGACATCGGAGCCAGATCACTGGACTCGGCATAGTGTGCGATGTCGTAGACCCGGAAGATCAGCACGACCCGGCGGTCGTTGCCGGTCAGCGCCAGCTGTCGCTGCTCATCGCCATCAGCGATGGTCAGCACGGGCGGGAACGGTTCCGTACCGCTGGCGAGCGCCGATTGGCTGCCCCCCCATGCGGCGAGGAGGAGCAGGAGCAGCCCGATCATGCCTGGCGAGCGGCGAGCGGCCAAACGCCGCGCTCGCGGGTGCCGCTGCAATAGCTGCAGGTTTTGCCACATCCAGGGAGGTACCGGGCCAGACTTCGAAGCGCATGGTACGACATGCGCGCGAATTTTGTGTCTCACGGTCGGACAACCGCCCGATCGGCCACGCCGCAGCGCAACGCGGGAGGATGTCCCGAAAAACGCACGAAAGCGGTGCAAAATGCTCAGAACCTCGGCATTTCGCCGGTCGCGATCCAGGGCATAGAGAAGGCCAGCACCACGCTGACGATCAGCCCGAAGAACGCCCGGCCCATATCCATGCCCACATCCTTGGCCGCCTCGCGATTGCTGCGGGCGCCGGTCATGAACGCCGTAGCCAGTTCCCGTCCTGCCAGCAGTCCAAGGAAGACCCAGGTGGTGCTCATGGGGACGTCGTTGAGTTCTTTGAAAAAGTACAGCACCAGGCCATAGATAAAGTCGATGATGGTTGCCGAGCGGATGTCCGTGGTATTGATTTTGACCAGGACAATCTGCTGGATCTTGCCGCCGCGCGTCGCAAAGATGTAGCCCTGCAGCACGAGGATGATCAGCGTGGCGATCCCGATCACCATCGGGTCAAAGCTGACCTGGGTCTGGCCGTCGACAACAGTCGTTGTGCGCGGCAGGTACACGAAGATGTTGGCCAGGTCCTGCATGAGCCACTGGGACCACAGGAACGCCGTCGACAGCCACTGCAGAATCACCCAGTAAGGTGCCGGTGCGGTGTCGCGGGTGCGCAGTACCCAACGTTCGAAGGTGCGCGCCACAATCAGATAGATGATCGCGCCGCTGGCGAAGGCGACGAGGTAACCCAGCGCCGACTTGACGAGCATCTTCTCCATGACGCCTTCGGTTGCGGCACCACCGGTCATGGCAAAGAGCGTCAGCACCAGGAAGGTCGTGGAGACTGGAATGCCCCAGCGCGTCAGGAACGCCAGCACCAGGGGCGGCACCGCGTGCCACCACTGGATCCCCCCTTCAGGGAAGGGGATGCGGTTGAGCCGCCCGAAACCGATGTCGTTGTTCAGCGCCCACATGCCGTACACCATGATCACGACGACGATGCTCGACGCGTAGATCCACAGCACCCACCAGGGGCGATGCGCGTTCGACGCGAGGAAGGTCCCCAGCGTCTGGATGGCATCGTTGGCGATGACGGAATAGGCTGCCAGCAGGAAGCCTACCAGCACCAGTATCTCTAGACCGGCCAAGGGGAACTGCCTCGATCAGGATCCCGTCGGGACTTCGTTAAAGGGGATGCCCTTGTCCATCCTTGGTTCCTGCGGCAAGCCGAGCACCCGCTCGGCAATGATGTTCGCCATGATCTCGTCCGTGCCACCGGCAATCCGCAGACCCGGAATTGCCATGTAGGTATCGGCAAAGAGCGCGCCGAACTGCTCGTCAAAAGCCTTGTCGCGCACGATCCCTTCCTGCTCGAGCAGATCCATGGCGAAGGACGCCATATCCTGGGATTTCACGGCACCGACCAGCTTGCCGATGGAGTTTTCCGGCCCGGGGATGTCGCCCCGGGACAGTGCTGACAGCGTGCGATAAGCCGTGTACTTGAGCCCCGATTCCTGCACGTACCAGCTCGCGAGCTTGCTGCGCACCTGGCTGTCTTCGATCGCGAGGTCATCGCCAATGTGCACCGTCTCCGCGAGCTTGGTCAGCGCGCTGCAGTTCACGCCACCGCCACCCGCACCGATGCTCGCACGCTCGTTCATGAGCGTGGTCAGCGAGACCTGCCAGCCCTGCCCGACCGCGCCCAGACGCTGGCTATCGGGAATGCGCACATCGGTGAAGTACACCTCGTTAAAGTTCGCATCACCGGACAGCTGCCGGATCGGCTTGATCTCGATGCCCGGGCTCTTCATGTCGACGTAGAAGTAGGTCAGCCCCTTGTGCTTGGCAACGGTCGGGTCCGTGCGCACAACGAGGATGCCCCAATCGGAGTAGTGCGCACCGGACGTCCAGATTTTCTGGCCGTTGATGACCCACTCATCGCCGTCTTTATCTGCCTTGGTGCGCAGGGCCGCCAGGTCACTGCCGCCCGCGGGCTCACTGAACAGCTGACACCAGATGTCTTCGCCGCTGGCGAGCCGGGGTAGGAAGCGGCGCTTGTCCTCTTCCCCCGCCCAGGTCATGAGCGTCGGCGCGGCCATGCCCTGGCCGATGCTGAAAACGCCGGTCTCCGGCGACGCGATCTTGCTCTCTTCCTGGTTCAGGATGACCTGCTCAATCGCGTTCGCATCACGGCCGCCATACTCGGCCGGCCAGCGGATGCACGCCCAACCGGCGTCTGCTTTTTTCTTCTGCCAATACTTGGCTTTCGCCATGGCGTCCATGCCCTCGAGCTCCGAGCGGCTCGGCACATTGGCCTTGAGCCAGTCACGGGCTTCCTTGCGGAAGCTGGCTTCGGCGGCGCTGTCTTCAAAATCCATGGTCTGCTCCCTTCCTGCTAGGCGGCCGCTTCAGCGGCGCGCGCCGCGGCGATGAGTTTTTCCTGCCACAAATGTTCACTGCCGATCGCCACAGCGAGCAGCTTGCTGCGCCGGTAATAGAACTGGCAGTCGAACTCCCAGGTGTAGCCCATGCCCCCATGGGTCTGGATGTTCTCTTTCGATGCGTAGTAGTACGCCTGGGTACTGCCGACCCGCGCGGTGGCGGCAGCCAGCGGCAACTCTGGCGCATCGGTGTTCAGGGCCCAGGCACCGTAGTAGGCGTTGGAGCGCGCCAGCGTGTTCTTGACGTACATGTCCGCGAGCTTGTGCTTAATCGCCTGGTAGGAGGCGATGGGCCGCCCGAACGCATAGCGGCCAAGGGCGTAGTTCTTCGCCATTTCAAGGCAGGCATCGCTGCCGCCCAGCTGTTCCCAGGCGAACAGGACCGCCGCGCGGTCCAGCACCTGCTCCAGGGCGCGCCAGCCCTGGCCCTCTTTGCCCAGCCGTTCGG
>JBCDIK010000077.1:0-15108 GCA_038749065.1 Pseudomonadota bacterium | reverse complement strand
GTCTTGTTCACTTGTTGACTGAAGATCATCTGATTGGTTGGCTGCTCGAGCCGATTCGATGGGCACTGGAAATCGGGCACGGTGGCACCCGTTGCTATGCCCCGGCCAGCGAGATCGGCCCGGGTCCGACCTTGCGGGCATCGTCGGACTACAAGGAGGCTGGATCCTTGTTCTTGATCTTCTGCCACTGACCATTCGCAGACTTGATGCGGCCGGGTACATCCTTCAGCCACTCGCTCTGAATGCCCGTATCCAGGTTTAGGTAGGTCTTGCCGTCGACAACGCGCCAGACTTCGGGGTCGCCGATGAACTTCTTGCCGACGGAGACACCGAACGCGCAGTAGCCGTTGAACGCCGGAACGAACTTTTCCGGATTGGCTTTGAATGTCTTCAGGTTTTCCTTGCTGGAGAACTAATACGTTGCGCCGTCATGGGTCGCAATGAAGTTGCCGTTGCCGCGAAGAGGGCGCTTGTCCGTGTGATAGGTCACGACGTCGTAGCCCTGCACAGCAGGTGTGCTGTGTGAGTAGTCGGCCGCGCTGGCCGCTGCAGAGAAGCGCAGCGTTGCCAGGGCTGCCGGCAGAATGCGTTTCGGGTTCATCAGGTGATTCCTTCTAGTTTGGATTGCGTTCTGAAAGCGTTGCTTTCACGAAACTAGACTGGCTGATGAGGGGGCGACGATACATCGCAGGAAGTGCGAAAAAACCGCTCGATCGTATGCGATTTCCCGGAAAAGACGCCTTCGTATCCGTCAGATACTCAATCGTATCTGTCCTGAGACTTCTGCTCCCATCTGTGTTTTTCCGCTGCTAGGCTCGGTCGCGATGCGCGAACTGCACGAACGAGGCCAGCCAATGGATGCTCTCACAGACATCCTGAATACCCTGCGACTCTCAAGCTCTCTGTACTTTCGCACCGATCTCACCGCCCCCTGGGGGATCACTGTTCCGCCCAAGGAGAGTGTGGCTCGGTTCCACATCGTGATCCGTGGGCAGTGTTGGCTCCGGGTGGATGGTCAACAGGGTCTCCACATGTCAAATGGGGACCTTGTTGTGATTCCGCACGGTGCCAGCCACGTGATCGCGGACGACCCTTCTTCTGCTGCGTTACCTCTGGACGATGTTCTGAACGAAGTGGCGTATGACGGACAGGGTCCGCTGGTGTACGGGGGAGACGGTCCTGGTTGTTGCCTAGTGTGCGGAGAGCTGTCCTTCGATGATCTGGGAAACCATCCGCTGCTGGAGCACTTGCCCGCCAGGCTCTACGTGACAGGGGACAGCAGCTACAACACGCACTGGCTGGACAGTGCGTTGGGATTTATCGCGCACGAGGCAGCCAATAGCGAACCTGGCGCGACGGCGATCATTGATCGGCTTTCCGAGCTCATCCTGATTCAGGTGATCCGAGCGACGCTGGCGGAGACGACGGAAAGGATTCCGTTTCTGTCGGTGTTTTCCGACGTCAGACTGAACCAGGTCCTCTCAGCCATTCATGCGGATCCCGCCGCAGACTGGAGCGTTGAAAGGCTCGGTCAGCTCGTCAATATGAGCCGCTCCTCGTTTTCGAACCGCTTTAGCGAGCTTGCGGACATGACGCCCCTCCAATACGTCATATTCGTGCGCATGCAGCGCGCCAGCCGATTGCTGGTCGAGACTGAGATGACGCTCGCTGCGATCGCAGAAGAGGTGGGTTACCACTCTGAAGCGGCATTCAGCCTGGCATTCAAAAAGCAGTTTGGATCTCGCCCAGGGAAGTTCCGACGGAGCCACGGTCGCTTGGTGGCCTAGCACCCTGGAAGACTCCAAGTTGCATCGAAGCGGGCGCTGGCCCGGTCGACTCAGAGCATCGCCTTGAGGTTTGTGGACCCTCCGCCATGTCGCCGGGTGATCATTCCAAGTCTCTTGTTAAAGGTATTCCACTCTTTATTGTCTTTGCTCGATTGTTTCAGGCTACTGCGACTGCCTGACAGTCGCTGCTCGAGCGTGAGTTCGTCTTGTGGCGCATTCCGCCTCAACACGGGCAAGTCTCCAACTCTGTTATATTTCTGGGCCTTTCTGGCGGCGTAAGCAGCGCCGGCCTTTTCGGCGACAATGGCGTTGTACACCGCCTTGGCAGGCTTTATCACTCCGTCGCCGCGATCTCCCCACACGCCTTTGTCATTGAGGGCTTGCGCCTGCCGCTGTAGCGAGTCATCGATCTGGTCCTCAAACTCTTTCTTGCGCTTGTCGTAGCGGCGACCGACGTTGATGCTGAGCGCGCCGTAATCGCCGTTGCAAACGTGCTTGTGAAACCAGTCCGGGCTGGTGAAGTTGGGTTGGCTGTTGTCATCGAGTAGTTTGAACCAGGCGTTGGCCGCAAGGCCCTGTCCCTGCCCAAGACTGCTGTAAAGCTCCAGCGGGGTGTGGTTCCAGCCATCGCTCTTGGGGCGAGTAAATCGTTGCGTGATCACTCTCGAGAGCACATGCCAATGTAGGCGATGAGTGAAGTCGCCGTGCGCGAGGCCTGCTCCTGGGTCCTTGGGCATCAGGCCGCGAGCGATGTAGCTGTTGAAGTCTGCCGGGGGTACGAAGCCGATGAACAGCTCGTGGCTGGGCGGAAACCAGCAGTAGGCTTCGTACTTCGCAAGCGCGGTGGAGAGTTTCAGATAGCCGTCTCCCTGGGATTTCGGACGGTATTTTTCATTCCCCGGTTGGGCGAGACGCTCGCTCAATTTACTCAGCTCCTGACCGAGCTCGGATAGAGCACGCATGACGGTCGTCTTCTCAGCCATGAGAACCTGGATCTTGACGTAGTCCTCAAGATAGGAGTCCGCGATTGGGCTATTTTCAGTCAGGCCTCCTGCGATCCGTCGAAAGTGTTCTTCGCAACAGGTCGCTCGATCGAAACCCCACTGTCCTGGGTCAGCGATCGGAGCCTGGTCACAACGGTCGGCGTAGCAGGGCATCGCTTGTTCCCGCCAAGGATGGCTAGGATTCTTGTCAGAAGCCAGGTCGTTATTCCCGGTTGCTCTGCCGATGTCAATAGTAGAGCACTCGTGGCGGACGCTTGCTCTGCGCCAGCAGGTCTTGCAGGATGATCCCATGAGCGAATTGCAGCCAAGCTGGTTGTCCACGCCTGCCGCCGGTGTCGGGGTACCGGGGCTCGCGCCGCCGCTGAACCTGGTGCCTGATCTTGCGCAGGGTTACGAGGTCTTTCTGTCGAGCCTCAAGGGCGTCGAAGGCGTGCCATTGCGGCTGCTGGAGCTTGGCCGCGTGCGCATTGCCCTCATCCACGACTGCCAGCCCCAGCTGGACGTAGCGCACGCGCTTGCGCCGCTAACGCCGGCGGACCGGGCGGCCCTCGAGCGGATAGAACTGTCTGCCTTCGATGCCGCGGAGCAGGCGACCCTGGCCATTGCGGAGAAGATTCCGCTGGCTCATCACGACATTACCGACGCCGAGGTGGAGGCCTTGAAGGCCCCGCTCGGCGAGCGCCCGGCCATGGCGGTGATTGTCGCGCTGTCGTTTTTCGACGTGCAGTGCCGCTTGAGCCAGACCCTGCGAGCCCCAGAACCATCCGACCGGGAGAGTTGAATGTCGACCACCCCTCGCTTCACCGCAGCCACCCAGACTGGCGCCGGATTCGGCGACGTCACGGCGCACGTGGCTGACGTCATGGGCCACTTCTCCGCGCTCTACGGCGAGTACTGGCAGAGCCCGCGGACCAGCCCGATGCTCAAGGAGATGACCCGGTTGCGTAACGCCCGAACCACTGAGTGCGGGTTCTGACGCCAGGTCCGATTTGACTCCGCTCGTGCAGCGGGGCTGGATGAGGCAACGGCCGGCAAGATCGAGGACGGCTACGAAGCGCACCTACCCGCTGAGCAGGTCGCCGCGCTCAAGCTGGCGGATGCCTTCCTGAATCTGCCGGCGCCGCCCACGGCCAGCGAGCAGGTCGCACTTCGTGAAGCGTTTTCCGATGAGCAAATCATGGAACTGCTGCTGGGCGTGGCGCTGTATCACGGCATGTCCAAGGTGCTGATCGTGCTCGGGCTGGAACCGGAGTCCATGCCGGTGACTGAGCTGCCGACACCGGGCGCGCATGCGTAGGCTGATTGCGAGCGCTGCGGTGTGGCTGCTGGTCGGCTGCTCGGCGGAGCCGGTCGCAACGCCTTCCACCCAGGAGTTGCCCGCCGGCTACCGGACCGCGGTGTTCGCGGGCGGTTGTTTCTGGTGTATGGAGCCGCCGTTCGACAAGCAGCCGGGCGTCCTCGACACCCGCTCCGGCTTTGCCGGGGGCGCGCAGCCGAATCCGTCCTACCGGGCCGTCACCGCTGGCGGTACCGGGCACCTGGAGGTGGTCCAGGTGAGCTACGACCCGAAGGTCGTGAGCTACGAGGCGCTGCTCGCGATCTTCTGGCGCAACATCGACTCCCTCGATGACGGGGGCCAGTTCTGCGATCGCGGCGACAGCTATCGGACTGCCATTTTCGTGGCCGATGCCGCGCAGCGCGACGCCGCGCTCGCTTCCCTTGAGCAACTTTCCGGGCGCTTTGCCCCGGCACCCGTTGTCACCCGCGTGCTCGACCTGCCTGCCTCGGGTTTCTCCGAGGCAGAGGCGTACCACCAGGACTACTACCTGGAGAATCCGCTGCGGTACAAGTACTACCGCAGGAGTTGCGGGCGTGATCGCCGGCTGGCGGAGGTCTGGGGCGATCCGTAAGATGTGCGGCCCTCTGCGCCGAGAGCCTTTAGTCCCGTGTTCCGAAACGCCCGTTTTTACCGCATTCACAGCAGTTGGCCGGAGAGCGAAGCCGCGCTGGCAACGGTGCTCGACCATGAGCGCTTCGAGCCCTGTGGCTCGCTGTCCGAGCGCAGCGCGGGCTGGGAATCACCGGAACCGGCGATCGAGGGGCGCAGTGACCCTGTGCTCGCACGGCGGGTAGCGGGCGCGGACCTGATGCAGTTGCGCCACCAGACGCGGGTGCTACCGCCGGCCGCGGTTAACGAAGCCCTCGCGGAGCGCATCGAGCAGTTCCAGGCCCGGGCTGGACGGGCGCCAGGGCGCAAGGAAAAGCGCGATCTGAAAGAAGACGTCTACGATACGCTGTTGCCGAAGGCGTTGCTCAAGTCCGACCGGGTGCGCGGTCTGTACCTCAAGTCCGAGCGCTTGCTGGCGATCGACACCGCAAGTGACTCCGTGGCCGAGCTGTTTCTCGATCAGCTTCGCGCCGCTGCAGGCTCCTGCGAGGCGACACCGCTGGCCTTCAAACGACCCCTTGGGGAGCTGCTCTTGAACGTGTTTCTGGGCAAGGGCCCGACGGAGCTAGCGTTGGCCCGGGAGTGTCGGATGCAGGATCCCGCCAATGGGCGCTCGAGCGTCAGCTGGCTGGATATGGACCTGGGTGATCCGCAGGTGCGCAAGCACGTGCAGGCGGGGCTCGTGCTCGATCGCCTGGGTATGGAGATGAACGGGGTGATCGGCTGCGTGGTTGATCGCGACGCGGTCGTGCGCAAGCTGAAGCTCCTGGACACGGACGGCATGGACGACCTGCCAGATGAAGATCCGCTTGCGCGCCTTGACGCAGATGTCGCGTTGACTGCCGGCGCCCTGATCGGGCTGTGCCGAACCTTCAAGAAGCTGCTGGGCGGCTACGCATAGCCCAGCCGGGCGGGGTCTCAGCGCTCCGTGGGATCGCGCCCGTCGCGTGGCGCGCCGGTCCCGGAGGAGCCCATGAAGATCTTGCGCCCGTCGGTGAAGGTGATGTTGCGCCCGTTGGCGCGATTCGAGCGGTCCTTGGCCTGATAGCCGTCCACCACGATCTGCGTGCCTGGCGTGAGCGAGCGCTTGTTGAGGCCACGGCGCAGGAGCGTGTTCGGGGTGCCGCCCTCAACCATCCAGTTTTCCTGGCTGCCATCTTCTAAAGTCACCGCGAGGTGGATCCAGGCGTGCGGGTTCACCCATTCCACTTTAGTCACGGGCCCCTTGAGCACCAGGGGACGATTGGGATCGAACTCAGCGCCGAACGCGTGGTGGGCCTGCGCTGCGGACCCCGGAAGGACCAGGCCGAGTGCGAGCAAGAGCAGGGCGGCGGACCCCTGGATGGTGCGGTCCGCGGCTCGCATTCTGCTGAGGGTTGGCAAGGTCATGCTGGCAGCCTTTTCACGTCGGACGATTTCGATTTTCGCGCATCTTTTCGCGCATCAGGGGTGCTTGTCTGCGCTTGTCGGTCGGGGGAGGATGCGCGCATCGCGCGAATGCGCCCCGGTTAGTGAGTTATGCGCAAGCTTCTGTCAGTCCCCATGATAAAGAGATTCGGTCAATCCTCAACGCGGCGGACCGCCCAGGGCGCGAGCCGCCACTCGTGGTGGCCGCTGGTCGTGGCGCTGATGACCGGCCTGGCAGGCTGCGAAAGCACCAGCACGGCCGACCCGGAAGTGGGCCCAGACGCCGCCCCGGCAGCGGTGGCGAGCCTGCTGGAGCGCTCGCTCATCTTCGGGAATCCCGAGCGGACCCAGGCCCGGATCAGTCCCGACGGCCGCTATCTGAGCTGGCTGGCCCCCGATGAGGGCGTGCTCAACGTCTTCGTAGCCCCGGCAACGGATCCGGCCGCCGCGCGCCCGGTGACCGACGATCGGGTGCGGGGCATCCGCGCCCATTTCTGGTCAACGGATGGCCGCTATGTCCTGTATCTGCAGGACCAGGGCGGTAATGAGAACAACCATGTGTACGCGGTCCGCGCCGACGGCAGCGAAGCGGTACGCGACTTAACGCCGGTCGCTGACGATGTGCGTGCCACCTTCGAGGGCTTGAGCCGCGCGGTGCCCGGCAAGGTGCTCGTCGGGCTGAATGAGCGCAAGCGGGCGATCAGCGACTACTACCTCATCGACCTGGCCACCGGCGAGCGCGAGCTCGTGTTCGAGAATCCCGGTTACGGCAGCGTCGTTACCGATAACCTGCTCCGGCCAAGGATCGGTACCCGGGAGCTGCCCGGTGGTGGCGCTGCCTGGGAACACTTCGATGGCGAACGCTGGGCGCCGCTGCTCGAGCTGCCCGCAGAAGATGTTCTTAAGACGTTTCCCATCGGCTTCGACGCCGCCAACGAGCGGGTCTATCTGCTCGACAGCCGGGATCGCGACACCACTGCGGTGACCATCCTCGATCTGGCCAGCGGCAGCCTCGAGGTGCTGGCGAGCGATGACCGAGCGGATATTGAGCGCTTTCTGCAGCACCCGCAAAGCAAGGTGCCGCTGGCCTACGCGGCAGAGTTTGAGAAAGTGCGCTGGACGGGCCTTGAGCCCGGCATGGAGCGCGCCCTGCAGGCGATCGATCGCGAGGTCGAAGGGGCACTCAGCATCGTCTCAATGACCGCGGATGCGCAAACGCTGATCCTCGCAGCCGACGCCTCAGTCGCGCCGCTCGCCTACTATCGTTATGACCTGGCCGATGCGGCTCTGACGAAGCTCTTTGACGTGCGGCCGGCACTCGCGGGCGCCACCCTCGCGCGGATGCATCCGCGCATCATCGAAGCCCGCGACGGACTGTCGCTGGTGTCCTATCTGACTCTGCCGACCAATGCCGATCCAGATGGCGACGGGGTGCCGGCCGCGCCTTTGCCTATGGTGCTGTACGTGCACGGCGGGCCCTGGGCTCGGGACAGCTATGGCTACAACTCCATCCATCAGTGGCTGGCCAATCGCGGTTACGCCGTTCTGAGCGTGAACTATCGTGGGTCCACCGGATTCGGCAAGTCCTTCACCAACGCCGCCGTGGGCGAGTTCGCCGGCAAGATGCACGATGACCTGATCGACGCAGTGAGCTGGGCCGTGGGGCAGGGCATCGCTCGGGAGGATCGGGTCGCTATCATGGGTGGTTCCTATGGGGGCTACGCGACCCTGGTTGGGGTGAGCTTTACGCCGAAGCAGTTCGCCTGTGGTGTCGACATCGTTGGCCCCTCCAGCCTCGTCACGCTGGTGGAGAGTTTCCCCGCCTACTGGGCACCGTTTCTGGCCAACAGCTGGTTCAAGTTCGTCGGCAATCCCGAGGTCGAGCAGGATCGCGATGACATGCTGTTGCGGTCACCGATCACACGAGTTGACCAGATCAGCGTGCCGTTGTTGATCGGCCAGGGAGAGAACGATCCCCGGGTGACCAAACTCGAGAGCGACCAGCTAGTCGATGCGATGGCCGAGCGCTCGCTGCCGGTGACGTACCTCAACTATCCCGATGAAGGCCACGGTTTTGCGCGACCGGAGAACCGGATGTCCTTCTTTGCCACCACGGAAGGGTTCCTCAGCCGCTGTCTCGGTGGGGCCTATCAGCCGATCGGAGATGACTTTTCCGGCAGCAGTGTGCAGGTGCTGCACGGCGCGGACTACGTGCCGGGGCTGTCCGACGTCGTCGGTACCGCTGGGCGCTAGCTGAGGCGCTGACTCCGCCAGCACCCCCTACCCAAATCACTGGATGTGACGCTAGCGAAGCTAGCGTACGCGCTGGCTCCGCCAGCGCGCTACCATCTGTCGAAGTGGGTCACCGTCTCCAGCGCCTTGCGGGCACCGGGCTTGAAGTCCGTGCCCTTGGTGTAGGCAATCGGAATCAGCGCGATCTGGGTCACCTCTTCGTAGGGAATGCCCAGGATTTCCGCGATGGCGCGCTCGTGATTCAGGTGCAGTGTGGTCCAGCAGGTGCCCAGGCCACGCGCCCGGGCGGCGAGCATGAAGCTCCAGGCCGCGGGAATCACTGAGCCCAGCATGCTGGACTGGCTCATGTTCATGGCTTCGCTCGGGACCGCCTCGAGCCGACCCAGGTAGCAGGGGATCAGCATTGCCGGCACTTCGTGCATATGGTCGGCCAGGTACTGCGCGGAGGTCTGCACCCGCTGCGCGACCGCGTGCATGGCCTCGTCATCGGCGTGCTGGCGACCGGCAGCCATCTCACTCTCCGCATAGCCGGCGAACGCCTGCCGGTAGAGTTCGCCGATGGCGGCGATCTTGGCTCTGTCCTGCACGAACATGAACTGCCAGGTCTGCGCGTTGGAGCCGCTTGGCGCCTGCAGCCCAAGCTCCAGGCATTCGATCAGGAGCTCGCGCGGCACCTCGCGGGTGAAGTCGAGTCGTTTGCGCACGGCGCGCGTGGTCGACAGCAGTTCATCGTTGCTCAGATTCAGTTGGGTCACAGGGATTCTCCTTGGTCAGGGGCAGGACGCGCTGCCCGCACAGCCCCATCATGGCAGGGGCAAGTCAGCTCGCATAGGTACCGAGCAGGTCGACGAGCTTGCGCACGGTCATGGACAGGCCGGAAAACTCCGCATCCGGCGCCAGGCTCACCACGCTGAGCGTATTCTGCCAGCGGGTCATGAGGGTCTCGTGAGCGCTCACCCAGCCGTGCGCATCGCTGCTGCTGGCAAGCACCTGGGCGGCGATGGTGAGCTGTTGCTCGCACAGGTCATCGAGCAGCGCATCGCGCTCCATGGCGCGCCAGTGGCCGTGAGCCTCATAGTCGGCGAGGAAGGCGGCCAGCTCATCAAGCTGCAGCAGTTCGCCGACTTCCCGGTAGGCGGTGCCGGCCTGCTCCGGGGTGGCGTCGCTGCGGTTGGCGAGCTCGGCGATCGCCAGCGCGTCGAACAGCTCGAAGCCGGCCGCCTGCAGCGGCTGGCCGTCCGAGGTTTCCCCGAGGGCGGCTGCGGTCTCCTTCAGGTGAGCGCGGGCGCGGATGCTGAGAAACCCGGCGCCCGGCCCCGTCAGCAGCGCCTGCACCGCCGGGGCATAGGCACCGATGAGCGCGGCAGGCTCCAGGTTGGCCCGGTGTCTGCGGATAAGCCAGCGCACGCTGCGACGCATCAGCCGAATCAGATCCAGCATGAGCGCTTCCCGAACCTCGGGAGCTGCCGCGCAACCGTCGATCCAGTCGATGCGTTCCTGGAACCGGAAGACCCGCGCACAGATCCAATACGCGCGCACCGCGTCCTGCGCCTCACAGCCGACAAAGGCCATGATGCGGCTGACGAAGGTAATACCGCCGAAGCCGACGAGGTCGTTGGTGAGGACCGTGATCGCGATTTCGCGATAGAGGCGGTGCCTGGGAATGAGTTCGGAAAAGCGTTCCGCCAGCGCCGGTGGAAATTCCCGGGCCGCCAGCGCGGCAAGCTCCGGCTCCGGCTGGAACTGCTCGGTTTCGAGCTGCTGCTTCAGCAACAGCTTGGCATTGCCGAGCAGGGTAGACAGTTCTGGTAGAAACAGGCCAGTAGCGCTGCCGCGGCGCTCTTCCAGAATCTCTTCCGCCGGGAAATCTGCTTCCGCCCGATCAAAGTCGAGCTGGGCCTCGAGCGTCGTCGCGAGGCGGTTGTATTCGTCCTCGCGCCCCCTGGCGTGGGCGCGTGCCAACGACAGACAGCGGGCCTGTACGAAGTTGTTCGCGAGCACCAGCTCTGAGATCGCGTCTTCTTCCGCGCGCAGCAACGCCGTGCGCTCTGCCGTCGTGATCTGCGACTGCGCGAGCGCCTCGCCCAGGAGGATCTTCAGGTTCACCTCATGATCGCTACAGTCCACGCCGGCGGCGTTGTCGATGAAGTCTGCGTTGATCAAGCCGCCGGTCTGGGCGTACTCGATCCGTCCCAGGTGGGTGAGTCCCAGGTTGCCGCCTTCCCCAACGACCTTCGCCCGAAGTTCGCTGCCGTTGATTCGCAGGGCGTCGTTGGTCCGATCTCCCACGTCTGCGTGCGCTTCCGAGCGGGCCTTGACATAGGTGCCGATGCCGCCGTTCCAGAGCAGATCAACCGGTGCGGTCAACAGCGCCTGGATCAGCTCATCGCCCGTCATTTCCTGCGCCTCGATCGCGAAGATGCGTTGCATGGGCTCGCTGATCGGGATGGATTTCTGCGTGCGTGAGTACACGCCGCCACCGGCTGAGATGCGCGTCTGATCGTACTGGCTCCAGGAGGAGCGGGGCAGGGCGAACAGTCGCTCCCGCTCTGCGAAAGCCACCGCCGGATCCGGCTCCGGGTCGATGAAGATATGCAGGTGGTTGAAGGCCGCGACCAGCTTCAGCGCCTTCGAACGCAACATGCCATTGCCGAACACGTCCCCGCCCATGTCGCCGATCCCGACCACCGTAATGGACTGCCGTTGCGGATCGATGCCGAGCGTGCGGAAGTGCCGCTGAACGGAGATCCACGCGCCCTTCGCGGTGATGCCCATTTTTTTGTGGTCGTAGCCCACGGAGCCGCCGGATGCGAACGCATCGCCCAGCCAGAATCCCTGTTCTAACGCGATCTCGTTGGCGGTGTCGGAAAACGTGGCAGTACCCTTGTCTGCGGCCACGACGAAGTAGGGGTCATCGCCATCGCGGCGGAACACCCCCGGCGGCGGCTCGATCTGCCCGCCTCGCAGATTGTCTGTCAGCGACAGCGCGGCAGTGATAAAGCGTCGGTAAGCCTTAAGCCCCGCGTCAGCGCCCAGGTCGCGCTTGGCCACAAACCCGCCCTTAGCGCCGTTGGGGACGATCACCGCGTTCTTGACGATCTGCGCTTTGACCAGGCCGAGGACTTCCGTTCGATAGTCCTCCTGGCGATCGGACCAGCGGATCCCGCCTCGGGCCACCGGGCTCGAGCGTAGATGTACGCCTTCGAAGTCCGGGCTGTAGGTATAGATCTCATAGAGCGGGCGCGGCTGCGGCAGTCGCGGGAGCGCTTGCGCGGCGATCTTGTGGACCAGCAATCCCGCGTCCGCGCGCTCGGCAAAGTAGTTCGAACGTAGCGTGGCCTGCACCAGGTCGTACAGTTGTCGCAGCACCTGGTCTTCGTTGAGCAGCTCGATCTGCTGCAGATAAGCCATGAACGAATCGCTCACGTCCGGCTGCTGCTGCTCCGGGTGCAGCCGGTGCACGAACTGGGCGATGAGCAGCTTGGCGGCCGGGCTGTGCTTGAGCAGCGTCTGCTCGATGAACGCCTGCTCGAAGCCGAACGCGGCCTGTTTCATGTAGCGTGCGTAGGAGCGCAGCAGGGCAATCTGCTGCCAGTCCAGGTGTTCCAGCAGGACCAATGCGTTCAGCGCATCCGACTCTGCTCGATCCTGCCAGATCGCACTGAAAGCGTTTTCAAACAGGTCGCCGATACTCTCGAGCGGGATCGCCGTGGGGCTGCGCAGGGTGAGGTCCTGAATGCTGTAGACGCCGTCATCGGAGTCGATGCGATAGGGGTGTTCTGTGAGCACCTCAAAGCCGAAATGCTCGAGGACCGGCACGATCTTCGATAGCGGCAGCGTATCTCCCTGCCGGAACAGCTTGAGCTGTACTTCCTGGGCATTGTCCTCGCCGCTGTCCCGGTAGAACCGCAGGCGCAGGTCCCCTTCCGGCGCTAGCGCGAGCAGCTGGTCGATGTCGTAGCTGGCGACCTGCTGGTCAAAGCGCTCCTGGTAGTCGGTCGGAAAGCCGTCGGCAAAGGCCAGCCGATGAACCGCCGCGGGCGTGGCCTGCAGGCGCGTGCGCAGCTCGCCGCGCCAGTCGCTGGCGAGCGCAATGATGTCGGCTTCCAGCGCGGCCCGGTCGAAGGTGACGTTGGCTCTTGGATCCACCCGCAGTATGTACTGCAGCCGCACCAGCACGCTCTCGGAGAAGAACAGTTCGAACTCCACGTCCAGGGCATCCAGCCGGTCGCAGAGCAGCTGTTGGATACCCAGGCGGACGCGGGTGCTTAGCGCGTCCCGCGGCAGGTACACCATACAGTTGAAGAACATCCCGTAGCGTCCGCGCCACAGGAACACGCGGGTCAGGCGCCGCTCGTGGATGTGCGCGATCGCTGTCGCGGTCTCCAGCAGGCGCTCGCGCGGCGTCTGCAGCAGCTCGTCGCGCGGGTAGGTATTGAGGATCTGCTGCAGGGCTTTCGCGTCGTGGCTGCCTGGCAGGTACCCGGCTTCCTGCTGCACCCAGGCGACCTTGCGCCGCAGCACGGGAATGGTTGCCGGATCCATGCGGTAGACCGGTGAGGTGTACAACCCCAGAAAGCCGTCTTCGCCAATGACTTCGCCCTGAGCGTTCAAGCGTTTCACGCCGATGTAGTCGGGATAGGCCGGGCGGTGTACGCGTGACGGCGTACCCGCCTTGGAGAAACTCAGTGGGGTTGGCTCGAGCAGGAACTCCCGCGTGCTCGGCTGCAGTGTCGCCAGTTGCCGGCGCGTCGCCGGCGGTCGCAGGCGCAGGATCCCCAGGGTGCTTCCGCTGACCTGCTCGATCGCGTCGTCCTCGAAGCTGAAGCTGCGGAAACCGAGAAAGGTGAAGTGGTCTTCGCACAGCCAGCGCAGGAAGCCGGCGGTCTCCATATTGTCAGACCCCCCGCGCTGGCTGATATCCGTCGCAAGCTGCTCGGCGCGTTCGCGCATGGCGCTATGATCAGCGACCACCTGGCGGACATCATGCAGGGTCTTGTTCAGGTCTTCGGAGATCGCCAGGCGCCGTGGATCGCTCAGCGGCGCCAGTTCCGCATAGATCAGCGTTTCCCGCACGGCGCTGGCGCTGTGCCGGTCAAGGGCCGAGAGCCGGTGCGGCTGTCCGCGCTCATCGCGCTCGAAGGCGAGGGTGACGTTGTGCAGATACAGCAGCGACGTATCCGCGCGCTGCAGGGCCATGAGGATCGAGTCGGTGATGAAAGGCATGTCTGGATGCAGCACCCGCAGCAGCGCCGTGTCCTCGATCGCGCCTGGCACCCACTCGATCTGTGGCTGGTCGCGCTCGAAGCGGGTGAAGGCCATGAATGCATCGCGGGTCAGCTCGACATCCCGCTCGAGGGTGCGATGGGCCAGATCCTCCGGCTGCACGCCCAGCCAGAATTCCTGGGCAAAGGCGACCAGCAGCGCCTGATCCGCGCCCGGTGTCTGCTTCAGCAGTTCTGCTGCGACAGCAGCGCCGTAGTCCTGGGAGGACCCCTGTGAAGACGCCTTCGATGACATGATACGGCCTGCAGCTGGACACGCGTATTCTAGCGTTTTTGACGGCGGGACGAGCCCATTGAACTTCGATCTACCCTATGCCTCCCGACGCTCTCCGGTGTGCGCACAGCAGATGGTCGCCACGTCACAGCCGCTGGCGACTCAGGCGGGGATCGCGGCGCTGCGCGCGGGCGGCAACGCCGTGGATGCCGCGCTCGCCAGTGCGATCGCGCTGACGGTGGTCGAACCCAACAACAACGGTGTCGGCAGCGATGCCTTCGCCATGGTCTGGGATGGGCACAGGCTGCACGGGCTCAATGGCTCGGGCCGGGCCCCCGCGGCCTGGACGCCGGAGTACTTCGCGGGTCGCAGTGCCATGCCGCAGCGGGGCTGGGACTCGGTGACCGTGCCCGGTGCGGTCAGCGTCTGGGGCGAACTGTCGCAGCGCTTCGGCAAGCTCCCCTTTGCCCGGTTGTTCGAGGATGCCATCCGCTATGCGGACGCGGGCTTTCCCGTCGGGCCCGAGACCGCTCGATTCTGGCAGGCGGCGGCCACTGAGCTCGACACCGAGCCGGGGTTTGCCGCGCACTTCCTGCCGGCACCGGGAGCCGGCGAAGTGTTTCGGCGGCCGGAACTTGCGCAGACGCTGCGGACGATCGCAGCGCAGGGCCCGCGCAGTCTCTACGAGGGCGAGCTCGCCGAACGCATCGTGACCGCCGCGGCAGCGCAGGGCGGTGCACTGACAGCGCAGGACCTGGCAGCGCACCACGCGGACTGGGTCACGCCCATCGCGCAGCGCTACCGGGACGTGATCCTGCACGAGTTGCCGCCAAACGGTCAGGGGCTGGCAGCGCAGATCGCCCTGGGCATTCTCGCGCACCTGCCGGCGCCACCGCTGGACACCGAGCTGGCCGCACATCAGCACATCGAGGCAATGAAGGTCGCGATCCGCGCGGCCTTCGACCACTTTGCCGATCCTGCGGCCATGACCTGCGCGCCGGAAGCGCTGCTGGAACCTGGCATGTTGGGGAAGCTCGCCGCAGGCATCGGCCCTCGGGCCAACCGGGTGCCGCCACAGGCCTTGCCAATCTCGCACGACACCGTGTATCTGTGCGCGGCGGACGCGGAGGGCATGATGGTGTCCTTCATCCAGTCGAACTACCTGGGGTTTGGCTCCGGGGTGGTCGTTCCGGGCACCGGCATCGCCCTG